>JBLHVV010000016.1:0-40817 GCA_047628755.1 Crocinitomicaceae bacterium | reverse complement strand
TATTCGTCTATGGCCGCTAGGTTAATAGCACCTAAACGAGTAATCCGTTGTTGAATTTGCTCAAGTTCACGCTGGCACACTTCTATAGAAATATCATCAGCCAGTGTAGCTACCACTTCTTCTAATACAATTTTTGCTTCAGCTAACTGCTCTTCTATTCCGCCACGACGGGTGTGAATAGTTTGGTACTGCATGCGAGTTTGTTCTAGCTGAGAACGCACAGCCTGAGCTTGTTGCTCTAGCTTTTGACGTTTTAATTCCACTTCGCGTATTTGCTGCTCAATGGTTTCTTTTTTATTGCGAGATACCTTCATTAAATCTTCAGCATCTAAGCGCTGCTGCATCATTTCTTCATATTGCATCTTCAGCTCTTCAACAGGGGAATCCCCCTCGTTAAGCTGTTCAGATAATTGTACCTTACGCTCTTCTAATTTTTGCTTTTGAACTTGGTGACGATTAACAGCTTCGATCAATGTTTGCTTTTGATGAGCAAACGTTTGCACTTTTAATTGCTGTTGATGGGCATGATCTTTTTGATGACGAGCACGATGACGTGCCTGATCTAAGGATTCACGGTAGACATCTCGTTTTTCTAACAAAAGTTCACGTTCATCACTAAAGCGTTCCATATCTTCGAGAGCTGTTTGCCATTGGATACGAGCCTCCTCTAAACCTTCAACTTCAAGTTCTTTATGTTCTTTTTGCTCTTCTATCTCCCCAAGTAATTGGTTACGACGATTAACCTGCTGTTCTAAGCGTACCTTCTGTGCATTAATATTCGATTTATGATCAGACAAGGACTGTGTCGCTTGGTTCACTTCACGCTGAGCAGTGTCGCGTTGTTGCTCTAAAGTATTGATACGCATAGAGGTTGATTCAAGCTCAACTTCTAACTCTTCTACTAAAGTATCAAGATCATCTTCTTTAATGATCAATTGTTCTAATTCTTGCTTGCGCGCCAGCACACCAGACTGATCTTCACCAGCACGTTTTACTCGAATCCAGTTTGGACCAATCCAAATACCTTCAGGTGTCACAATGCTTTGGCCCAGTTGTAAATTACCGCGCTGAGATAAAGCCGATGTTAAATCGTTTGCACATAAAATAGCGCTTAACCAATGTGTATTTAAACCCTTAACTTTACTGGCTAAACTGCCTGTACCAGCTGACTGCTCACCCGCGTCTTCTATCAAGGTAATTTGACCTTGCTTAAGGTTAATTAAGCGTTCGGCGAATTGATCAATACTAGGAACAACCACTGACTGAAGTTGTTCAGCTAATACTGTTTCTACTGCCGTTTCCCACCCGCTCTCAACAGATAAGTTATCTGCAAGACGCTTGTTCTGATGTATCTGATTTGACTGTAACCAACGGCCACTTTCACTGTCGGTTCCTAATGCGGCTTGCTGCAATGCCTCTAATGAAGATTTACGACCCATGGCAGTTTGCAACTGAATTCTAGATTCACTTAGTTGCTGAGAAAGCTGCTGTTGTTTTTCACGCTCTTGTTCCACTGTGCTTTGATACTTAGCCGCGTCTTGCTGTTGCTGCTCTAACTGTAATTCTTTTTCTTCCAGCTGTTCATCAAGCATAGCCAACTGCTCTTCAGCCTCTTCGCCAATTTGCAAGTTAATGAGTTCGTGCTGCAGCCGCTCTAAACGCTGAGCAATACGAGCAATGCTATTTTCAGAATGCTGTATATTAGATTTACTAACTTCAGCTATACGCTGGGGTTCCGCACTGTCATGATTGTATTTATCCCAATCAGCTTGCCATGTATGCATGGCCTCTTCGGCTGCTACTAATACTTCTTGGCTCGCTTCTTCTTGCTCACTTACTGATTCTGATTCTGGCTCAATGGCCATTAATTCTTCTTCTATACCTTCTAGAGACAGCTCGTCGTCTTGCAATGAAACTGCAATTTCTTCCATCCCAATAGACACTTCTTGCAAGTCATTATCCAGCTGTAAAGATCGTTGAGATTGAAATTGAATGTTTTGCTCTAAACGACCTAGGCTGCCACCAATTTCATAAAACTGCGCTTGAAATTTTTCAAAGTCGTCGGTTAAATCTACCAGCAGTATACGTTTTTCTTCATTACCCGTGTCGTCCTGAACCTGGGTAGTTAATACTACTTCAAGAGCCAGTTCTTGCTCTGCAACTATCTGATTAATTTGATTTAACTCAAGATCCATCTCACTCCAACGCATGGCTAATAACTGGGCGCGAGTTTGTCGTTCGTCTTCTTTGTAGTTCTTGTATTTTTCTGCCGATTCAGCCTGGCGTTGTAAGCGATTGATTTGGCGGCCAAGTTCGTCGCGAATATCAGACAACCGTTCTAGATTTTCTGTCGTTCTACGAATACGGTTTTCAGTTTCACGGCGGCGCTCTTTGTACTTAGAGATACCCGCTGCTTCTTCAATATAAACACGAAGTTCTTCTGGCTTTGATTCTATCAGCTTCGAAATCATACCCTGTTCAATAATGGCATAACTTCTGGGGCCTAAACCTGTACCTAAAAATAAGTCGGTTACATCACGACGACGACATTTAGTCCCGTTAAGGTAATAAATAGACTGACCGTCGCGGGTAACTTTACGCTTTAGAGAAATTTCGTTGTACTGGGCATATTCGCCTTTTAATTTACCTTCAGAGTTATCAAATACTAGTTCGATACTGGCTTGACCTACCGGTTTACGACCAGTGGATCCATTAAAGATAACATCTGTCATGGAGTCGCCACGAAGATTTTTGGCCGAGCTTTCGCCCATAACCCAGCGCACAGCATCAATGGTATTAGATTTGCCGCAGCCGTTTGGACCTACAATACAGGTTAAGTTTGTAGGGAATGGAATTTTGGTTGGGTCGACAAAAGATTTAAATCCTGCCAACTTAATCGACTTAAGTCGCACGTTACGGCCCTTTTTTTATTAGCTGTCTAGGGCATCCATCATGATGCTTAATAAATGATCGCCATAGTCACTCATGGCCTTTTCAATAACCGCTACATCGCGCTTAACAACACCTTCAAGCAATTGCCCAAAAAACGTTAAACTGTAAACCAGCGCTGTTGGATCGGCCATTAAGGCCATGTTATATGCACGATGAATAGCCGGCTGTAAATCTTCTAAAATACTCTCTAGGTATGGGTTTTCCACAATAGAATACGTCATACGCATAAGGTCAAACCCTGCGTTTACAACTTTTTTGGCTGCATCGGGGTCATTACTATTGGCTGTGTCTTTAATTTTTTGCAGCTGTTCTATTAATGGATCTAACTGACCAGGCTGCCAAACTTGCGATACTTTTGATGCCAACGCGATTAATAATGTAATATAAGTTTCATAAAGAGCAGTAACTTTTTTTCTGTTTATCTCAGCAACGATGGCACCACGACGAGGCAAGATATCGATCAAGTGCCGGCTTTCTAAAATAAGCAGCGCCTCACGGACACTGCCACGACTCACTTCTAAATCAGTGGCCACTTTTAGCTCTTGGATCCGCTCGTTGGATTTCAACTTACCAGTAATAATCTCATCGCCAATGTGCTGAGCGATTTGCTCCGATAAACTTTCTGGTGCTTTAAAGCTCATGGGGCTCTAAATCCTTTACAAAAACCAACTGTTACACCCCTAAATTAGTAATTTAAAGATAATCAATCGGCTAGTGTACACATTTCATTGTCGCTTTACTATGCTTCCATAGGCAGTAAAACATTATCAAATAGGCTCTATGTGCTTGAATTTACTGGCCTGTATAGATATTAGTCAGCTGCAACACAGTGGTAATAAATGGGGTTGTCATTGGGCATTACACCCACCAATTGCGTTGTTAAAAAAACTCATGATTTATCACTTTAATGTAAGAATGCGTATTTGCCATTCTTGAAATGGCCATTGCTTGTTACACTCCAGCGCAAAATCTTCCTGTTAAAATGTCTGAGATCACCACATGATTTATTGGTTTGACCTATTTGGAACTGTTATTTTTGCGCTTACCGGTTTATTGGCAGCAAAAGACAAAAAGCTAGACTGGTATGGAGGTATGGTGCTTGCCATGGTGACAGCGATTGGTGGCGGTACATTCAGAGACATTACTTTGGGTAATACACCTGTGTTTTGGATGCTTGATGCCACCTATATTTGGGTGATTGTGATTACCTGCTTACTAGCGACGCCAGTGATTTCAAGAATAACAGCCCCCGGCCGCTGGTTAGTGTGGTCAGATGCATTTGGATTGGCTTTATTTAACGTAATTGGTTGTAAAGTCGCACTTAACGCGGGAATGGAACCTATAATCGCAGTGTTTTTAGGGGTTGCTACAGGGACTTTTGGCGGCATGATTCGAGATTTAATCATTAATGAAATACCATTAGTTTTACGAAAGGAAATATATGCCACAGCGGCTTTGTTAGGTGGGCTAACCTATATATTGCTGTGGGCCCTTGAATTGCCAACAGGGGTTGCTGAGTGTTTGTCTATGGGGGTTTGCTTTGTGATTCGAATATTGGCAATTAATAAACATTGGTCATTGCCTAAGTTTGATTAGGGCACAGTATGACTTATCAGAGGTTAGGAACTAACCGCTTGGTAACTGAACAATGGATTCCCGCGTTCGCGAGAAAGACGATATAGGTGGATTCCCGCGTTCGCGAGAAAGACGAGATGGGTGAATTCCCGCATTCGCGAGAAAGACGATATGGGTGGATTCCCGCGTTCGCGAGAAAGACGATATGGGTGGATTCCCGCGTTCGCGAGAAAGACGAGATGGGTGGATTCCCGCGTTCGCGAGAAAGACAATATAGGTGGATTCCCGCGTTCGCGACAAATATTATAAGGGTTTTACCTATTCCGTCTTACCAGAAGTTAGGAACTAACTATCTGGTATCCATTTTAATCTAGTATCAGCCTAATAACTTTTTATGGCCAGATATCAACTGATCAACCACTGCTGGATCGGCCAGAGTTGAGGTATCGCCTAACGTGTCAAACTCTTCAGCTGCTATTTTGCGCAATATACGGCGCATAATTTTACCACTGCGAGTTTTAGGCAAACCTAAGGTTAACTGCACTAAATCGGGGGCGGCAATTGCACCTATGTCGTTGCGGACCCATTGTTTAAGCTCTTTTTGCAATGCTTCAGTTGGCTCGACACCCATATTTAAAATCACATAAACATATATGCCTTGGCCTTTAATGTCGTGGGGGTACCCCACCACCGCCGCTTCAGCTACGTTATTGTGCGCCACTAACGAGCTTTCGATTTCGGCCGTGCCCATGCGATGACCCGATACATTCAGCACATCGTCTACTCTGCCCGTTATCCAGTAGTAACCATCTTCGTCACGGCGAACTCCATCGCCAGAAAAATAGGTGCCTGGAAAGGTTTTAAAATAGGTTTCAATAAAACGCTGATGATCTCCATATACGCTGCGCATTTGACCAGGCCAACTGTCAGTAATGACCAACGAACCTTCCGCTACTCCTTCCAGTATATTGCCATCGTTATCAACAATGGCTGGCTGTACACCTGGCATAGGACGTGTGGCCGAACCCGGTTTTAAATCGGTAGCACCTGGCAGCGGACTAATTAAAATACCGCCAGTTTCCGTTTGCCACCACGTATCGACAATGGGGCAACGGCTATTGCCAATTGTTTTATAATACCATTCCCATGCCTCTGGATTAATAGGCTCGCCTACGCTACCCAATAAACGCAGACTAGAGCGCTTGGTTCCTTCAATGGCTTTATCTCCATGGGCCATTAATGCACGAATGGCGGTGGGTGCGGTGTATAGGGTATTAATTTGATGTTTATCGACTATCTGAGCCATGCGGTTGACCGCAGGATAATTTGGTACACCTTCAAATAAAACAGTGGTGCCGCCATTAGCCAATGGTCCATAAATCATATAGCTGTGACCTGTTACCCAGCCAACATCAGCGGTACACCAGTAAATATCACCTGGCTTATAATCAAACACATACTGATGAGTGAAAGATGCATAAACTAAGTAGCCTCCAGTTGTATGAAGTACGCCTTTTGGTTTACCCGTCGATCCTGATGTATACAAAATAAATAATGGGTCTTCTGCATTCATTGGTTCACAAGGACATGTGTCATCTACTTGCTTAAGGGCTTGCCCGTAATCAACATCACGTCCTTCGGTCCAACCTACGTTATTGCCAGTGCGCTTGATTACTAAAACCTTTTCAACACATTGGGCTCCAGCGCGGGTGAGTGCATCATCTACGCTGGCTTTTAGAGGTACAATTTTGCCAGCTCGAATACCTTCGTCAGCGGTGACTATCCACTTGCTGTTACAACCTTCAACTCTGCCAGCTAACGCCTCGGGGCTAAAACCTCCAAACACCACTGAATGTATGGCACCAATGCGCGTGCAAGCAAGCATGGCCAAAGAGGCCTCTACAATCATTGGCATATAAAGCGTAACCACATCACCCTTTTGCACCCCCATATCTTTTAGCACATTAGCAAAACGACTAACCGCTAAGTGCAATTGCTGGTAGGTAAGAGTTTTATCATCGTTTGGGTCGTCACCCTCCCAAATAATCGCATTTTGAGTGGCTTTTTCCGGTAGGTGACGGTCGACGCAATTATGGCAAACGTTTAATACACCGTCGTAAAACCATTTAATATGTAAATCTTCTTCGGCAAAGCTAACGTCTTTTACTTGGGTGTAAGGAGTAAACCAGTCTAGGCGCTTGCCCTGCTCGCCCCAAAACGCTTCAGGGTTGTCTACCGAATTTTGGTACATCTTGAGATAATTGGCGTTATCTAGGTAAGCATTTTTCGCCCATTCAGGCGTCACTTTATGAATATTCTGCTGGCTCATGGAAGTCCCTGCCGCGCCGTAAGCGCGTGATATTTTTATATTTATAATTTTAAAGGCTAAGCTGTACTCATTTAACCTCATAGGGAATGCTTGATTCAACCGCCAAATACATAAACTGATTAAATACCGTTAAAAACAATCAATTTGTCATAATTTACCCTAAAGCTGACTTTAATCGCCCTAGTGAGCCCTAGGCAAACTGATAAACTTGAAAAATTAATACTTCACAAGCACTTTTTTATGGACAAGTTAATCAATACAAATGGCCAAATTAACTTCCACGGCTATGATTTACGCAACAACATGGACAACCCAATCACTGGTTTGCGCAAAAAGATGGGAGTTAACCAATTCCAATTTATTGGTTTCACTGGCGACGATTTAATTCTGGGTTTTGCCATTGTTAGCCTTAAATGGATCAGCAACCAACCCAACAATGGCCAGTGGTCATTTAACAGTGGTAAAAACCACGTTTCCATATCTTCAGGCAAAGGATTGCGTAGATTAAAACTAAATGTGGGAACAGACTTTAATTTAGATCGCAATGAACGCTTTAACAGTTGGAATATTAACACCAGTGATGGCCATATTAATTTAAGGTTTGAGCCTGAAGGTGAGCGCAAAGAAAAAGTAAATGCAGGCTTTATAGCAAGTGATTTCACCCAATTACTTGGTCGATTCTACGATACTGTTAAAGGATCAAGATAAAAGGCAACATAAAATTCATGGAGCAATGGGTTTTTGTGAAGACCACTATGCTAAGTGGTAAACATAAATTCACTCACAATAAAGCCAATTAGCGCAGTATAAGTACTGATTTTAAAAATGTTCGCCTGAGTCTTTGATGGGTGTTGAATTCCTTAGAATATTAACGTTTTATGACTGACAAATTTGGTTACATTTCAATGTGAATAATCTAAACCAAAATTCATTGAAGAGCGTATAACATTCATAATCAATCTAATGGTATTTACTATGTTCTCTATATTCAAGAAAGACCCAGCTAAAAAGTTACAAAAAGAGTATATGGCCAAGCTAGAGTTAGGCATGCTCGCTCAGCGTAATGGTGATATAAAACTGTATTCAGAGATTTCCACTGAAGCTGAAGCCATCAGATTGAAAATTGAAGCTCTAAAGAATGATGCAGAGTCATAACATATTAAACTCACACCATATTAGCGATTGGCTGCCATTGCGCTTATTGTATATAAGTGGCGTTCTAAATTTATATTCATGTTAACAGCTGTTACTTTTCTCACAGTCTTGGCATACGATTTAACCTGTCATGAATCGCATGGTGAATAAACGACAGTTTTGTCCGCACAGGTCGAGTTAATACAAACGGATAAGCGTCGTTCATACCCATACTGCGATTCAACGAATTTAGAATCACTGAGAACTCTATCCAAGTGTCTAAAATATTGGTTATAGACGTTTGTGATGAAAAGAAATAGGTACCCTGTGGTAATTTTAAATCCTCCACTTCTTCAGTTTCATCTAATCCGCCTGTAATAGACCCCGTAATTGAAAAGTTTTTGGCGGTCTCTAAAGTATCAATAATGTGCATATAATGAGCCCAAGTCTCAGCCCAGTCTTCATAAGGATGCATAGTGGCATATTGACTAATAAAGTTATTACGCCAGTCCTTGGGAGCACCATGTTGATAATGTTCCTGTGATGCTTGCTGGTAGTCTAACTCGTCATCTCCAAAGTATTGTTTGCATAAAGCATGCTTCTTCGGCGATCCCACTATTAACTTATCAAAATAATAATGACCTAATTCATGGCGAAAATGTCCAAGTAACGTTCTATAACGCTCTCCCATTGCATGTTTTGTATGGGATCGAGCAACATCGTCAGCTTCAGCTAAGTTAATGGTTATATGCCCACAATCATGTCCTGTAAAAACGGTTTTTTGGTTAAACAGCTTACTGACAAAATGATCATTCACGTCACGGTCAGTTGTAAAGTCAAAACTGAGTCCACCTTCAGGATCTTTATTAATATTGCACAAGGGAAGTGATAATGCTTTAAGGGTATACAGTGCACGGCGCTTAGCCGCCTCCATTTTTTTCCATAATGGAATGTGCTCTATAACGCTAAGATCTGGAATAATATTATTAAACCCACAAGCGAAACACAGTACTTCACTCTTATTGCTGCACTCATTGGAATTACTAGACAGTTTTAGCTTTTTAATGCTCACCATGCCATTGCAAGCTTTGTAATTTGCATGATTATCACACTTTTGATAACGTTTTTTAGGTGAGGCTGCTTTAAAGTATTGGCCAGTTTTTTCGTCTAGATCGTATGGCTCTACCCTTAAGAAGGAGTCATCGACTCCAACAACTTTATTACAAAAAATACAAAGATTGCTTTCAAAAAACAAAATTTGATTATCCTTACAAGTACACCTGAAGGTTTTCATAGACTAGACGCTCAAAATAGGTTCGCTTCCGTCATTTTGGCGTTAATTAGACGGGAAGATAAAGGATTATAATGTAGTTCGCAGAAAATAAAGTCATATTACTTCCTACCTTGAGACATCTGGTTAATTTTCTTCTGATAACATAGATCGAGTCTCACCTACTTTCATCACCCAGAGGTCTTTATCTAAGAACCCCCTTTCTATTGCAGACGTTCTAAAACGTACAGGTGGCTCAAACATTGGCTCGTCTGACAAGCTACTCACTGTTCCCCAGTGAGAGGCTACTAATGCCTTGGCTTTCAAATGGACTCCAATTGAGACCGCTTCTTCCGGAATGGTGTGTGACATCCACATAAGTTTTCTTGGTTCGTAAGCGCCGATGGGTAAAATTGCAAAATCAAACTCTGAATATTTATCACCAATGGCGCTGAACACCGATGTTGAATAGCCACTATCGCCAATAAAAATTATTCTCGTTTGAATACTTTCAATAACCCAAGATGCCCAAAGAGTTTTGTTATGGTCAAACATGCTTCTTGCCGAGTCATGAACAGCGGGTTCCGCTGTAAACTTAATGCCTTTAATAGACACTGACTGCGTCCAATCTAACTCAGTCACTTTTAGATATCCCCGCTCAATAAAAAAAGGCCTAAGACCTAAAGGTACAACCACATGGATACTCTCTTTATTTTTTAAATTTCTCACTGTTTTATCATCTAAATGGTCATAATGGCTATGTGAAATAATAATTACATCTATAGCAGGTAATTTATTTATAGATATAGGTGATTCAACAAATCGTTTAGGTCCCGCCCATGAAATAGGACTGGCAAATTCAGATAAAAAAGGGTCCGCTAAAATAGTTAAATTGGAAGTGGTTATCAAAAAACTCGCATGACCTAACCAAGTGATTCGATTGCCTTTAATTGATCTTAAAAGTTCAATAGAATCTGACTCAGACATTTTATGCCCTTCTGGAATATCAGGAGTAAACACTGAACTCCAAGCCCGTCGAAGATAAAATAGTATTCCTTTAGAAGCAGCAGTTTCTACAAATGGATAGTTCTGATATCCATCTTCAGTATGATGTTTAGGCATATTTTCCTCAGCATATTTAAAGGAATTGGAAGCACAACCAAATAATATTGTCAGAAAAAATATTACACTTATAGTTATTTTAATATTCATCATAATTACCCTCAAATAATTAAGCCATAAATCCCTTAGTAAATATTAGCTATTCACTAATTAAAACCCTTCATCTTCACTAAAAACATTCACATGAAGCTCACCATCAAAATTTTCAGACACGACAAAATTTATCGGCTTACAACATACTTGGCAATCTTCAATATACTGCTGATCTAAGTCAGATGAATCAAGTAACACTTCAATGACCTCTCCACAGTAGGGGCATCCTATAGACTTTTCAATTAATTGGTTCAATTTTTATGGTTCCCATATACATTAAATTAAGGACGATCAAGCTGTATATTTTCAGATGTAAAAGTAAAATAATCAGCTCCCATTTTACCAACAGTATCTATCAGCTGCTGATTAATACTGCCATTTTTATAGATATCATCATTGACATAAACAAACTTCACATCTAGCAACACCACTGTTCCACCTGAAGGTAAATCGCTAATAGAGACTACCTCTCTTAGACTGCATTCATAACGAATTGGAGATGATAATACTGAAAGAGGCGTCACTTTGTATGATTCACAATTTTCAACATGAGCGAAATCAAATTCACTTTCTGCTGCCGTTAAACTTGCACTTGTAAGATTCATTTTTTCTAGCAATGTTGAATTAACAATATTAACAACGCACTCACCTGTTTCAATTAAATTCTGTAGAGTATCTTTATCGACGCCGCTCCTCTGTGTTACCTGTGTATAAAGAAGCACTGGAGGATTACAACTGGCAACGGTAAAAAATGAATACGGGGCCAAGTTGTCAACGTTATTTTTTGAACGGGTGCTTATCCATGCAATAGGTCTTGGAGTAATCCCTCCATTCAGCAATCGATAATTTTCTTGGCTTTGTGAATCTGACATGTCAAAAATCATTTTGTTTCCATCTAAAAAATATATTCATAGTGAATGCCACCGCTAAAATAAAGACAACTGATCAGTCTTGGGCTTTGCGTCTGTTATCTTCTTTTTACGAGCCTTTGGCTTGCGACGACTGCCATGTTTCGCATTCAATGCTTTAACTTGCTCCCAAAAATCAGGGTGTAACTTTTTATGTTCAGTAAACTTTACTCTTGCTTCTCTTAATGCTGATAGATGATCCACAATGGGTTGAGGGTAGTCTTCACCAATAACACACCCTTTATCCTGCTGCGTAGCTAGGGGCATAGTCCATGGCTGATGAATAAAATCATCGTTGTATCCACTCAGTTCAGGTACCCAGCGTTTAATAAAAATACCTTCTGGGTCCTGGTCTTGAGACTGCTTTACTGGATTATAAATTCGCATGGTGTTAATACCAGTAGTCCCAGACTGCATTTGTATTTGGCTATAATGAATGCCAGGTTCATAGTCGGTAAAGCACTGGGCTAAATGCCAAGCGGGGCGCTTCCAATGGAGCCATAATTGGTAAGATGAAAAAGAGACTAGCATGGCGCGCATTCTAAAATTTAACCAACCTGTATGGCGCAAACAGCGCATACATGCATCTATAAAAGGATAGCCAGTATTGCCCAGTTTCCAAGCTAGAAAATAGTCTTCATTAAACTCATCTTCCCGCAACCCATCAAATACCTGCAACATATTATGAGTCTCAAATAGAGGCTCTGTTTCAAGTTTTTGCATAAAGTGACAATGCCAATGCAAGCGACTATCGAAGGAACGCAAAGAACGCTTCCAAGTAGTATTAAGTGAAGGATTTTTTACTTGTTTACGGAGCTTTTGAACTATTTCTCGCAACGATAAAGTACCAAAACTTATATGTGGACTCAGTCGAGAACAACTGCGAAATGCCGTTAACGGAGACGACATTCCAAACGAATACTGTTTTCCCCTTTCATTAATAAAACTTTTAAAACAACCCAGTCCACGGCTGCGACCACCCTCTTGCAAGTGTTGGTTTTCCGCATCTTCAAGCACACATAAATCAAGCACAGGCAAACCAAAAACAATTTCTAAAGATTCAATTTTTGCCAGTGAAGTTGGAGCCACCGACTTTTCACGCTCCATATACTTCTCCCAATATTGGGACCAATGATCTCGATCGTTAAAACGCCTAAAAACACCATAAGCTTCAGATTCATGCCATTTAATTTTATTTTTAATGCACCAAATTGTTACGTCTTTATCTCGCTGGTAAGTCCACAAATTACCACTTTCTTGATGGGAATAAAGTCCCACAATATTAAATTTTTGAGCAAGCCTCTGGAAAGCTGAAATGACGCTGTCATACTCTATTATCAGACCTTGCCCAAGGTTTAGTAAGGCTTGGTTCAGCTCGACCAGAGAGTTGGAAATAAACCGCCAATGCCGAGAAGAACTATCGGGTAATTTCCAATAATCAGGTTCTACCACATAAATAGGCAAAACTTTAATATCTTGGCTTTGTAAACTAGCTGCTATTGTTAAAGGTGCATGATCGTGAATTCTAAGATCGCGCTTAAACCAAACGATGGCAATTGATTCTTTAGGTGTGGATTTCATGGCTTTATTATATATTACTATTGTGTAAATTCATGCCCGCAAATTTTATTCTTTTGACTCATCTAGTTTCAATTACGCTAGAATACGGGAAGGCTGTCCATGGCCAAACCGTTAAGATAACCTTTTGATTTATAAGGCTTATTAAAATCAAGGTGTTTTAGACAATGGCCGAGCATTTAAACCCACAATAAATAACTGGCGATATAATGAAACTTACTCAACAAGATATTTCTACATTAGAAAGCCGTAAAAAAGCGTTTTTTATTAATTCACTTTCGGGATTCAAAAGTGCAAATTTAGTGGGTACGGCAAACGCTGCAAAGCAAAGTAATTTAGCCATTGTATCTTCAGTGGTGCACTTGGGCGCCAACCCACCGCTACTGGCCATGGTTATGCGGCCCGACAGCGCGTCTCGCGGTACCTTAAAAAATATTTTGGATACCGGTGTTTATACGCTCAATCATGTAAATCTAGATATTCATCAGCAAGCTCATCAAACCTCTGCACGCTACCCTGATGATGTATCTGAATTTAATGCAGTGGGATTATCAGAGCAATGGGAAGATAATTTTAATGCCCCATTTGTGCAAGAGAGTCATATTAAAATTGGCATGAAGTTACGCGAACGCCATAGTTTAGACATTAACGCCACTGAATTTATTATTGGAGAGATTGTTAGCATTGAAATACCAGACGAGATTGTTGCCGAAGACGGTTTTATATCAATTGAAAAAGCTGGCACATTGGCAGTGAGTAGTTTAGATACCTATCATTCAACACAAACGTTAGCGAGTTTAAGCTATGCTAAGCCAGACAAACAAATAACAATTTTAGAACGCCATAGTACCCCCTCTTTATCGATTGTAGATAATCGCAAGTCCCCAATTGAAAAGCCAAAATGCGTACTGGTACTGGCTGCCAACGGTGGAATTGGCAAAGCCTATTGCGAGAATATTTTGCTGCAATTCCCTGATGCTTGCTTAATTAGAATGTCCAGAGACATAAGCAAGCTTTCGGCAATTGATGGCGATGTTATAGATATTGAGGTTGATCTAGTTGATGACAGCAGTATAGATAGCGCTATTTTATCACTGGCCAAAAATAAGCAAATTGACTGGGTATTTATCGCATCTGGTTGGCTGCACGGGGAGTCAATTACGCCTGAAAAAACCTACCGCAGCTTACAACGTGAGCACCTGTTACGTTCTTACAATATAAATGCAGTGGGTCCAAGCTTGTTCATAAGCAAATTGCTTGGAATTGTAGAAAGAAACCACCCGATTAAAATTGGTATTTTATCTGCAAGAGTGGGAAGTATAAGCGATAACAATTTAGGCGGCTGGCACTCATATCGTGCGAGTAAATCAGCACTGCACATGCTAATTAAGAACATTGCAATAGAAGGTAAAAATTCGCGTAAACCTATCACCATTGTGGGCCTGCAACCAGGTACCACCGATACTGCACTTTCAGCACCATTCCAAAGGGGCTTAACTGAAGCACAACTTCAAACCCCCGAATTTACTGCAAAGCATCTGATCAGAGTGATGAATGTTTTAGAAGCACAAGATTCAGGAAAATTATTTGATTATCAAGGTATCCCGTTTGAACCTTAACTTTTACATTCATAACTGCAAGAATAGTATTGCGTGAGCAATCAATACTAACCCTGTGACATTCCGCCTTAAGCCGAGATAATAATCTGGGCGCTTTATATGATCCATGAAAAACAATTCGAACATATAAAGCGCTAGAAAACTGAAACCTGAAATGAGTAATACAGTGGGCGGAGTTGCAAATAGGAACCCAAACCAAGCGGCCAGTGTCACAATATTAGTCGCTAGAGCAATTGTTTTAACTCTGGCCCGCTCATTAATTACTTGCCCCCATAGAGTTCCCGCCATAAACGTCAAAATAACCAACGCATAGGTCAAAAACCATTGCAAACCATCCACACCTAAAAAGCTGTTATTTAAACGGCCTATAAGAATCGCTAAAAAGAATGGCGAAGCACCTAGGTAAGTCAGTAGTTTAATGAGTTTTGAATCATTCATAGCGTTTTATCAAAAGGAGTCAATTGGCACTGACAGTAAAGGCCTTTTTTAGACCAGAGATGATTAAAGCGTATTATAATAGAGCTTGTTTAGCGAGCCCAAGTCATTGATTTTTTCTAAATCTTAGTGAGTTGTCAGCTTAGACATTCATCCCTGATAGAAAACCTGCTCGCACCAATTTAATGCACTGCCATTAAGTTTAAAACGAGTTGCACCAATTTAATGCGTCGCGGTGGTTTACATTGATCCCACTCCATTAAGAAAGCACTAAAATCTTTTTTAAAACAATCACTTACAATATAATTATAATTTCAAACTGCTGTTGGGATGATTTTTGCTTTATAGAGTGAATTGATACATAAACGAGCATCTCGAGCTTAATTGTCAGAGTATGCGACAGTAAACCAGTAAATAACTTTGTTTAGGAAATATAACATGAGTGGCAACGCATCAAGATTATCTTCAATAAGCGCAATTACTAACGCTAAACCTGCATCAGTAGAAATGCCAGGACCACTTAGCAGCATCTGGGCTTGTGATGTATTCAACCTAGTATCAATGGAAGAAGCATTATCTAAAAACGCTTTTAAAGCCATGAAAAAAACAGTTCAAACAGGTTGCCCTCTAGACGCAATCACAGCTGACGTGGTTGCGGCCGCAATGAAAGATTGGGCTATGGCAAAAGGAGCAAAATTCTTCTCGCACATTTTTTATCCGATGACTAATACCACTGCCGAAAAACATGACGGCTTTATTATTACTAATTCAGATGGTAACGCAATTACCGATTTTACTGGTGGCTTACTAATTAAAGGCGAGCCAGATGGTTCTTCTTTCCCTAACGGCAGCTTGCGCATGACCAACGCTGCTCGTGGTTACACAGCATGGGATCCTACTAGCCCTGCGTATATTATGAATACCGCTAATGGTGCCACGCTAATGATACCTAGCGTATTTATGTCGTGGACAGGCGAAGCACTAGATAAAAAAATTCCTCTATTGCGCTCCAACGCAGCAATGGATACAGCTGCAAATAAAGTATTAGCATTAATGGGGGAAACAGAAATTGCTACTCTTAATTCAAGCTGTGGTGCTGAGCAAGAATATTTCTTAATTGATGAAAACTTTGCTAATAGTCGTCCTGATTTATTATTAGCTGGGCGTACCCTATTTGGCGCATCGCCAGCTAAAGGACAGCAATTTGATGATCACTACTTCGGTGCTATCCCAGAGCGTGTTCAAGTATTTATGCAAGACTTTGAAGATCAACTATTCAAATTAGGCATTCCTGCAAAAACTCACCACAACGAAGTGGCCCCTGGCCAGTTTGAAATTGCACCTTATTTTGAAGCCGCCAACGTAGCTGCTGATCACCAGCAAATGATGATGACAATCATTAAAAATACGGCTAAAAAACACGGGTTTTTAGCACTGCTCCATGAAAAGCCGTTTGCTGGTATTAACGGTTCTGGTAAGCACGTTAACTGGTCGGTAGGTAACTCAACTCAGGGTAACTTACTGGACCCAGGTACTTCTCCAGAAGAAAATTTAAATTTTCTTATATTCTGTGGTGCAGTTATCCGAGGAGTGCATTTGTACGGCCCACTTTTACGTGCCGTTATTGCCACAGCATCAAATGATCATCGTCTAGGCGCAAACGAAGCACCTCCTGCCATTTTATCAATATATCTTGGTGATCAACTTGAAAAGGTATTCAAAGATATTCAAGCTGGTGATTTACAGCCATCAAAGTCTGGTGGTTTAATGGACCTTGGTTTAGATCAAATTCTTTCGTTTACCCGCGACCCTGGTGATCGTAACCGTACTTCACCATTTGCATTCACTGGCAATCGTTTTGAATTTCGTGCGGTAGGTTCTTCACAATCTGTTTCTGGACCATTGGTTGCAATGAACACTATGCTTGCCGATTCTTTAGACTGGATTGCAGCTAAACTTGAAACGTCTTTAAGCTCAGGTATGGACAAAACTGCTGCGGTACTTTCTGTACTTAAAGAGTTAATGGACGAGCACAGCAATGTTATATTTGGTGGTGATGGTTATTCTGAAGAATGGCATAAAATGGCCGTTGAAGAGCGCGGTTTAAGAAATACACCAACCACCGCTGATGCATTACCTGCTTTACAAGAAGAAGCAATTATCAAATTGTTTGAAAGAACAGGTGTGCTCACTCCAATTGAATTAGCAAGCCGTTACGAGGTATATTCTGAACAGTACGTGTTATCCATTGAAGTTGAAGCTAAACTTGTAATCGATATAGCTACAACGTCAATTTACCCAGCGGCTGCAACCTATCTTTCAGAGCTAACATCAACTATAGCTTCTGCATCAAGCGTTGGTGTAACACTTGATAATGGTCTTGCGAAAAGAATCGCAGGTACTGCAGACGCTATGATGAAAGATGTAGATCTATTGTCAGTTGCAATCACTAAACATGACTTTGCGACAGTAGAAGATCACATGCAGTTCTGTGCAAATGACATACGTTCGCTAATGGACAGCGTCAGAGGGTATGCAGATTTATTAGAAACAATGGTAGCCGATAGCGCTTGGCCACTGCCTAAATATGCAGAAATGTTATTTATTAAGTAATTGTAAGCTGTGACAACTAGGCCGCATTTATGCGGTCTTTTTTATGGCTAGACCTTTATCTATATTACCCATTTATCGTCGGGCTTAAAGTTACTAATCCATGCTGAAACTTCACCTGCTGGCATAGGTTTCGCTATGCCAAAACCTTGTGCCAAATCACAACCCAGATGCAATAGAGCTGTGGCGTGTTGAATAGTTTCCACCCCCTCGGCAATGACTTTACGGTTAAATGATTTTGCCAAAGCGATTACTCCTTGAACAATGGCTAAATCATCCCCGTCATACAACATATCTTGAACGAAGCTCTGGTCTATCTTGATAACATTTACCGGTAATCGTCTCAAGTAAGTTAAAGATGAATAACCAGTGCCAAAATCGTCTAAGGCAAAGTTTATACCTAGGGCTAAACAATCATCCATTATTTTTGATACATGATGCACATCATCTAAGGCACTTGTTTCTAGTACTTCTAGCTCTAAACAGTTAGGGTCAACATTAGGGTGAGATGCTAATATTGATGCTAACCTAGTTGAAAACTCAGGCTTTTGCAATTGAACTGCTGCAATGTTTACACTAGTGGTTAATGAGAGATTAACTCCCGTTGCTTGCCATTGGCTAATTTGTCCCAATGCAGTATTAATAACCCATTCGCCCAGCTCGATAGCCATGGCATGATTCTCGATGGTAGGTAAAAAGTCCATTGGACTTAGTACCCCTCGGTCAGGATGCTGCCAGCGTATTAACGCCTCAAGCCCCGTGACCTTACCCTTTCTCATATTAACTTTAGGCTGGTAATAAAGTACAAACTGCTGATTATCCAATGCATAACGAATAGCCTCTAAGCTTTCTCGCTCTATCTTAACAGCATCATTTTCAGCAATATCAAATAAGCGATAGCGATTCTTACCCGATGCTTTAGCCACGTACATAGCTTGATCAGCGTGACGAATAAGTTGCTCTGCATCGGCACTATCTTGCGGATAAAAGGTCACTCCAATACTGGCAGAAATATTAAAGATAACATCGTTTACCGTGACAGATTCAGACGCGGCTAATAACAAACGCTCAAGTACTGGTTCGCAATCCTCCACATTGGCTAAGTCAGCTAATATAGCCACAAATTCGTCTCCACCAATACGAGCTAAACTATCGCCTTCGCGTAATGCAACTTTCATTCGAATAGAAAGAGCGATGAGTAGTTCGTCTCCCATGTCATGACCATAAGCATCGTTAACCCCTTTAAAACCATCTAAATCTAAAAATGCAACTGCGAATGAATTGCCATAACGTTTACTTTGTAACATTACTTGAGAAATTCGATCTGACAATAAGACACGATTTGGCAAACTAGTAAGTAAGTCGTAATGAGCAATATGCTCTAATTGACTCTGTTGCTCTTTCATTAATGTAATATCAGTAAACAATGCAACGTAGTTACTTATTTTGCCACTGGCATTCTTAACTGAACTAAGACTAAGCATTTCAGAATAAATTTCAGAGTTTTTACGACGGTTCAATACCTCCCCAGACCAAAATCCTTTATCAAGTAACTCTTCCCACATCTCGCCATAAAACTCTAACGACTCCTCCCCTGATTGGAAGATGAGTGGGTTTTTCCCAACCGCTTCTTCACGGCTATAACCCGTTACAGACGTAAAGGTATCGTTTATATCTATAATAGTGCCTATGGCATCGGTAATAAATATGCCTTCTCGAGCGTGAGTGAATACGCTGGAAGCAAGTTTGAGTTTTTCTTCAACTGTTTTACGGTGAGTAATATCAATCATTGCCGCCAGACAATCGTTACAATGCTCATCAACACTAGCTTCAACACTCAGCCATATTGTGCGTAACCCAACCTGCAACATGACTTCACAGGTTTGTATACCTTCGACCTCGAATGTTTTTGCCAAGAATTGCTTAAATAACTCTCTATGCTCGGGACTTATGAAAGTTGAGAAGTATTTACCCGCCAAGTCGGACCCCTCTGCACCTAATAAGCTAGCAGCTCGCAAGTTAAGCTCGCTGATAATGCCACTAGGGGCAATAATAAAGTAGCCAATGGGCGCAAACTCAAATAACGAGGTATAACGTTGAGAAGACTTTCTTTCAGCTATTCGTGCTAGCCGAATTTCGTCGTTTTGCATCTCCAACTCAATCTTATGAACTTGCAGCTCGTGTAACATCCTTTTGGTATTCAATTTACTGTACGAGGGTATTCCTTTGCTAAGCTCATCTTTTTTATTCTGCTGCGCCTCAGCCAGTTGACGTAGCTCTATCTTTGATAACGAAGGCAACGTCGGTACAGTCATTTGACAGCCCTTATTTCTCTTAGCTCAGCTTCTAAAGTTTTTGCCTGAGTAATATCAATAAAAGTTATCACCACACCACCGATCATATTCTCCTGTGTTCGGTAAGGCATTATACGAACTTTAAACCATCGGTCATCGCTGGCCGTAACTTCCTCCTCTATAAATACCAGAGTATTTAATACCTTAATTGCGTTGTCTTGTAATTGATTATAATGAAGATTGCTGGCAACGTCAGTTAGTGGGCGACCCACATCGCTGTCGATTAATTTAAACAAATAAGAGGCGTGGGTAGTGAAGCGTCGAACATTAAGCTTACTATCCAAAAATATGGTTGCTATCTCAGTACTATCGAGTAGGTTCTTCATATCGTTGTTCACCCATGACAAGTCATCTACATTAGATTGTAATTCAGAGTTCACTGTTTGCAGCTCTTCGTTCATTGATTGCATTTCTTCTTTTGAGGTAGTTAGTTCTTCATTGGTAGATTGTAACTCTTCATTAATTGACTGCAGTTCTTCATTAGAAGACTTAAGTTCTTCTTGAGACGACTGCATTTTCTCCCGAAGGGATTGAATTTGCTCATGAGCCTGTTGCAACTCAGTATGAACTTTTCTTTCAGCTAACACTCGATTTCCACGAGGAGACCTGACTGGCTTTATAATATCAGTAAATACCACCATTAATAATCCAGTTAAAGCACTGGGTTTAGTGATACGTTGCACTTCTAGGTTAATGATATGCGTGTCTAGTGGCAGATTTGGAATATTAACAGGACTTGATTGTTCCAGTGCTTTCTTAATAGCCACACCAAGCTGATGCTGAAGCTCTTCATGCACCATTACATAAATATTCCAGTTGGCTTTACCCGCAGCCGGTTCTAAATATTTACCAGTGCGTCCGTTAATAAAAAGTATATCGCCATCAGCATTAATTAATACTGCCGACGGAGAGAATTTTTGCAATAAAAATTGCTCTGCCAATACTTGCAAATTAGTGATATTGGGATTCATATCTTTGTGACTCTCGGGTTGATTTTCTAACAAGGACACAATTGGAAATATTCTAGTTGGGAAAACCACGTCTATTTGTTGTGAAGGATTATCGACGCAATTAAATATTTGATTAGCCTCATTGATCGGTGTAAATAATGAACCAAAACTGCCAATAGTTTCAGCGTTGCCCAGCAGTAACACGCCCTTCGAAGTCAGTGCATAATGAAATAATGGTAATAACTTTTTTTGCAACTTAGGTTCAAAATAAATAAGCAAGTTACGGCAGGTTATAATATCTAACTTGGTGAATGGTGGGTCCATTATAATATTCTGTGATGCAAAAATTATCATATCCCGAATTGGCTTATTGATACGATAACCATGATCTTCTCTGGAAAAATAACGGTCTAATTGTTGCGCAGATACATCGGCTTCAATGCTAGATGAATAATAGCCCCTGCGTGCGATGCTAATAGCATCTTGGTCTAGGTCAGTCGCAAAAATTTGCAGTTTAAAACGACCTCTAGGCTTAACCTCCTCTAGCAGATCTAAAAACGTCATTGCTAGCGAGTAAGCTTCTTCTCCTGTGGAGCAAGCTACAACCCATGCTCTAAACTCTCTTCCTTTAGGATAATTAGCCAATAGACCTGGTAATGAGATTGACTTGAGTAAACCCCAAACCTCTTTATCACGAAAAAAATTGGTAACCCCTATTAATAGTTCTTTAAACAATAGTTCCTGTTCTTGAGGGTTCTCTCGTAAGTACCGAGCATAAATATCGATTGTTTTAAGCTTATGCAGATCCATACGGCGTTCAATTCGACGATATATGGTATTTTTTTTATAAAGAGTAAAATCGTTTCCAGTACGATCGCGAAGTATGACAATAATTTGCTCTAACGCGATTTTAGATTTAAATTTCAATCTCTGTTCAATATCGTCTGGGGTGGCTAATGAACTGTGTTTTAGATACTCAAATATATGTCCTGGCAACTTTTCAGCAGGAGCTATAATATCGGCTAACCCTGCATTAATTACACTAGAAGGCATTGACTCAAAATTAGCAGAATCGTGGGACTGCACCAAAGACAATCCGTCGTAATCTTTAATGGCTTCCATGCCAGCTGTGCCGTCAGAACCCATACCTGACAAAATAACAGCCACTGCATGTTCACGCTGGTCGTCAGCCAAAGATTGGAAGAAAAAGTCTATAGGTAAGCGTAAGTTACGACTACCCACTGGGTCAGAAAGTAATAATAAGCCGCCTAAAATAGATAGATTTTTGTTCGGTGGGATCACATATACACAGTTAGGTTTTACTTTAATAGTGTCTTTTGCTTGCGTTACTTTCATCTGGGTTGCCCGTTGTAATAGCTCAGGCATCATGCCTTTATGAGTAGGGTCTAGATGCTGGATAACAACAAATGAGAGGTTACATGGTGTGGGTACATGGGAAAAAAAATCTTCCAGTGCCTCTAAACCACCTGCAGATGCACCTATACCAACAATAGCTTGTGGCGTGCTAACAACAGCTAAATTGTTACGTTTTTTAGAAGGTATTGGCTTAATAGCCTTATTATTCTTTTTCATTAAGAAGCATGTTATCCATTACAATTTTTACCTCTACATACCCGTTTTAATAATATCTCTTGATTACATAAATCATGTATAAATAAATCACTAACTAATTTTACTTAAGCAATCTTTTAAACCCAACAACATATACAGCAATGCCATAAATACCCATAGAATTTTAATTTTAAAAAACAACTTTTCAATACTTTAATATTGATACCTGTAATATCTTCTGAATTTTTTCTGCAACCTAAATCTAAAACTGAACCCCGTGGCGCACCAATATAACAATAAATATTTATAACGAACTGCATTAGTGCGTTTCGAAATATTTACGCTTAAGGAGTTTTTCTTAGTTGTGCAATTTGCACAGATTTTATAACAGATTTTAACTGGAAACGCCTTCATAACTCCGTTTGGCATACTAGTTGCGATTTAACTTGAGATTTACCACTAATCAAATAGGGATCGTAATGAATACTCAACCAACCTCAAAAGAACAGGACTTTCCACTAAGCCCAGTACCCATGGATCAACGTAAAAGCGTCTGGTCCATGGGGCTGGTATTACTAGGCTTTACTTTTTTTACCGCCACCATGTGGGCTGGCGGCAGTATTGGCGTAGCATTCGACTTTCCAACCATGATAATGGTCTTATTGGTGGGCAACTTACTGCTTGGTACCTATGCCGCCATACTTGGGTATATAGCTGCAAAGTCTGGCTTAAACACCGCACTCATGAGCCGTTTCACTTTTGGTGAAATGGGCAGTAAACTTTCAGACTTTATTCTCGGTTTTACTCAGATTGGTTGGTACGCTTGGGGTACTGCCACCATGGCAATACTAATAGTTAAACTCACTGGCATACCAGAGAGTTTAACTACTCCACTGATGATTATATTCGGCTTTGGTTTCTGTATTACTGCATTTATTGGCTATCGTGGTTTAGAATTACTGTCGCGCTTTGCGGTTCCTGCGATGATTATTTTAGTGGCAGTAAGCATGGGTATAGCCACTTCAGATGCTGGGGGGCTTTCAGGTTTAATGAGTATCACACCCACCAGCACCATGACAATAAGTGCAGCCATTACATTGGTCTTTGGTACATTTGTAAGTGGTGGTACTCAAGCAACCAACTGGACTCGTTTTGCTAAGTCTGGAAAAACCGCTGTTATTGCCACTTTATTAGCGTTCTTTTTGGGCAATGGATTGATGACGTTGATTGGTGCCTTCGGTGCTTTGGTTTACCAACAAGCTGACATCGTAGATATTATGGTGGCACAAGGGCTAGCCACATTAGGTATTTTAATGCTGTTTTTAAATCTTTGGACTACTCAAGATAATACTGTTTACAACTTTGCGGTTGCAGGTTGTAATCTTGTTCGCACTAAACGCCGTAAAACAGTGACCATTGTTGGCGCTGCCATAGGAACGGTTCTAGCCGTTTTAGGAATGTACCAATGGCTAATTCCTTTCCTTATTTTACTAGGCACATTCATTCCCCCAATTGGCGGCGTTATAATGGCAAGTTACTTTGTCTACTACAAACGCCAGTACCCTTCGCTTGAAGACACGGTATTACCTGCCTTTAATATTCCTGGACTTACGGCTTATGCGGTTGGCTCCTTAGCCGCTTATAGCTCGCCTTGGATCGCACCAATTGTTGGGGTTTTAGTCAGCGCTTTGGTTTACAGCTTATTTATAATCATTAGTCGTGCTTTAAGCAAATACCGCACACAGAATATAGGCCCTGCCTAAGTGCCTCTAAGATGCAACGATATCTCTAAACTGGAAGGCCTTAGCAGTATTGGCTTGAGAGGTGGGATAGACGCAGCAGACAATGCAGTGCGTTGGCCCTACGTAGCTGAAAACCGTTCATTTGAAAGCTGGATTAAGGGCGGAGAATTGGTTTTTATTACGGGTATCGGTCGGTACCGCAATCCAGATAATTTATCAGAATGCCTTTACGAAGGTAAGGCCTGCAACATCTCTGGGTTAGTGGTATTAACTGGTGATGCGTATATTAATCGGCTACCTACTTCATTGTGTAAATTAGCCGATAGACTTCAGGTTCCACTTTTTGAGCAACCCTATTCGCTGCCTATGGTGGTGGTTACTGAAACCATTAGCCGGGCAATAATACAAGCTGAGCTAATGGGGAATGCATTATATGAGCCTAAAATGGAAACCGTCTGCCCAAAACTTCTTGAGTCTTGGATCGCTCATAAGGGAAACCAAAAGGCCATGGCAGATGACCTAGGCTGTCATCGTAATACCATTCGTAACCGTCTGAATCAGCTAACCAACAATTTACCCACACATACTTTACCTGCTGAACACTTTAAGACACAGTTATTGATTCATTTGTTATCAAAACCTTAGCCCTTGGCTTAGAAACTTATTTTTAGGAAATTGTATGACTGAACACTTAGACGCTATCGTCAACGCCCGCTTACAGGGTAAAGAGGGTCTTTATAGCCTGAGTATAAGCAATGGACGCTTCACTCGCATCGCTGCACAGAAAGAGTCTGTTGTGGCAACCCAAAATACTTTAGATGCTCTAGGTAATCTAGTGACACCTGCCTTTGTAGAGCCGCACATCCACCTAGACGCGTCACTGACCGCTGGTCAACCCCGCTGGAACCAAAGTGGAACTTTGTTTGAAGGCATTGAATGCTGGTCTGAACGCAAAGCCTTGTTAACTGAAGACGATGTTATTAGTCGTGCAACAAAAACGCTTAAAATGTTTGCCGCACAAGGTATTCAATATGTGCGCACCCATATAGATGTAACAGACCCCAAGCTTACGGCTCTTAAAGCCATGCTAACTGTGCGTGAACAAGTTGCCGACTTTATAGACTTGCAGATTGTTGCTTTCCCACAAGAAGGTATATTGTCTTTTCCTCAAGGGAAAGAATTAATGGAAGAATCAATACGCTTAGGGGCTGATGTTGTAGGGGGGATCCCTCATTTTGAATTCACTAGAGATTATGGCGCCGAATCGGTTCGCTGGTTAATGGAACTGGCTCATAAACATGATTTAAAAGTAGACGTTCATTGTGACGAGATTGATGACCCAGAATCCCGCTTCTTAGAAGTGTTAGCGGCTGAAGCATTGCGATTAGATTACGGCACCAGAGTATCAGCCAGTCACACCTGCGCTATGGGGTCTTACAATGACGCTTATTGCAGCCGATTATTTAGGTTGTTGAAAAAATCTGACCTGCGCTTTATGTGCATGCCTACAGAAAACTTACATCTGCAAGGACGTTTTGACTCCTATCCAAAACGCCGTGGTATAACCCGTGTTACTGAGCTTTTAGACGCAGGGTTAAAAGTCGCCTTTGGCCAAGACTCCATTCGCGACCCTTGGTACCCCATGGGCAATGGTAATTTACTGCGCACACTAGACGTAGGCTTACACGCTTGTCACATGCTAGGTATGAACTGGATTGAACGTTCACTGGAATTGATTACAGACAATGGGGCAGCCGCACTTAACATTAGTGAATACGGAATTAAAGAAGGATTACCCGCGCGCTGTGTTGTACTTCAAGGAACTACGCCTTACGAGGTACTACTAGGACAACATCAAGCACTGGCATCTATAAGAGATGGCAAAATTTTAATGAAAAGAGATTATAAAACTCCCGAAAGCCACTTACTTTTTTAATAAATTTAAGCAATTAACCACAACACTTGCTCCCCATGTTTATCTTTTAATTGTTAAAGCATAAACATGGCATGATTCATATTTTTTAGGCATTAAGAGACCACAAGCATTGTATTAGAACCTAACTTTAACTGCACACCTCAAGTACTTAATAATCCCACATTTAACTTAAACTCAATCAGCTATACTGATACTGTGTAATTGCATTAAAAGTGCAACTAGATGCTTATATTAGGCCTTATACAGAAAAAATTCACACAATTTGTAATATTCTAAAGAAGCTGTTTATGTTATTTGATGATAATTTAGTGACTGAGTCCCCCACTCGCCAAAAGATTCGTGATTTTTACAGAATTGATGAAGACCTTGCGGTTGAATATATTTTACCCAGTGCTGAAGTCAACCTACGCGCCCGAAGTCGGGCGTGGGATCGGGCGCGAAAAATTGTACTGCAAATACGAAATGACCAGCAAGGCAATGGTCTAGTTGAAGCGCTATTAAATGAATATTCACTGTCTTCAGCGGAAGGTGTAGTACTTATGTGTTTGGCTGAAGCATTATTGCGTGTGCCAGACAAACGTACCCAAGATAAACTGATCAGCGATAAGTTATCTAAAGGCCAATGGAGCTCGCATTTAGGCAACAGTGAATCTTTATTTGTGAACGCCTCTTCTTGGGGATTACTGCTCACAGGTGGACTGGTAAATTATGCAGACCAACGAAATAAGTTTGGATTCCTGAAAAAGACTCTGGGCAAAGTTGGCGAGCCGGTTATTCGTAAAGCCATGAACATTGCAATGAAAGTCATGGGGCAACAGTTTGTAATGGGCGAAACCATCGAAGACGCCGTACAGCGAGCTGAAGATAAAGAACGTAAAGGCTATGTCTATTCTTACGATATGTTGGGTGAAGGGGCCAGAACCCAAAAAGATGCTGACGCCTATTTTAGTGCATATGCAGAATCAATTAAAGTAATTGGTGAAGCAGCAAAAGGCAAAGGACCAAGAAGAAGCCCTGGGATTTCAGTGAAGCTCTCGGCCATTCATCCACGTTATGAATTCTCTCACCGTAATAGAGTCATGGCCGAGATACCGGCAAAACTCAAAGAGCTGTGTTTACTTGCTAAAAAATATGATATTGGGCTGACCGTCGACGCAGAAGAATCTGAACGGTTAAATATCTCGCTAGACATTATTGAAAAGGTGTTCAGTGATCATGACTTAAGTGGCTGGAATGGATTCGGCTTGGCCGTTCAGTCATATCAAAAAGGCGCTATTTTTGTCATTGATTGGTTGCGTGAATTAACCCAAAAAGTCGGCCGAAAAATGATGGTCAGACTAGTAAAAGGCGCTTACTGGGATACGGAAATAAAAAATACCCAGAAAGAAGGTTATGAGCACTTTCCTGTTTTCACACGCAAGTCATCTACCGACGTCTCATACCACGCCTGCGCCAATCGCTTATTGGATTATCGTGACACGATTTATCCGCAATTTGCTACCCATAATGCTTACACTGCAGCGGTTATTCTCGAACTGGCTGGGGATGATAAAGAAGGTTTCGAATTTCAATGCTTGCATGGCATGGGTGATAGCCTGTACGACCAAATTGTTACTGTTGAAAATATACAATGCCGTATTTATGCACCGGTTGGTGAGCATGAAGATTTACTGGCGTATTTAGTCCGTCGCTTATTGGAAAATGGCGCTAACTCTTCTTTTGTAAATGCCATAGTCGATGACACACGTCCGGTTGAATCTTTGCTTGAAGACCCAGTTGAGCGAACCCAAAGATTAAAACATAAATATAACGAACAAATTCAAAAGCCGCTCGAGCTATATGGTAAGGAAAGAGATAACTCAAAAGGCATTGATCTCACTGACATCAACCAAATAACACCATTGAAAGCATCCCTTGACCGCTGGCTTGAGGAATATTTAATCACTGAGCAACAGGTACCGCAAGATTGTCATGCCGTGCGAAACCCAGCTAACCACAATGAGATAATTGGCTTCCATCGTTACGACACAACCGAACAAATGAAAATTAAGTTGGCCAGCGCACACGATACCTTTGCATCGTGGTCACAAGTGAACATCAGCGAACGGGCTGACTTACTCAGACGCACCGCCGACATCCTAGAACGCCATATGGATGAGCTAATTGCCTTATGCATAAAAGAAGCCGGTAAAGTAGCCAAAGACGGCGTGGACGAAGTTCGTGAAGCCGTAGATTTTTGTCGCTATTACGCAGCACGGGCCGAAGAATTATCTGAGGATGATAGGTTAGCCCCTCGGGGTGTGGTGTTGTGTATTAGCCCTTGGAATTTTCCTCTGGCGATATTTTTAGGTCAGGTGGCTGCCGCAATCGTAACAGGTAATACCGTTATAGCTAAACCTGCTGAACAAACCAGTTTAATAGCGCTTCGGGCGTTAGAATTAATGGAGTATGTTGGCATGCCCGCCGGCGTAGTTAATACCATTGTTGCACTGGGACCTGACGTGGGTGCAATACTGCTGCCTGATGAGCGCATCAAAGCGGTTATGTTTACCGGGTCCACTTTAACTGCCAATATAATTGCAACTACCCTGGCTCAGAGAGCAGGCGAACAAGTACCCTTGATTGCTGAGACCGGTGGCCAAAATTGTATGATCGTAGACTCAACCGCCCTGCCTGAACAAGTGGTTGATGATGTTATTGCTTCGGGTTTCCAAAGTGCTGGTCAGCGTTGTTCTGCGCTTCGAGTATTGTTTTTACAGGAGGAGATAGCCGATAGCGTAATTGAAATGTTGGTGGGCGCGTTGCAAGAATTAACGGTGGGGGATCCGGCTTATTTGGCCACCGACATTGGTCCAGTCATTGATCAAAAAGCCTTATCAAATTTGCAGGCTCATGAAGAACACATGAAACAAAAAGCCAGCTTACTTTATGAATGCAAGCTGCCTGAAAATGAAGGTACCTTCTTCGCTCCTAAGCTTTATTTAATAGATGATATAGCCGTATTAGAAAGTGAAGTTTTTGGTCCGTGCGTTCATATTGTTAAGTTTAAGGCCAAGGACCTTGAAAAATCTGTAGAACAAATTAATGCAACTGGGTTTGGTTTGACCATGGGTATTCATACTCGAATTGAAACCCGTGCAGCGGAACTCATTAAGCTCTCAAGGGCTGGCAACGTTTATATTAATCGCAATATGATTGGTGCAATTGTGGGAGTGCAACCATTTGGTGGTAGAGGATTGTCTGGAACCGGACCTAAAGCTGGTGGGCCACATTATCTGTCTCGTCTTATGTTAGAAAAAGCCACACCTCGCCCGGCTTCAGACCTTGACCTCTATATGGATAAGGCATTGGCAAGTGACGACGCGTCTACTCGACAAGCGTCAGAGATAATGAAGAACGCAGCTGAAAGTGAAAATGAATGGCGCTTAAGTGAATTAAACTCGAGAATGTCGGCTGTGCGACAATTGCTTGCAACCATTTCGGCAGTAGGGATTGTAGAAGAACTGGCTGACGATTTAGATTCCACTTTAGCGGCGGCCCGTTCGCAATTAATCAGCGTAGAAAGACGCTTAAAAAAGCCAACTATATTGCCTGGACCAACAGGAGAGTCAAATGTATTGTATTTAGAACCTCGAGGTATTTTGGTTTGCTTTGCCGATAAAGATGTAGATTTTGAATATTGGACTTTATCAATAGTGACAGCTTTAGCCACTGGTAATGTGGTTATTTCTGTAGTGTCCGAATTATTTTATGCTGAGGCATTGGAATTCAGACAGCAATTTATTGCAACGGGAGCTCCAGCTGGAGTGTTTCAGGTGGCTAAATTGCAGCACTTAGAAGCATTACTAAACGAAGAGAAATTGGCAGGAGTCGTAATAGATAGTCAAAGTGGACGATCCACTTATATGGTGCAAAAATTAGCGCAACGCAGTGGTGCAATATTACCAGTGATTACCGCCGAATATAATGACCATTTGATCCAGAGATTATTAACTGAAAAAACAGTGAGCATTGATATTACTGCGTCTGGTGGTAATACCTCGTTAATGACCTTAGTGGACGCAGACGAATAAAAATCACGTGGACCCATGCGGTATTTTTTATACCGCTGGGGCTGCTATTTTTTAGGAACTATTTTAAAGATACCATCACGATCGGTACCCACGTAAATAAAACCATCGGCACCTTGCCTAACGTTTCGTACTCGGCCAATCCCTGGGAATAATATTTCTTGGTTTTTTACTTTATTACCGTCTAATTCTATGAACTTTACCTGGGTCTCTGTCTAAGCGCTGAGGGTTCTCGTCACGATTACCTCTGTCACCAATAGAAACATATAAGTAACCTTGTTTATCGAATCTTAAGCGACTACCGTAATGTTGCGGTCAGAAACAATCATAATCAGATTCCAGCAACCGTTAATGAATGAACTAAACAATAAACCGCATAAACGTATTTATAAAGATCACGACGAGCAACTGTAATGTGATGTCCCACCCAGTTGAAAGAACTCAGATGGCTTCAACCTATAATATTTATCTTCTATGTCCTTTGACTGCTCGGCGTAGGGCTGCGTCATGACTTCTTGCAATTCTTTAATTATAGCGTAATCACCGCTAGCAGCTTGCTGATAGGCTGGTACAACAAACCACTCTCGCAAGCTGTATTTTGGATTAACCAATTTCATTTTATTGGCAAGCTCATCTCGGGTATTGCTCGCGCTTATAATCCCGATAAGCGACTTCCATTTTGTCAGCCACTCTGACCAGCGTTTATCTATGCCCTCTTGGTCTGCCTCGTATACTGGGCTATTGTAAAAGCTTTTTTTAAGCAGGCTAATGTCGTCAGGCACTGAAGAAAGTTCACGAAAGAAAATAGTATAATCCACAGTGGTTTCCATCATGAGCGTTAGCAGTTCTTTAAATAAGTCGTCGTTAAAAGTCACCAACCCAAGTTTTTCCGCCCACATATTATGCATCTTAGTTTGCATGACATCAGGAAAGCCACTCTGGACCTCGTCGAGCTGTTGTAGACCATCCTGATCTGACAATAAAAGTGGGCGCAATGCCGTACAAAACATTTTGAAATTTTGTTCCGCAGCGACTGGTTGATTAAGAAACGAATAATGATCACCGCCGCCGGTCCATGACTGATAATAAGGATGGAACACGTCACAGAAGCCATATGGACCATAGTCGATGGTAAATCCACCAGCGGCACAATTGTCACTATTAAAATTACCTTGGCAGTAACCAACGCGAACCCAATGCGCAATAAGCGAGGTTAAACGATTGCGAAACTCCTTGGCTAACAGCACAACTTTTTCGGTCATTGTTAAATTACAATCGATGACGTCAACGTACTCACGATCGATTAAGTGCAATACAATTTTTTCTAGTTCTTCCATTGCTGAAGCATGTTCGTTTTTACGGGCACGGCGACCAAAGAGTTCTAACTGGCCTACCCGAATAAATGAAGGTGCCACACGGGTAGAAACAGCAATGGCTTCTGAAATAAGCATATCAGGATTTTGCGAACGAGAACCCTCTGAGTACCAAGGTCGGTTAACTTTCTCAGTTTTAGAAACGTACAGACTTAACGACCGTGTCGTGGGGACTCCTAGTGAATGCATGTGTTCTTGCGCTAAAAACTCTCTAATACTGGATCGTAAAACAGCACGACCGTCTGCACCGCGGCAGTATGGTGATTGGCCACCACCTTTAAGCTGCATTTCCCAGCGATGGCCTTTGATAACGGCCTCGAGCACTGAAACGGCTCGACCGTCTCCGTAACCATTACCAGTTTGAAACGGACATTGCTGATAATACTCGGTTCCATAGATAGAAAGGGCATAACCTGTGGCCCAACCCAGTTTGCGCATAGGAACCGGAACCTGAGATATATCGCCAGAGAACATACGCATAAAGTCAGCTGACGTTGCCAAACTATCGGAAAAGCCCAGTTCGTGGAAAAAATCTTTGCTGTGCGTAACGTACTCAGGGTCTTTAATGGGCGTAGGATTAACAGGTACATAATGACCTGAGAACACTTGTCGCGGTGAGTAGTCAATTCCATTTTTAGTTGCATTGGGGTCGCGGTTAAGCGTGTCTATTAGTGAATAATCAGACAGTGTTGCAAGATCGTCAAGCGTTTCGATTTTAAGGATGGTTTCCTGAGTAGGTAGATTTTTCATTAAGTTGCTCGATGATTGTATTAGGCAACTATTCTACTATCTTAACTTATTAAAACCACCTAGTTACTGGCATTTAGCACACTATTGTAAATATGGTTATGTCTTTGAAAAACAACGGTTCGTATTAACCGTATAAACTGTGCGGTCGGAAACATCGCAAAAATATACTGAATGGCTAATGGCATAGCTTTGTGAAGAAACATAAAGCCCAATAATAAAATAAATGATAGCCGTATAAATATAGTCATCTGAAAGTCAAAGGTTCAAAAGCTCTGCATTCGTTGGCGATTCGTTGAGTAATTCGATCAATTTTTTAGCCCCTTCTACAGGCTCTAAGCCGGTAAGTGCCCTGCGTAAAACTCTAACCTTCTCCATGTCTTTTGAGTTTATAAGGAGTTCTTCACGGCGCGTACTGCTTTTAGCTATATCCAACGCTGGAAAAATTCGTTGGTTAGCAATGTCCCGTGATAGCACAATTTCCATGTTACCAGTGCCTTTAAACTCTTCAAATATCACCTGATCCATTCGGCTACCAGTATCAACAAGTATAGTGGCTAAAATAGTCAGCGAACCTGCATTCTCAATTTTTCTTGCAGCGCCAAACAGTTTTCTTGGAATCTCTAAAGCTCTAGAATCAAGCCCACCCGACATTGTACGACCACTACTCTTGCGTTCAGCATTATGGACACGTGAGAGCCTTGTAAGAGAATCAATAACAATCATTACATTGTGACCCTGGCCAGCTTGCTTAAGGGCTTTATTAAGAAGGTCGTTGGCCACACGAACATGGTGATCATATGTTTCATCTGAAGAAGAAGCCACAACCGTTGTTTCACACGAAGGAGATATAGATACACTGCGTTTAAAATCTGTTACTTCTTCTGGACGTTCGTCAATAAGCAAAGCGTAAAGCTTTATTTTAGGATAAGCCTGTGCCACAGATTGGCAAATTTGTTTTAACAGAGTGGTTTTTCCGCAGCCCGGTGGTGCAACAATTAGGCCTCGCTGCCCCATTCCAATTGGCGTAATTAGATCCATGGCACGCATAGTTAAATCTTTAGAACCTGACTCAAGGCTAATGCTTTCAAAAGGGTTGATGGCCACACCATTTAAAAACGACTTTTTAGAATCGTTAGGCGTATCTTTAGCCACCTTCTCTATTGGCTTATCTATGAGTGCATGGACTTTATTAGATGGGATATTTCTTTTTACTTTAAAAGATAGTGTTTTTCTTGTCATAATATTACTTTTTAGCTGTAAAGAATTAAGTAGTTACAATGCATGACACATTCTAACGTCTATAGACTTATAATGATGCTTGGAAAAATTTAAAATCTACCATTATACCTTCACCTAAGTATAGATACTCACATTTTCGAGTAAGGTAGATTAGTATTCATTATTAGCTCTTGTTGTTAGCTCTTGTTTTTATTTCCCGATCTAAATAGTAGGGATATCGAACCATACCCAATAGACATGACAAGTATTGGTTCCCACTGTTTAGATATTAATATACCTGATCTTCCTACTGAACTGAATTCACCAGAGATACAAAATGCAATAGCTAATGCAATAGAACCCAAGACAGCGCTAAAAAAGGAACCTATCAGCGGTGACAACAGCACCAATACCGCCGCCCAAAACGGCAAGCCTACTATGGCTGTAGCTGTAGCAATGGACAATAATGCAGGGAATAAAATAAAAATTGCTGAAATTATGACTGCAAGAAAAACAATTATTGAAGCTGCTATTAAGATAATTAATAACGATGGTAAAATACAGTTTAAAAACTCATCCATTTTAAAGTCTCCTTCTATTTAGTTGATTTAGGTTATAAGCTATATTTGATTCCTGATCTTTTAACTAGTTAAAATTAATACTATCTATTCGCTGAATAATTAAAATAACTATCGACTAGAATCTCAATATTATTTTATAAAATTTATTTATTTCCAACTGTTTTGTTAGGTATCATTAGAAATTCTTACTTTGTTATTATTATTTTTATGAAAACCCTAAAACGCCCTACCTTATTCGGTTTCGTCAACTGACATATGGAACACCTAAGATCATCCTCTTTTTATACGCACAACCTTCATCATTTCAAAATTCATCCCTGCGATGACTTCCTGTTCAGGGTAATATGTCATATTGACTCTGCCACCTTTTAGGCTTTGATATTTACCTTTTCGCTTGAATTTGAATGGGACATCGCAGCCTTCAACCATTAAGATATGCAAGACCCAATCACCCTGCTCTCGTTGAACATGTGAGGTAACTTTCAACGAGTCAGAATGGGTAAGGTTCTGGTTTTTCTCTACTAATTTTTGAGGATCTGATTTCATATTAAATAGTATATGTATTTGTAAATATTAGCTCAATAGTTAGTCGTCAATAAGTGCGTAATTATCATCTGGTCGTAATTGACGTTGGATACCCAGTAAAAACTTTTCGAGGGTGTTGTCTCTACAATCTTTATAATGCTTGTTGCCCGGCTTGCGGAAAAAAGCACTTATTTCATGTTTACTAAAATCCATATCCACTAGTTTGAATACATCTAGTATATCTTCAGTTTTTAAATTAAGTGCAATTCGCAGTTTTTGGAACACCATATTGTTATTCAAATGATCCTGAGGCTTAGCTTGCTCTCCGTCACGCTTGCCACGCTTAAGGTTAATGAAGCCATTAAGAAACAGTGACATTTCAGGGTGATTAAGCTTGATTAAAGACTCTTCATCTTCTACTTTTTTTAACCAAGTGGTCACTTGCTCATGGGTTACATTAAAATCGGCCAAAGCGAAAACTTCAATAATGACGCTGTTATTTAAATCGAATGTGGTGGCTATAAGCTGCAAAATTTCGTTATTGGTCAAAATACATCCTAGTCTTAGGTAGGCCAGTTTAATCAACGCGATTACTGGAGAACTGGATTTTAGCAGAATTCTGTGAGTAGTGAACTTGAAGCCGTCATAATGTTTACTTTTAAAGCCTACTTTTACTGGGTCAAATTCACAACGGCCCCAATATGTAAATACGCCGCAACAGCCCAAATGCTATTAAGTAAGCAAGCTTTATAAGACAAAAATGACGCGAGCGTATACATACTGTACTTTTATGATGTTACCTTCTAACAATACATTTTTAACGTTATTTGTATTAAGTCATTTTACTTAGGGTAATACCCAATCACTTCGAAGGAAGTGACAAGTATAACCATTGGGTATTTTTTCTAGATAGTCTTGATGCTCCACTTCTGCTTCCCAAAACTCGCTTACTGGGGCCAATTCAGTAGTAACCGTTCCAGGCCATAAACCAGATGTATTAACATCGATGATCGTTTGCACGGCTATCGCATTTTGTTCTGCTGAACAATAATAAATCCCTGAACGATATGAAGCGCCTAGATCGTTACCCTGTTGATTCTTTGTTGTTGGGTCGTGTATTTGAAAAAACAATTCAAGGATACTGCGAAAATTCACAACATCAGTATCGAATGATATTTCTATACCTTCTGCGTGAGTACCATGATTACGATAAGTGGCGTTAATAACATCACCACCAGTATAGCCAACTCGGGTTGACGTGACCCCTGGAAGTTTACGAATAAGATCCTGCATTCCCCAAAAGCAACCACCAGCCAAAACAGCACGTTCGATTGTCATTTTTAATATTCTCCACTTGTATTAACGTATTCGTTACTGATCATAGGACAACTGTAATTGTAATATGTTCAGCCTAAGGGGCCGGAAAACTTTTCGTCGTGCATTCAGTCATTGACACATCACTAAGCTTGCCCCACGTTCAATTTACCCCCTTAAATTAACTCCGTTCAAATCTGTTCTCATATATAACTGCTATACTTTTGAATAATACACACTGTAAAGGACCAATCTCTTGTGATTTTTAAAGGTATTAACCAAAGATTTGGCGCCTGCCTCACCGTTGCAGCACTATTATTGCATAACAGTCTAAACGCAGCTGCAGTGACTCTTACCGTCTCTATAAAAACAGCTGATGGCAGTTTTTTACCAGACAGCCAGTTATCAGTTGTCTATTTAAAAGGTAATGGCAGTGAGTTCATGGCACCTAGGCATACCAGCACACCTGAGATGACCCAGCAGGACTTACAATTTTCCCCTTATGTAAAGGTTGTACAGCGAAATGTTAATCTAGCTTTCCCCAATAAAGACGACGTAGCCCATCATGTTTATTCTTTTTCAAAAAACAACGCTTTTGAATTGCCGCTATATCTAGACAAAAAAGTACCCAGTCGTGCTTTTAGCAACACAGGACAAGTAACTTTAGGCTGCAATATCCACGACTGGATGCTGGGCTATGTGCTAGTTGTGGACACACCCCTTCACGCTCAATTCAAAGCTCAATCAGCCAAAATATACGACATTCCTATTGGTACTTACACATTACATTTTTGGCACCCCGGAATTGATCGCCGAGAAAAAGTCACGCAAAGTATTATTATTGCCAACAGCCCAAAAACACAGGTAATCCAACTGCAATATGCAGTAAAAGCACTGCCTCAACCAAAAGCCCCCGAGGAGCAGTTTGATGACGCCGGTGACTACTAGACCTAACCCATTAGAAAATCGGCGACGATTAAGTTTTCGAAATCGCATTCTGTTCTGGATTCTCGGATTACTATTGGTACTGCAAGGCACCACAGCGCTGTTTTCATGGACCGCTTTAAATGATGGCGTTCAATATCAAATGTCAGAAGCCCTGGAAACCGGTAAGCGACTGTTTAAAAGTGAATACAGTTCCCGAAACGAAGACTTGCGTATTTTAGCCGAAACACTGGCACGCGACTCGGCCCTGCAAAATGTCATTGGCTTCAGAGACCTGAACACATTAAAGAGCATGCTCAGCAATCACATTTCGCGAGTGAACGCCGACATTGCTTTTGTAAGCGACTACGACGGCTTGCTGGTTGGTAGCACTACTGCCATTTCAGACCGGGTTCACAAAGATACCATCACACCACTGGATTTTCGCGACAATAAGCTCTACGAGCGAGTCATCAACAACAACGGTGATTTTTATCAATTAGTAATCGTCCCGATCACCCAAAGCGGTGTGAATGTATGGCTAAGTATCGGCTTTAAATTTAATAAAGATTTAGCTAAACACTTTCACGACATTACTGACCTTGGTATTAGTTTTGTTGACGCTAACAGTGATCGCATGCATGTGATTGCCACCACGCTCCCCGAAATAGAACAGCAACTACCTGCCTTGCATAATGATATTCAAGGTCAGAGAACTGACGAGCCACACTTCCTTGAAAAAAATGAAAATATAATGCAAGTAGGTTTAGTTATTTCAAGTACCGAAGACAGTCAACTAATGGTGCTGATACAAAAACACCGCCAGGGTACACTGGACACCTTAACTGACTGGTGGCTTAATTTATTGGGTTTATTTGCAGTGGGCCTGTTAGCAGCCGGTATAGTGGCCGCTTTTATTGCGCGCAGCGTGACCCTGCCAGTGGAAGCCTTACTAAGACTGATTAAAAAAACGACTAGCGGTGACTACCACACTCTAACTGAACACTTTCGACAAGATGAAATTGGCCAGCTGGCCACAGAATTTCTAACTATGAATAAAGCCGTAGCAGAACGTGAACGTGAAATTCTTTTTCACGCTGAACATGATGCCTTAACAGGTTTACAAACCCGAGAGGTATTTGTGCGTTCGTTACAAAATTCTATTGATGAATGTATTGATAAAAGTAATGAAGTGCTGCCAAAATTTTGCATCGGTTTATTTAATGTTAATGGCTTTAAGGATATTAACGACACATTAGGACACGACAACGGCGATCAACTTTTAATTCAAGTAGCGCAACGCTTGGTTAAGTTTTTTGACATAGAATCACTCAGTCGACAAGGGGCCGATCAGTTTTTGTTTTACAAAAAATTTGATGAATACAACCAACTCAATGATATGCATGCAGAGGTCAATAACATTTTTACAGAAGTGTTTGCTCAAAGTGGTATTAATATCGCACTCTCCTGCACGCTGGGTGTATCCACTTACCCAGAACACAGTAAAGAAGCCATTAACCTAGTTCGCTTAGCCGATGTTGCGGTGTCTACTGCTAAAGCAAAGCGCATGGATTATGCACTTTATGATAAGCAATATGACAATCACAGTGTCAAGCGACTCTCTTTAATGAGTGACTTGCCTCACGCAATTGCTGACAATCAATTGGAAGTTTATTACCAGCCTACACTAAATTTAAATAAAAACGGTCATCACCATGTGACCAAAGCTGAGTGTCTGGTTCGCTGGCATCATCCCGCTTATGGATTTATTCCACCCGACGACTTCATCAGTTTAGCGGAGCAGTCAGGCAGTATCGTACTGCTAACACAATGGGTGTTGAAAACCGCACTGGCGCAATGCCAACAGTGGCGCCAAAACGGGCTGGACATTGGGATTGCTGTGAACATTGCTGCCAGCGATTTATTTCGAGGTGACTTACAAAACAATGTGGCTAGACTGCTTAAACACTACGATATCCCCAGTGAAAAGCTCACCCTAGAAGTGACCGAAAGTGAAATTATGGAAGACCCTAAGCACGCATGCCAGGTATTGAGTAACTTAAAAGATTTGGGTGTTCGCCTTTCTGTTGACGACTACGGCACAGGTTATTCTTCGCTTGCCCATTTGAAGCAATTACCAGTTCATGAATTAAAAATTGATAAAAGCTTTGTCCTGGACATGGCTCGCGATCAAGACGACGCCACCATTGTTAAATCAACCATCGAACTTGGTCACACCATGGGGTTAATTATTGTGGCTGAAGGAGTCGAAGACAGCGAAACCTTAAGTCTATTAAGCAAGCTGGGGTGCGACTACGCTCAGGGATTTCACATGAGCAAACCTTTACCCATTAAAGAACTGGAAATATGGCTAGCCAAAACAAATTATTCCATCACACAAAAATAATAGCCGGACCATTACTCCTGCTAGGCTCACTGATACTTCACAGTACAGCTTATGCCACCGACAAATTAAAGATTAACGGTTTAATAGATATTCAAGCCGCTGCTATTTCTAACGGCCATAAAAGCTGGATACAAGGTGGTCCACTGGGTCTGCGATATAGTGAAAATGACGATATAGTGCAGCTTGCTCAAGGGGGTTTTGACCTTTCCTATTCAATAACATCTGCGTTAAAAGGGGATCTTACCGTACTGACTTACACTGGCGACCAAGCCGAAGTAACCGTTAGTGAAGCACTGGTGCATTACAAACCCATTCCTAGCAGCCAATGGCGGCAACAGTACCGCCTGGGTATTTTCCACCTGCCCGGTGCGTTGGAAAACCGCGGCACCCTTTGGTCGTCACCCTTCAGCGTTTCACCCTCTGTAATTAATACTTGGCTAGGAGAAGAGGCCCGAGTACTAGGAGCTGAAGCACGCTGGACCTTACCTGGCCAATTTAGACAAGCCAACTATGACATATCACTATACACAGCCGTTTTCGGCGGCAACGACACACTGGGCATGATGTTAACTTGGCGCGGCTGGGCACAACACGACCGCATGACTGGTATTGGTAGTCGCTATCCCGTGGCAAATCTTCCCCAACTAGGCGAGGACTCTCTCTTTGAAAAGCAAGCACTCTGGTACGAACCCATAGTAGAAGTGGACAATCGTCTGGGCTATTACCTTGGTGGCGATCTATCATTAGGCAAGCAGTTTGGCCGAGGCCGCGCATTAAAATTAAGCTACTTGTACTACGACAATCAAGCAGACCCCACTGCCATAAAAGACGGCCAGTATGGCTGGAAGACAACGTTCCATCATTTTGGGGCACACTGGCGCCTGTCCAATAAAACAGAAGTATTGGCACAAGCACTAACGGGTTCAACATTAATGGGGAAAGGCATAACAAACAGCATTGAAGCCGATTTTTGGTCAGCTTATACTCTGTTATCTCATCGCTTAGGAGGGCATCGCACCACGCTGCGCTGGGATCGTTTTAAGGTAGAAGATCTTGATCAAACACCGTTAGACAACAATGACGAACATGGGCACAGTTGGACTGCTAGCTATAGCTTTAACTGGGGCAAGGGTTTCAAAACCAGTATAAGTAGAGTGGAATGGCACAGTAAACGCCCTGCCTATGAATATATTACAGGTCAAGGCAATGAAATTAACACACAGCAATGGCAGCTTAGTTTAAGGAAATACTGGTAGTGATTATTCCAACAGTGGCTGAGCCAGCGCTATTTAACCGCCCCTAGGTTTTATGAAGCTGAATGAATAACACTAATAATATCGATAATTTCATTGTGGCCAAAAAGTTCTGATATTGAGCCCGATAAAAGAATTATGTATCCAATGAGTCCCCAGACTGACATTAGTCGTGGTATGAGTTTTGATTTGTATAGTATTGAAACAAACATTAAGCCACCCA
>JBLHVV010000015.1:0-41901 GCA_047628755.1 Crocinitomicaceae bacterium | reverse complement strand
TAATACCGTCATACTCGCGAATGCGGGTATCCACTCCAAGTTTTACAAATATTTAAACTGGATCCCAGATAGTAAATCCCTTACTTCTGGTAAGACTTAGTAATTGCGAATAACTATATTAGGCATTATTTTGAAGCAGGTTTTTCATAGCTAACGTTTACATCGTTCACAATAATTGGGTCCACTGGTACGTCGCTCATACCATTCTTTCTGCCTGTTTCAGTTAAGCTTAATGTGTCTAATAATTCCATACCTGACACTACTTTACCAAATACTGCATAGCCAAAATCACGGTAACCATTATTTAAAAAATGATTATTTTTAATGTTCACAAAAAACTGGCTACTGGCACTGTCTACTTTAGATGTTCTGGCCATTGCCACGGTGCCACGATTATTAAATATACCGTTGTTTGCTTCATTTTTAATTTCTGCGTTAGTAGCTTTTTTTACCATGTCGGCAGTAAACCCTCCGCCCTGAATCATAAAGTCCTTAATTACGCGATGAAAAATAGTGCCTTTGTAATAGCCGCTGTTGGCGTACTCCAAAAAATTAGCAACGGTAATAGGTGCTCTAGCAGGATTAAGTTCAAGAACAAAGTCACCTTTGTTGGTGACAAACGTAACGTAGGGTTGGGCGATGCTAGCTTGTTCTAAGCTGGTTGCTTCTGCTTTGGGTTCTTCAGCAAATGCAAACTGGCTAAATATAAAAGCAAAAATAGTAATTAGGTAAGCCATGTGAATCCTTGTGTTGTTAAGTTAAAGGTTTATAAGTTAATAATTAGGTGTCTAGTGCAAAAAAACCAGCTATTTGATAGCTGGTTTTTTGTATTTATAAATATCTACTTAAATAGCAATTACGATGCCCAAGCATCACCTTTTCGGCCGCCTAATTTAGGAATTAACCAACCCAGGAAAAGACCCAAAACTATAAGGAATCCGCCAATTAAAATGTAGTTAAGATCCTTATTCCCTTGTAACCGTTCATTTTCAGCACGTAATACATCAACAGAGTTTTTAAGATCTAAGTTTTTAGTCATCAATTCTTGGTTTTTCTTATCTAAGTTAATTGCGTTTGAGCTAACTTTTTTTATGTATTCAAGCTCTTTAGCTTGAGCACCTTTTTCTTTAGTTAATCCAGATGCACTTCGATTAGCATCGGCGAGTTCTTTTTTTGTATTGGTGTATTTAGTTTTTACGTCAGTTAAATCACTTTTAGCTTTTACTAGTTCCCGTCGAGTAAGGATTAATTTTTCAAATGCTACTGGCTCATTCACGAGGTAGCGGCTCATAACCCATCCTTCTAAACCTTTATCAGTGGAAACTTTTGCATATTTGCCATCTTCTGATTCTTCAATAAGCTGAAGATGAGCACCACTTTTTAGGCCTTTAAGTATTTTGTACTCTGGTCCTGCTCCACTGCGCAAAGTAATGGTGAGTACATCTTTCACATAACGTTTTTCAGCAATGGCTGGGTATATGACTAAAAGAGCTAGAATAAGAACGGTAATGCGTTTCACTGTGGTATTCCTTTAAATTTTATTATTTATTTATTCTTGATTTTAATAGTCTACAGAATTAAGGCAACACTTTCTTGAACGGTTTCACGATAACTTTGCTGTAAACCCCTGCAATCATATATGGGTCTGCGTCTGCCCATGACTGTGCTGCTTGTAGGTCATTAAATTCTGCCACTACCAAACTGCCAGTAAACCCTGCTTCTCCAGGATTCTCACTATCAATAGCGGGGTGGGGCCCAGCTAAAATCAAGCGACCTTCATTTGTTAGAGTGGTTAATCTAGCTAAGTGATCAGGCCGTGAAGCTAGGCGTTTTTCGAGGCTATTTTCTTTATCTTGGCTAATTATGGCGTATAACATGACGGTGATGATTACCAGTGGTAGTTAAACTGTTTTTTTAGTTGTATTTATTAGCCTTAATCGTACCGTGAAATGGTCGAATTACCAACTGTGATCAATCACATCTCGACATCCACGTCTCAGTCTTTAGAATAGAGCTAAATATTTTATGAAGATCCAGTAATGAGTGAACCATTGCAATCAAATAACAGTACCGAACAAGCTGTTAAGCCAGAGAAACGTGAAAGTATGCTGGCTAATCTACTGCTAAATATCGTCATTCCAACCATTATTTTAATGAAAGGCAGCGAAAGTAGCTGGTTACTGAGTCAGCTGCAAAATTTAGACCTGCAGTTAGGCAGCGCTTTAGCCGCATTTTATGACCTTCATGGGGTCAAATTAGCCGTAATAGTAGCCTTAGCATTTCCAATTATATATGGAGCGGTGGATTTTAAACGCGCCCAAAAAATAAATATGTTTTCGGCTTTAGGCGTATTCAGCATACTACTAACCGGTGGTATCAGCCTGCTAGAGCTTGACCCTAAATATATAGCCATTAAAGAAGCGGCTATACCAGGCATTTTAGGCTTGGTAACGGTTTTGTCGTTACGGACTAAATATCCGTTAGTAAAAACCTTTTTGTACAACGATAAGATATTAAAAATTAATGCTATTGAAAGTGCTTTAAATGAACATGGTAAACAAGCTGAGTTTGCTCGCAGTTTAAATGTGGCTTCTTATTTAGTGGCTGGATCGTTCTTCCTTTCATCATTCTTAAACTACGTTTTGGCCAAGTGGATTGTTGTTAGCCCAGGTGGAACAGCCGCATTTAACGAAGAGCTTGGTAAAATGACAGCACTGAGTTTTCCTGTGATTTCAATTCCAGCCACCGTTGTAATGATGTTTGCGCTGTTCTATCTATTCAAAAGCATCAAAACCCTTACCGGCTTGAGTTTTGAAGACGTGATGGTAGAGCAATAATGCTGGCTGACCTTCATTGCCACAGCCTAAAAAGCGATGGGGACCTTAGCCCATCAGATTTAGTCGATAGGGCTGCTGAGAAAGGCGTTACAATGCTGGCGCTTACTGACCATGACACTATTAACGGGCTTGTTGAAGCGCGCAAACGTGCTGAAATACACAATATTGAGCTAGTTACAGGAATCGAGTTTTCTACAGTATGGAATGGTATTGGGATTCATGTGGTGGGTTTAGGCTTTGATGAAACCCACCCTGAAATGCTTGCTGCTATAGCTCGACAAGAAGACTGTCGTTTTCAAAGGGCTAAAACCATTGCCGAGCGTCTAGAAAAAGAAGGCATCCATGGTATTTGGGATAAAGCCGAGTCCATTGCAAATGGTGCTCAAATTGGCCGACCTCATTTTGCTCAAGCCCTTATCGACATGGAAAAAGTGTCTAATATGGCCCAAGCATTCAAACGTTATTTGGGCGCTGGAAAACCTGGGGATGTTAAAACCCACTGGCCAGATATAGCCGAAGTTGTAGGCTGGATTAGAGCGGCCGGTGGTGTAGCGGTAGTGGCTCATCCAGACAAATATAAAATGACCAATACCAAGCTAAAATGCATGTTAAAAGCATTTGCCGAAGCCGGAGGAAATGGTTTAGAGGTTGTTAGTGGAGCCACCGAGGTTACGTTTAGTCGAAGAATGGTAGAGCTATGTAATGAGCTTGGATTTTTAGCCAGTCAAGGCAGCGACTTTCACGGCCCAAGACCTTGGTCTGAATTAGGTAAGTTTACCAAAATGCCGGAAGGCGCAACGCCTGTCTGGAGTCACTGGGCTGCAGCCGTTTAAGGGTTATTTGTCGGAATATCAACGCAACCATACTGATATTTACTATACTTACTCTACTCAAACGGATTAGAGCACTTAGCCAAGGGTAACCATGAGCCAGTTTTTTCAGATTCACTCAGAGAATCCTCAGCAGCGATTAATAAAACAGGCTGCTGAAATTTTAGCCAAAGGTGGCTTAGTTGTTATTCCTACAGATTGCGCCTATGCGCTGGCTTGTCATCTTGAAGATAAAAAAGCGCTAGAACGTGTTAAGCAGCTTCGTCAGTTAAACGATAAGCATAATTTTACTCTAATGTGCCGAGACCTTACCGAAATTAGTACTTATGGCAAGGTAGACAATACGGCTTACAGATTTTTGAAAGCAAACACCCCTGGTTCATTTACATTTATTTTAGACGGCACTCGTGAGGTCCCAAGGCGTTTAATGCACCCAAAACGTAAAACTATTGGCATCAGGGTCCCCAATAACCGCATTACCCAAGCGTTACTAGAAGAATTAGGCGAACCTTTAATGACTACATCGCTCATTATGCCCGGTGAGGATACTCCTATGTCAGACCCATACGACATACGCCAAACCTTAGAACATGGCGTGGATCTGGTCATAGACGGAGGTTATTGTGGCTTTGAAGCCACCACGGTGGTGGATATGACTGGCGAAGAGTACTTAATATCAAGGCAGGGTGCAGGACTGCTCCCTGAATTAGAGTAAATTAGCTTCTATATTTTGTTAAAAACATCTCTTCATAAATCCCCTACAGGCCTTTATCTAGGTGGCAATTCTGCTAAGTGTTGGTAAACTTCACCTCCTAATTATTGCGTAACAGGAGAGCCAGTGAGCTCTGTAGATTCTCATCAACGTGTGCTTTCAGGCATGCGTCCCACAGGTAAATTGCATTTAGGCCACTACCACGGTGTTTTAAAAAACTGGGTAAAGTTACAACACGAGTTTGAATGTTTCTTTTTTGTGGCCGACTGGCACGCACTAACAACCCATTATGAAGATCCTTCTGTTATCCAGAATAGTGTTTGGGACATGGTGGTAGACTGGTTAGCGGCTGGTGTAAACCCTGGGAGTGCCACTTTATTCTTGCAATCTAAAGTACCTGAACATGCAGAGTTACACCTGTTACTTTCCATGATTACACCTTTGGGCTGGCTAGAACGGGTTCCAACCTTCAAAGATCAGCAAGCAAATCTTAAGGATAAAGACTTAGCTACCTATGGTTTTCTAGGCTACCCATTGCTGCAAAGTGCTGATATTTTGCTATACAAAGCGGGTCAGGTACCTGTGGGTGCAGACCAAGTGGCCCACGTAGAAATTACTCGTGAAGTAGCCCGTCGCTTTAACCATATTTTTGGCCGCGAGCCAGGGTTTGAAGAAAATGCTGAAGCCGCTATTAAAAAGATGGGTAAAAAAGCTGGTAAATTGTATTCAAGTTTGCGTAAACGTTATACCGAGGGCGGCGATGGCGAAGCATTAGCAACGGCTCAGGCACTATTGAAAGAACAGCAAAACATTACTTTAAACGACAAAGAACGTTTAATGGGCTACTTAGAAGGTACAGGCAAAGTAATACTGCCCGAACCTCAAGCCCTGTTAACCCCCGAGTCTAAAATGCCTGGGTTAGATGGTCGTAAGATGTCAAAATCTTACAACAACACTATTAGCTTGCGTGAAGAATCAAGTGAGATAGAAAAGAAAATCCGCACAATGAGAACTGATGTGAACAGGGTACGCCGCGACGACCCAGGTAACCCTGATCTTTGCCCTGTTTGGCAATTGCATAAAGTTTATAGCACAGACGAAGTAAAAGACTGGGTTCAAACAGGTTGTCGCACTGCTGGTATAGGCTGTGTTGAATGCAAAGGCCCAATTATTGACGCGGTGAAAGCAGAGCTTATTCCAATTCAAGAGCGTGCTGAACATTACGATAATAACCCTGACATGGTGAAATCTATCATTCAAGAAGGCAGCGAGAAGGCCCGTGAATCTGCTCGTGCCACCATGGAAGACGTTCGCCACGTTATGGGACTAGGTTACCGCTAATGAATGTTTGTAATGACTGAGCCTACTAATCCTGGACCTGAAATATTGTCAGAAGCTGAGCTAAAAGCTCAAGCCAGTGAAGCATCTGAAACAATAGTGCCGGCTAAAACGGAGGTGGCCCAAAAGGTTCAGCTGGAGAATAATGTCGAGCAATCTGTCAGTGCAGTCAAAAGCATAGATAATAGTACAGAAACTGTTCCAGCTAATGAAAGTAAAAAGTCAGGTTCTCAGCAAGAGATGCCGTTCGCACTGGTTCAGGGTGAACCATATACTCAGTTGCCGTTAGATTTATATATTCCACCCGATGCGCTTGAAGTCATTCTTGAGCAGTTTGAGGGTCCGTTAGATCTGCTATTATATTTGATTCGTAAACAGAATTTAGATATTTTAGAGGTTAACGTATTTGAAATTACCAAGCAATATATGCATTACGTTGATATTATGCAGCACTTACATCTAGAGCTGGCCGGTGAATACTTAGTAATGGCGGCTATGCTAGCTGAAATAAAAAGTCGTATTTTATTACCTAGGCCAGTTCAGGAAGATGCTGAAGAAGAAGACCCAAGAGCAGAACTAATTCGCCGTTTACAAGATTATGAACGCTTTAAACAAGCGGCCGAAGACTTAGACGAATACCCACGCATGGGTCGTGATACTTTTGAAATTGAAATAAAATCCCCAGAATATACCGTTGAAAAACAGCACCCGGAAGTAGATTTTAAAGAACTTATGCTAGCTTTCAGTGATGTGCTGCATCGATCAAACATGTTTACTGAGCATGAAATACATCGTGAAAAACTATCCACTCGTGAACGTATGAGTCAAATATTATCTAACTTACAAAATAACAATGGGCAATTCACACCGTTTACTCAACTGTTCAAAGTTGAAGAAGGTCGTAATGGTGTTGTTACCACTTTTTTAGCCACGCTCGAGTTAATAAAAGAACAGCTTATTGAAATTGTCCAGAACGAACTGTTTGGTCCTATACATGTAAAAGCTAAAACAAATCCTGAGGCTCGAGAGCAATAATATGAGTCATCAGCTAATAAAAAATAAAAATATCTGTAATAAAACCTTGGTCAATATGATCAATAAAAAAGTTAAGGCATAACTTCATGACAATAAGCGATGCATTGCTAGAACAAATTATTGAAGGGGCGCTGTTGTCCTCAGGTCAAACCTTAAGTGTTGATCGTATTCAAAATTTATTTGAAGAAGGTCTAGAGCCTGAGAAACAGCGTATTTTGGCCGTTCTTGAACGCATTGGCGAAAAATGCCAAAACAATGGCTACGAACTTAAAAAAGTAGCTACTGGGTATCGCTTTCAAGTGAAACAAAATGTAGTTAAGTGGGTAAGTCGTTTATGGGATGAAAAACCACAGCGTTATAGTCGAGCGTTATTAGAAACATTATCTATAATTGCTTATCGCCAGCCTTGTACTCGTGGTGAAATCGAAGATGTTCGTGGCGTAGCCGTAAGCTCACATATTACAAAAACATTAGTAGAGCGCGAGTGGATACAAGTAGTTGGCCACAGGGATGTTCCTGGTCGCCCGGCTATGTTTGCCACCACTAAAATGTTTTTAGATTATTTTAATTTAGAATCTCTTGATCAACTTCCTACTTTAGAAGAAATTCAAGAAATAGCTGACGCTAATCATGCGCTTGAGCTAGAAGATAAAAAAGATGAAGGGGACTTTGACTTAACCATTAGTGTTGAAGAGATGGGTGAAAGCGAAAACCTAATCAGTGCGGCGGCTGACCTAGAAGCTGCTGACGCGCTGGTGCAGCAAGTTGAAGATAACCTGAGTGCCAAAGCTCAAGAAGAGCAGGCAGAGCGGGATGAAGAAAAGATCCAACAAGAGAAAAATGATTTACTATCGGCTGAGCAACAAGTAGCTGAATCTGATGACCAAGTATTTTCGTTATCCGACTCTATGCGTAACAGTCTAGAGGGCTCTTCTGCTAGAAGTGCTTTAGACGACGCAGACCAGTTAGAAGAATTAGTAGAAGAAATGAGTGAAGAACAACTTGCTGAAGCTACTATAGCGCGCATGATTGCTGAGCAAGAGTCTTTATTAAAACAAGCAGGGCAAGGTTCTGGATCATTTAGCTCAGTCTCGTCAAGTAATATTCTAACAACACAGCAGCCAGAAAAAAAAGCTGAAGAAATGGTTGAAGAAAGTCAGCTAGACCACGACGAAGCTTTGTTGCAGCAATCTGGTTTTTCGTCGCTTGTATCCTCTCTAGATGACGAACAAAAGGATACTGCTATACTTGAAGAAATAAGTTCAACTAATGAAGATGATGTGTCAGAAGATGCTCCATCTGTGTTTGGGCCTAATCCTGTTGTTTTAGAAAATGAAGATGATTTAGCCGCAGCCTTAGAAGAAGAAATGCTGTTGGCCTTAGAAGCAGAGCAAGAAGCTTTGCTAGCCGAGCAACAAAAGAACGATTAAATAGCCATTTATATGCCTATTTGTTCAGCTACTAGTAAAAAAGAATCAATGTTTTATGGTTTGACCGATATTGAAGTTAATGTCCAAACGGTAAAGCTAGGTTGATAAATCCAAGATAAACAAAACATCCTGTTTTGTTATGACTCAGAAACGGAGTAAGTTGATGAGTGAAAAACTGCAAAAAATCCTAGCCCAAGCTGGCGTAGGATCCCGTCGTGAGATGGAACGTTGGATTGAACAAGGTCGCGTAAAGCTAAATGGTGAAGATGCCAAGTTAGGTGAGCGAGCTGAGTCAACAGACGTAATTACGGTAGATGGTGCCGACATCGAACATGGGCTTAAAACGGCTCGTAGGGTGTTGGTATATAACAAACCCGAAGGTGAGGTATGCACACGTACAGACCCAGAAGGCCGACCAACGGTATTTCATAACCTACCAAAATTAAAAGGTGAGCGTTGGATAGCGGTTGGCCGTTTAGATATCAACACATCTGGTTTGTTATTGTTTACTACCGATGGCGAGTTAGCCCATAAGCTAATGCATCCAAGCACCAATACCGTTGACCGTGAATACGCGGTTAGGGTTGCAGGTGAAGTAACAGACGAAATGATCGCTACGCTTAAAAAAGGCGTGCTGTTAGAAGATGGTATGGCTAAATTTACCGATGTACAATTTTTTGATGGAGACGGCTACAACCAGTGGTACCACGTTTGTATCATGGAAGGACGCAACCGTGAAGTTAGGCGTTTATGGGAAAGCCAAGACGTTAAAGTGTCTCGTCTTAAGCGTGTGCGCTATGGGTGTATTTTCTTACCTAAAAAAGTTTCATCAGGTAAATGGATTGAGCTAGGACAAAAAGAAACCAATGACCTATCTGGTTTGGTAAGTCTTGACCCTAAGCCTGTTGTTAAAATGGAACCTTTGGAGCTTAAGCAATATAAGCGAGCGGCTGATCGCCAGCGTACTCGTCAAAAGGCTGGTCAAGGGACTAAAAAACCTGGACCAAGTAAAAATGCCCGTATTGATTCTTAATTAATGCTTATTTTTTAGATGCAAAAGAAGCCAATTCATGAAAATGTATTGGCTTTTTTTTATTATTAATATTAGCTAAGCATTATGAACGCTTATCGTATACACCTATCATTTGCCTGCTCAATACTAGTAACTCGCCATCTTCATGAAATACCTTTGCTTCAGTATGAGCGTAGCCACGCTGTGATTGAATAACACTGCATTGGTAGAATAATTTATCACTTGGTTTAAGTTGGGATGCGGGCTGGATAAACTCCATGTTCCAAGTGATGGTGCTGGCTGGAGCTGGTTTTTCCAGTAATTGTAATACTGCAGGTGGCCAAGCATCAATTAGTGCCACAATAGCCACTTCGGTAAAGCTGTCTGGCTGCTGTTTAAACCTCATCCAGCCTGTAACTTCTTTAGTATCTACCCCAGTAAAAGGAATGCTTTTACTTAGCATATTCATCTCTATATGTTGAATGAAATTAGGTGTGAGGCCAAGAATAAAAGGCATGGCCATGGCCTTATCTACAGAGCCTTTTGGATTAGACTTTTCATGCTGAATATTAATAATAGATTCACGTAACGCTCCATAACATGCGATCACCTGAGTTTTAACTTCTCCCGCTTGAATCAGCTGGCCTTGAAGTTGAACCACTGATTTACCTTCTGATAGAATTTCATAGCGAATAGAGCAGGGCGTATTTGCCTCTAGGGCAGCACAAAAATTAACACTTAAAGATTGTAGGCTTTTTTGGTTCACAGCGGGGCTTGTTTTCAATTTTGACAGAATTAGTGCAGCTGCTAAGCCTCCAAAAATACTCCGCCCTTGGCCCCAATCTTCCCCAATTGTGAATTCTTTTTGCTGCTTAACAAGGTCTAAATAAGATTGAAAGCTTTGCATAAGTACCGTTACAAAAAAATGATAAAAACGAAGGTTAACATCCACATCATACTGGGCTGATAATTTTATTCTAGTTTATTTTTTTAACAACAGAAGACATTAAAGATATGAGGTTTTATTATATTTGAATAAACCCGCAGGCATAAAAAACGGGACAAAAGTCCCGTTAATTATTAGCTTACCTTAAGAAAGGTTATTCAGAGATAACAAGGTCGATAATATTAATTGAGTTCAAGTCAATGCCGTCAGTTGAAGGACTAGACGCTGGAGTTTTATCTATAATAATTGCACTTTTTAACTGACAACCAGAATAACTTACACCATCTGTATTTTCAGTGAAGTCATAGCTAAAGGTCTCACTCGTACTGATCAAACCTAGGTGATTATTACCATTAAGTTCGTCGTTATCGCAGCTTGTTAATTTTACACGAATGCGTGCTTGTTCTGGGTAGCTTTGCGGTGTTGCATTGCCCCAAGAGATTTCGCGTAGGCTAATCTGCTTATTAAAAATAGGATATGTGGCAGCGTAGCCATCTATGTAGCAGCCAATTTTTAATTTGCCTTTCAAACCTAGAGATAAGAAGTTGATGCTTCCCTGAATCGCTTCTTCATTAATAAATGCATTTTCAAGATTGCTACGTTGCTCTGAAATACCAGCTCCAGGTAAATATTTAACAGCCGTCATAGCGTCCATTGAGCAGCTTTGGTTAGTATCTATTTCGCCAGCAATACATTTTCTAAAGCCTTTAGAATTCTCAGTAAATAAGGCTGCACAAGCATCATAGTGATCTACCTTACCCAATTCAGATACTTTAATATCGTCGATCAAAATACCATAGCTATCGGGAAGACCATTGTCACGCAACACTAATGCGCTGTATTTATGAGTTGCCACAATATTAATAGTTGCTTCAGTGAACTCGCCAAAGGCAGGCTCAAAATGTTCCGCTGTACCGCCAAAACGCATAACAAAATGACGGTATGCATTTTTAGGCATATTGTAGTTTCGCATTTGGTATTGAGCCGTCACTTGGTAGTTGTAACCAACCTTTGTTGGGATGAACGAGCGAAGACGGGTATTAGCAGGCTCATTACCATTTATACCGCAATGAGAAACATCAGAATCTAACTCTGCAACCATATCAGAGCTATCGCCAACTCGGTAAACACTTGCTTTGCCTACCTCGATTTTCGGAGGGCATACTTCAGATGCAAATTCATTGGTCATTAGCTCACGGTCGTAGCCTAAGCGGTCTGCCATTAAATTGCGGCTACGTTTAGTCCAGTTAATGTCAAATAATATGTGACCATCTTCGTTCATGTAATCACTGCGCTTGGCTTCAGTTGGTATATCGAAGTCAGTTAGATACCAATTAGCACCATTATAGAAGCTTTGAAAGCTTTGCGCGGCTATTTCAATTGCCACTTGTGGCTCTTCTTCGGTAACTGGCTCTTCTTCGGTAATTGGCTGTTCTTCGTTGGCAGGCTCTTCTTCGGTAACTGGCTCTTCTTCGGTAACTGGTTGTTCTTCGTTGGCAGGCTCTTCTTCGGTAACTGGTTGTTCTTCACTAGTAGACTCTCCTGGAATAACAGGTTCTCCTGCAATAACCGGCTTTTCTTCAATGACACCTTCTTCTTCAGAGTTGGTCTCTTTAGCTGCGGCATTATCTTCAGCGACAGTGCCTTCATTGTCTCCGAGTACTGGGATTAATATTGCGTTAGGCGAAGCAGAATCAATATCTTCTGTACCTGTACTAGCGCTACCACATGCAGCCAATAGACTGAAAAGTGCTAGGGATAAAATGAGTTTCATATGTCAAATCCTTGAATTATTGGAGGATTATAAATGTGAACCAGTACTATTTAAAAGAAGCTAGGGGAATATAATGAGTTTTTTTTATTCTTTTTTAGTATATGAGATTTGTGTAAGCGAAATGTAACCCTTAAATAGACTAAAAGTACGTTCTTATAACATTTACTTAAGGAATTTAATGATTATATCTAATATTCGTGATGATTTAGAATAAGGCATATATCTTATATTTATTAAATCTAATTAGCTAATTCCATAATAATATAAAGATGTAATCATTATCGTGCTTTACGTAGCGTTATGTTAACGCGGTGTTGCAAGTTCGGTTGTAAAAGATCAGGTTTTACCGCTTTTACACCATGATAATACAAACGAGCGGCGCCGCTTAAAACTAATACATCGGCGTCTTCTAAACGAATTTCTAGCCTTATTCCACTGCGTGTTTTACCAAATACTTGAAAGGTAGCAGTTAGCCCTAAAGAAATAGAAACGATAGGCCAGTTAAAGTCGGCTTCCTCTTTATCCTGATGGCTGCCCATTGAAATACCAACTGGATAATGATTAATTAAGGCGCTGTCTGGTTTGAAATTAGCAACCCCTGACTCCAAAGCCGCGTTGGCGGCAATTTGTAAAAACTCCCTTGGCATTTCAGGCCAAGGTTTTTGAGACAAAGGGTCGCGCTTTAGATATCGGTATCCATTTTTATCGTTATAGCCCCCCAGCTCACCGCAGCAGGTACTGCTTACACGCATTTTATGGCCCATGGCGGTACCCATATTACGCAGCGGAGCCTGTTCGATTATGCGATTTACTGCTGGTGTTATTAGGCTTGGGTCGGCATAGGCTTTGAGCAGCGTTATACCCTCTTCGAAAATTTGTTTGCTGGGTGCTTGATCATCAAACAGATCGTTCATACTCGTTTCATACTGTGTTTATACCTGTCTTTTAAGCGCTATAAAAATAGCCTATTGGTTATTCCATGCTATGCATTCTTCTAAAGAGACGCCATTGCCACCAAATATATCCAAAGCACTGCCAATGGTTAAATTAACCTTACCATTAGAGAGTTCATGCACTTTTTTTAAATCCTTTAATGACCTAGCCCCTCCCGCATAGGTCATAGGAATAACAGCATGTTGGCCTAACAAGGTAACCAGCTCTTCATCGATGCCAGCTTGTAAGCCTTCAACATCAGCTGCATGAATCAAGAATTCTGCACAGTGTTCAGACAGCTCATTTAGTGTTTCTGCCGTCACTTGGGTCTTAGTAATGGTTTGCCAGCGGTTGGTAGCAATGTTCCAGCCTGAAGGGGTTTTACGACAACTTAAATCTAAAACCAGTTTATCTTTTCCGACTTCTTTTTTTAATGCAACTAACTTAGAGAAGCTGAATTCGTCATTTTCAAACAATGCTGATGTTACAATTACGTGGCTAGCACCTGCTTTAATATAGTCAGCAGCATTGCGTTCATTGACACCTCCGCCAAATTGCAGGCCATTAGGCCATTGGGTTAATGCATTCAAAACTGCTTGCTGATTATTAGGCCCTAAAGCAATTACATGCCCGCCAGTCAGATTATGGGTCCTATATAATTTGGCGTAATAATCACTGCTGTAATCACTTATAAAATTGGTGTCAGCACCTTGATCATTAAGGCTGCCGCCAACAATTTGTTTTACTTTGCCTTCATGTAAATCGATGCAAGGACGAAATTTAGTCAAAACAATATCTCATTAGTTAACAGAACATTAAAACCACAATAAAGACATGACCGATGCTCTGCTTTATCATATTTAGTGTCTTAGTACTCATCAATTGAGCCTAGCTATCATTATAACCAATTGGAGATAGGTTAGCATTACAATTGAAAAAGAGGGTTTTACTGGTCCCATTAGCGTTTCACCTAAAGGCTACATACAAGCTTACAAATCTGGAATTAATACTTGAGATAATCACATCATAGCTATACTAAAAAGAGTCCAAATTTAACTAGCTCACATACTTAGTAAGGTATACCCATTAATGATCAATCCAGATAAATCAACGCTAAGTAATATTATCAATTCAATGAATATTATGTGGGCGTATATTGATCGCTCTAGACATTACCAAGGCCTAAGTTTAACGTTGGCTGAATATTTGCAAATAGACCCTTTAAGTTTTGTTAATAAAAAAGCCTCAGATATTATTTCTGAGGGTTCACTAGAAAGACTAAGTCCAATCTGGGATCGAGTTCTTTTAGGTGAGACTATTACACTAAAAGAGTATTTAACTTACAAAGGTCTTGGTCGTCGCTTTATTCACTTAGTGTATATACCAGATATTAAAGATGGCATTGTTGTCGGATTCTACGAGTGCTTTCATGATAACACTGAGCAAGATAGGACCATAGAAATCCTCCTAGGACTCCACAGTTATACATCTGATACGAGTTTGTCGTCTACTGAAAGAGTTAATGGATTATTGACTTTAGGCCATACCGCTTTCAGCCTTCCTTTGGCTTTAATTAGTCGCATTGACGGTGAAGAATATATTGTTAAGTATTCAAGTACTCCCAGTAGAGAGTTTTCACCAGGGGACAGCTTTAAAGTAAGTAGCACTTACTGCACCCACACTTTAAAAGCAGATGGGCCAGTAGCGTTTAATCATGCTGGTGCCAGTGAAATTAAAAACCATTCTTGTTATATAAAATTTGGATTAGAAAGTTATATTGGTACACCATTAATAGTGAATGGATCACGTTACGGTACATTAAGTTTCTCCGGGCCAGAAATCACTGTAGATAAATTCTCAGATAATGATTTTAATTTAATACAGCTATTAGCCCAATGGATAGGTAATGAACTTTCAAGAAACAGCGTTGAAAAGAGTTTAAACCGACAGATAAAACTTTTAGAAGCTATGAGTCAGCAAGCTCGTATTGGTGCATGGGAATTAGACTTAGTAAAGAATAAAGTCTACTGGTCGACCATAACCAGAACTATACATGAAGTACCAGACGATTTTATTCCCGATTTAGAAAACAGTGTTTATTTTTATAAAGAAGGATATAGCCGAGATCGAATTTCTGAAATTGTAAATCTTAGTATTGAATCTGGTGATGCTTGGCATGAAGAATTACAATTAGTGACTGCTAAAGGAAATGAAATTTGGGTGGCGGCCACAGGTAATGTGGAAATGGTAAATGGTACCTCAGTTCGTTTATTTGGATCGTTTCAAGACATTGATGATCGAATTAAAACAGAATTAGAATTGAAGCTAGAAAAAGAAAAAGCAGAGCTTGCAGCAATTACAAAAAGTGCCTTTTTAGCTAACATGAGTCACGAAATACGTACCCCAATGAATGGGGTGATTGGCATGTTAAATGTGCTTAAAAATAGTGTACTTACAGATGACCAGTTACATCATGTTAATTTAGCATCTTCTAGTGGCGAATCCTTGTTAAGTATAATTAATGACATTCTTGATTTTACAAAAATTGAAGCAGTAAAATTGCATCTTGAATCTATCGATTTTGATCTTTTATCAATGATTGGAAATTTTACTAAAACTATGGCATTTAGTGCCCAAGAGAAAGGTCTCGAGTTAATATTAGATTATAATAATCTCAATTTAAACTTTGTGAAGGGAGACTCTGGTAGATTAAGTCAAATTTTAACTAACTTAGTGGGAAATGCGATCAAATTCACCCATGATGGTTCAATTATTATTACCGTTTCAGATCACCCACATGAAACCGATCCTAAAAAATGTTTGTTGAAATTTACTGTTGAAGATACGGGGATTGGGATAGAGCAAAAAAAACAAATTAATTTATTTGAAAAATTTACCCAAGCAGATGACTCTACTACCCGTGAATATGGTGGCACAGGGCTAGGTTTATCAATTGCACGACAGATATGCCAACTGATGAATGGTGACATATCAATATTAAGTGAAGTCGGAAAGGGTAGCGTATTTTCATGTACTGTTGAAATAGAAAAAAGTGATAAAAATACAGGTTTCATTTCAAATTTAACGTCAGGGAATGATGAAGTTATATTATTTTCAGAAAACAAAAAAATTAGAGACATAGGATACAACCAATTTAAACGCCTAGGGATCGATAAAATCCAATGCATGTCGTTAAATGAAATAGAAAATCCTTGTCTTTATATTACAGACACAACAGGTTTTTTAATTGTAGATATACCAATAAAATTTCTAATTGACTTAGATAAGCTAACCGCAGTAATTGAGCATGCTAATGAAAAAAATTGTACAGTTGTTGTGTTATCTGAAGTGTCACATTCTGAAGCATTAAAATATCAATTCAAAGATAAGATCTGCACTATTATACCTAAGCCTGTGACCCCTTATGAGCTTGTAAAGTTTATAGCGCAATACAAGAAAGACCCTAGCAGGTTATTAAATATATTTTTAACCGCTAGAAAACATGATGACTTCACCAAACCTAAGCTATTAGCTAAAAACAGGCCTTCTAAAATACTGTTAGTGGAAGACAATATGATCAATCAAGAAGTGGCTAAAGGGCTGCTGCAAAGCATCGGTTATACTGCAGATATAGCCATTAATGGCCGTGCAGCGCTTGAATTACTCAAAGACAATCAAACGGATATTTATGACGTGATATTGATGGACTGTCAAATGCCAGAGATGGATGGTTATCAGGCCACGCAGTGTATTAGATTTGGCGAAGCAGGTGATACTTATATTCATGTGCCAATTATTGCTCTAACTGCCAATGCCATGAAAGGTGACAGACAAAAGTGCATAGATGCAGGAATGAATGATTATTTAAGCAAGCCTATAGACCCATCTAAGTTAGAAGCAAAACTGACTCAATATCTTTTTAAAGGCTAGGTATTTCTGATTACTTCACTCAATAGTGAGTTTTTAGTTATTAATAATGCAAATAAGCATACTTTACCGTGTTAAGCCTCGTAATTGTTGGCTTCTCAATGCTGGTTCAGATAAGCTGCACGCCGCAAAAACACTGATTATTGATACGTTAGGTCTGGGCCTTAGATAGAGCCTAACTTACTTAATACGTATCGCTTAAAAGAGATTATATATGAGCTTTGACTCGCTAGGTTTATCCGCCCCAATTCTAAAAGCCTTAACTGAAAAAGGATATACAGAACCCAGCCCTATTCAAGCGAAAGCAATTCCTGCCGTGCTAGACGGCAAAGACGTTATGGCAGCAGCCCAAACCGGCACAGGTAAAACCGCTGGTTTCACTTTGCCTATCTTAGAAAACCTATTAAAAGGTCAGCGTGCCAATAGCAATCATATTCGCGCTCTTATTCTGACACCTACGCGTGAACTTGCTCAGCAAGTGGCTGATAACGTTGAGACTTATAGTGAGTATTTACCTTTAAGAAGTACTGTGATTTACGGTGGTGTGAAAGCTAATCCGCAAATGATGCGCTTAAGGGGTGGTGTTGACGTATTAGTGGCCACTCCTGGTCGCTTGTTAGACTTATATAACCAAAACGCCATAAAGTTTAATAAGGTAGAGGTTTTGGTGTTAGACGAAGCTGATCGGATGTTAGATATGGGTTTTATCCACGACCTAAAAAAAATCATGTCTTTACTGCCTCAAAACAGACAAACCCTATTATTTTCAGCGACCTTCTCTTCAGAAATAAGATCCCTAGCAAAGAAAATGGTAAGCAATCCAGTAGAAATATCGGTGACTCCTGCAAATAGTACCGCACCAACGGTTAAACAATGGATCTACCCAGTTGAGAAAAAAGACAAAGCTGATTTACTTATTCAACTTATTGAACAAAATAATTGGCAGCAAGCATTAGTGTTTTCTAAAACGAAGCATGGTGCAAATAAATTAACTAAACTGCTTAATGCCAGAAAAATTACAGCCGCGGCCATTCATGGCAATAAAAGCCAAGGTGCAAGAACAAGGGCATTGGCTGAATTCAAAGCCGGCGAAGTTCGTATATTAGTTGCAACCGATATTGCAGCACGTGGTATCGACATTGATCAATTACCTCAAGTGGTGAATTTTGATTTACCTAAAGTACCAGAAGATTACGTTCACCGTATTGGTCGTACTGGTCGGGCAGGAGCAACAGGACAAGCTGTTTCATTAGTTTCTCATGACGAATTTAAAGAGCTGCAAGGTATTGAACGTGTTATCGGGCGAGTACTAGAGCGTGAATTTATTGTTGGTTTTGAACCACAAAACTCATTGCCTGAGTCTGTACTTAATTCAAGACCAGCTAGATCTAACAAGCCGAAAAAAAGTAAGTCGCAAGGTGGTCAGCAGCAAAATAAAGGTCACCAAGACGGTCAGCGTTCAGGTGAATCTAAACGCGTGAATAAGCCTGTGGATAAGAATAAAGGCTTTACTAAACCGGGTCCGCGTAAACCAGCAAGACGCCCAGCAGGTGAAGGTTCGTCAGATGTTAGCTCATCGGGTACAAACCCTTGGGCAAACAGTGGCTCGAAAAACTAATTGGCCATCATATGTTAATAAAAAAACCCAGCTTAGCTGGGTTTTTTTTGCACTATTAACTTTGTGACATCATTTTAAAAAAGATCTAAATATTTTTCGTACCCTTCTTTATTAAGATCTACTTTTGCGATAAACCGTAACGACGCACTGTTAATACAATAGCGTAATCCAGTAGGTTTAGGCCCATCTTTAAACAAGTGGCCAAGATGAGAGTCACCATGCTTGCTGCGTACCTCAGATCTAGGGAAGATTAACTTATAGTCATTTTTGATTACAATATTATCACTTTTTAATGTCTTGTAAAAACTGGGCCAGCCGGTACCCGATTTAAATTTATCTAATGAGGAAAACAATGGCTCGCCACTGACGATATCCACATAAATGCCTTCTTTTTTATTATCCCAATATTCATTATCAAATGGACGTTCGGTTGCGTCGTCTTGTGTGACATTATACTGCAATTTAGTCAGTTTTGCCTTGATCACATTGTCGCTTGGTTTGCTGTAGCTTGCTTGTTTTAACGGCTCAGCCATTGCATTGTCACCCATAGTGTCTGTATTTTTCATATACGGTATCTTTAGATCATCACCCCATGTTTTCTCTAAGTATTGATCACGACCAGAATTGTAACGGTAATAATTATAACGTATTGGGTTTTTCTTATAATAATCTTGGTGATAATCTTCCGCTTCGTAAAACACCGTAAAAGGCACTATGTCAGTATTAATAGGCGAATCGTAGCGTCCTGTTTTATTTAGTGCATTACGTGACGTTTGGGCCAATGACTGCTGCTCAGCATTATGAAAGTAAATCACAGGCTTGTATTGCATGCCTCGATCAACAAACTGGCCACCGCTATCAGTTGGGTTTACTTGACGCCAGAACGAAAATAATAATGCGTCATAGGAGATAATAGATGGGTCGTAATACACTTGAATCGCCTCTATATGACGTGTTTGCCCGGATGCAACTTGTCGGTAGGTTGGATTCTTAATTGTACCGCCACTGTATCCTGAAACTACTTCACTCACGCCTTTCAGTTTTTCAAATCCAGCTTCGACACACCAAAAACACCCTCCTGCAAAGGTAGCAACCATAGTGCTTGATTGGCTTTTGTCGTCCATAGTCTTAGTGGCAGAGGGTGCTGAATCAGCGCTGTTGCTGCAAGCCATTAATAATATTACTGCGCTGATGCCCATGGCGGTTTTTAATGGGGCGCTGATGTTACGTAAGGTTCTAGATAAGATCTGTTTGATTCTACGTTTAAAGTCAATCTTGTTCATCTGGTTATCCTTTTGGTGTTCGCTTTATAAAGGTGCTTTTTGAATATGTCCCTAGTGTGACCTCTAAAATTGAACACCGGAAGACCCCTATGATGAGTTTTATCAAATTATGATATCTCGTGATACTTTTGTTAGATCTTTAGATAGCAAAACAGAAAACAGTGCCGTGTTTTCTGGCACATAAAATTGACATTAAAGATAAAATATCGATTCCAGCTCAATGTATGTGTCTGTTGGGTTGTTTAGGTTATTATTCCATGAATATTCACGAAGTAAAATGGCCATTGAATGAATAAGCGAATTTTGGTGATTGAAGACGATCAAGACATTAATAACTTGATTGTCATGAACATAAAAGACATGAATCACGATGTGGAAACCTGTGATCATGGGGGGCGTGGTTTAAAACTGGCCATGTCAGGCCAGTTTGATTTAATTATTTTGGACATAATGCTTCCCGAAATAGACGGATTGGAAATTTGCCGGACTTTGCGTGCAAATAATCAACTTACTCCAATATTAATGCTCACCGCTCGAGACAGCGAGGCTGATCGAGTGGTGGGTTTAGAAATGGGCGCAGATGACTACATAACCAAACCTTTTAGTGTGCGTGAGTTACAAGCCCGAGTAAAAGCCATATTGCGTCGAATGGATATGCTCACTTGCAAAAAGGCCGAAACATCTCAGGTGCTTAAGTTTGAAGGTCTAACCATCGATCCTGCAAAAAGGCTTGTGATTTTAAATGACCACGATGTGGAATTAACCAGCACAGAGTTCGACTTACTTGTTTACCTAGCTAGGCAACCTGGACTGGTGTCCAGTCGAACACAATTACTTGATAAGGTTTGGGGTTATCAGCACAGTGGTTATGAACATACAGTGAACTCTCATATTAATCGTTTAAGAAATAAATTAGAGCTAGATCCATCCAGTCCAAAATACGTATTAACAGTCTGGGGCGTGGGGTATAAATTCAGTGATTCATAATATTCTTCATTCTTTTTACAGTAAATTGTCATTTGGTTTATTGGTAAGTTTTTTATTGATTGGTTTATTGCTAATGCTGATCGCACAGCATTTAACACAGGGTTATCAAAACGAAGTTGAGCAGAAGTTGCATTTGCAACTGGCAAGTCATGTGGTGTATGACAATGCATTACTTAAAAATGGTGAAATCGATATAACAGCCTTAAAAAACACTTTTCATAATATGATGATATTAGGTCCTAGCTTTGAGTTTTATTTGCTGGACCCACAAGGGAATATAAGCACCTATTCAGCAGACCCTAATCGAATCAAAAAATCACATGTAGATTTAAAGCCAATTCAAGACTTTCTATCTGGGAACGTAAACCTACCTATTTTGGGAGACGATCCCCGTTCAATGTCGAATCACAAGATATTTTCTGTTGCACCAATTTATGATGGAGCAATTCTTAAAGGCTATTTGTACATTATTATTGGTGGTGAAATTTATGATGGAATTGTGCAATTATTTAAGAGTAGTCACAATGCTACACTGGCAGTATGGAGTTTGTTAGTAGCCTTAGTATTTGGTTTGATTTCAGCGCTATTACTATTTGCCTTACTCACACGACCATTGCGTCGTCTTACACATGATATGCATAACTTCCGTAAAGATGGCTTTAAACTAAGTCAATTACCTCCATCAAAATGGCAGTCTGATTCAGCAGATGAAATTCAGCGTTTAGGAGTAACCTTCAATGAAATGGCTGGCGCGTTAAATAATCAATATCAGAAAATTAAAAGCACAGACGAACTACGGCGTGAACTCATATCTTACGTGTCTCATGACTTACGTACACCGTTAGCTTCACTGCAAGGTTACTTAGAAACATGGCAACTAAAACATAGGCAACTAAGCGTCGTTGAAAGCGAACAGCTAATTAACATCGCGATGAAAAATGCACAGCATATGAGCCGTCTTATAGAGCAGCTGTTTGAGTTGGCCCACTTAGATGCCGATGATGTGACCCTGAGTAAAGAGCCATTAGCAATTGCAGAACTGGCTCAAGATGTGATTATAAAACTGAGTTTACAAGCCGAGAAAAAAGGGTTGCACTTAAAGTTACTCACTAAAGACATTTCGTTAATAGCGCAGGGTAATATTGAAAAACTTGAAAGTGTATTTAGTAATTTAATTGATAATGCCATTCGACATTGTGAACAGGGAGATAGTATCTTGGTTACTATTGGAAAGCAGTCAAACAGTTTGCTTGTGAGTATAAAGGACACTGGCCTTGGAATATCTGAAGAAGATTTACCGAAAATATTTGATAGACACTTTAGAGCCAGTAACAGCGCGAAAGGAAAGGGTGCTAACAGTGGGTTAGGTTTGGCAATTAGCTCTAGAATTTTGACGTTGCATGGCTCTAATCTGAAAGTCACTAGCTGTCTAGGAGAAGGTACAGAGTTTAGCTTTCAACTGTCTTTTGCATGACTACTCGTTTAAGTATGCATGTGTAAAACCAAGTGCTGAGATAGGGGCCAGTCATTAATTATAATAACTGGCTTTTGTATTTTTCGGTTTAACGTATTTTAAATATTGGTTAAGCGGCTTGCCCAAATCGACCATTTAAATAACTAATAATCTCTTTTGATTCATACATCCACTTTTCTTCACCATTTTCTATAATTCTTAGACAAGGAACTTTTAGTTGCCCACCGCCAGTCACTAGTTCTTGCTTGCTATTTTCACAACGCTTGGCATCTTTAGTTTGAATATCCAATGCGCTACGCTTCATAGATCTACGGACTTTCACACAGAAAGGACAGGCCTTGTATTGGTACAAGGTTAAATCTTGAGTTGCTTCATTAATCTTAGCTTGTGCCTCAGCTTCACGTTTAACTGATTTAGGAGTAAATACCCAGTTAAAGAATAAGATCAAACCGGATAATATTATGCGTATTGTTGACCAAAACAGTGATTTCATGGAAAAATTTTACCTAATATAAATATATTTTAACGGATAGGCCTACTGGCTAAACGTTTAAATACTGGAGTATTCGACGCATTATATACAAAGGTTATTATATAGCCAGTAACGAATAGTTATCGTCAGTTAGACTGCCGATAGTTAGACTGCCGATAGTTAGACTGCCGATAGTTAGACTACCAGCCCTAAGCAATAATAGAGGTAGGGCTAGGTATATTACAAAAGCTATCTATTCATCAACAGATAAACTGCAAAACCAACCCAAGAAAAAATCATTAATCCCCAAGGTATTAGCTGGCTACTTGATTTATTACTGGTTAGATCGGCAGCATTAGTTTGATCAATTTCTGCCAGAGGGCGCTTTGCTTTTTTAAGCTGTTTGTCTAACTCCCTTGCTTTTGACTTTTGTTGCTTTTTATACGTATCAATGCCTTTTTTAATACCTTGAGCGATAAGCTTAGTTTGTTCTTTTGTTTGTCCTGGCTTTTGTGTACCTTTAGCAATTTTATCGGCTTCTTGTGCTGTTTTATCTGAAACAACGTTTTTAGCTTTAGCTTTCATTTTACAACCTATAAATTACATAAGAGCATATTGGCAGGAGGCCAATGTGTTGATAGCCAACATACTTATATATGCTCTACTATTGTCCAGCTACATATGGTTCTTCTTAGTCACGAAATAAAAACACCTACGTATGCGATTTTAGGTTCATCGTTGACTCTTCAGAGGGAGAGGGGGCAACTTTTACTATGGATGTATCTATGCTTCTATTATCAAGCAGTATAACGAACACTAAAAAAAATTAGAAGAGCCGAAAAAATTAATCAACATGAACCTCTAACGATAGTAGCTTTAAGTGCACATACCGCAGTTGAATTAAAAGCGCTAATTGAGTCCTTTTAAGTTTATTTATATAGCCGATGAATTAAAAAAGAAATAAGAGCACACCAAAATAAAATACCACAAATAAAGACAATCAATGCAGTTTTTTGTTTTTCATCTTCTCTAGGCTTAATCCCTTTAAATCGCATAGTCAGTTGAGCAGTTAGATTAACTGACGCTATATTAGCCACTAACAACAAGGCTGCACCAGTTGCTTCTTTATAAGATTCTAATCCTAAGCAAATCCCTAGAGCAACGGTGGGTGGTAATAACGCTACCGCTACCATCACGCCTACTAATACAGAAGACACTCCAGTAGTTATTGAAAGGGCAGCAGCAGCTCCCGAGGCCAGAGCTAGCACTAAACTGTCGATCCCAACATATGTCCTAGATAATAACTCTGGGGTTAATTCTAAGTTGGGATAAAACATTCCCAATAAAAACGAGACTCCTAAAGCAAGAGCAATCCCTGCAGCTAGGGTTTTTAAAGCACTAAAAATACCATTCACTTGACCAAGAGTAGTTGATAAAGATAGAGCTAAGTTTGGTCCTAGTAAGGGTGCAATTACCATGGCCCCAATAATCACCGCTACGTTGTTTTCAATAAGGCCAATGGCGGCTACAATAGTGCTTAAAAACACCAGCATGAGATAATGCCCGTCAAGTTTACCTTGGCCTTTTAGCTGCGATAATAAAGCTTCTCGAGTTACTGTGGATGAGCTAGTTTCTTGCTTTTTATCGTAAGGTAGGGCGACTTCTAAAGGATAAGCGATCACCCGAAAATTAGTTTTTCCTTTCATTAATACTTGCAGCTGGTCTATTACTTTTTGAGACTTAGATTTTTCTACTAGTATTTTTATTGCAACTTGTTTTTCACTTTGACTGCTAATCCAAGAATCAATTGCGTCACTTTGCTTGGCAATGCGCAATATAGCGTCTTCATTACTTGGGGCGGCAACGACTTCAATAGTAATCATAAGTTTGTATGGCCATAATATTAATAGCAGTAGTAAAACATATTAGCTGTAATAAGGCGAAATCAGATGACTTATTAAAGGACATTATAATTCTGCAGACTCTCTCTTTCTCAAAATAAATATGCCTACCGGAAGGTAGGCCTCATTACCTTACATTTTCCAAGCAGTAAGGTTACCATCGTGCATTGACGGAGTGATTAAAATTGAACCTACTCTACCAATGTCTGCAAGCCCAGGTTTAAGCGTTAATATTTTACTGCTTTTACCCCCTTCAATCTTAAACAATGCACCTGTTATCCAGTCACTGACATACATAGCATTCTTATATTTCACTAGACCATCAAGGTTGCCTAATTGTTTTGCGCCTTTAACTTTAACCAAAACTGGCTTTTTGATATTTACCGTGTAAATACTGCCAGCGGTTTCGGTAGTGAAATCGTCATTCAGGCCTAAGCCCCAGGTGGCGATTAGTATCTCACCTTCTTGCCATAATAGGCCATTTGTATGACTTAGGTCGGCATGTTCAAACCATAATGAAATTTTGTTATCAGTAATGCGATAAACACCACCGCCTAAAAGGTCACTAATATATACCGTGCCATCATCGGAAATTGTAATGTCATTTAACATTTTGGCTTCTTTCACTTTAAACTGTTTAACAATACGAGCTTGGGAAATACTCACCTGATGCACTTGTTGCATATCGGCTATATATAAATTGTCACCGTGCACAGCTATACCTTTTGGCGCATCTAAGTTATTTAACCAATGCTTGTCTAGGATTTTGCCATTAATATCAAGCTTACTGATATAGCCTTTGCCATTTAGCTCGGTTGGTTGACCGTTTATGTTGCTCAAGTAAATGACGTTTTCTGTTGAATTAACAGCGACAGACTCAGGTTGGTCGAAGTTATTTACTTCCCATAATGAAGTCAGTTCGTCTGCATTTGTTAAGGTGCTGGCAAGCAAGGCAATAGCGATTATAAAGCTCAGGCAAGTAGTTTTAATCCGTATGTTCATATTTTTTTCCATTAATGATAAGAACGGGTGTTAGACAATAAGGATATATATATGTATCTTTATTGCAATTTAATTTATATAAAGTATCGTAAGGTGATACTTTCATGCAATTTCAGGATCATCATATGAAAGCAGATTTAAGGGAACAGCGACAAAGGTCGGTTTTGTTTGCCAGTTTAAAGCAGGTTTTAAAAGCCCAAGATATTCGTTACAAAGACCTTGCTGAAAAAATGAACACCTCAGAGCCCACAATTAAGCGCTTATTCGCCGATCAGGACTGTAAACTAAGTCGCTTAATGGAGGTGTGTGAGGTGGTTGGTATCGGCTTTCTTGAGTTAGTAGAGCTAGCCGCTAAGAAACCCGTTACGCCAAGTGAGTTATCACTAGAGACAGAGCAAGCTTTATCCTCTAGGCCGGGTTTAATGTCATTTTTTATGTTGTTAGTCAGTGAGTTTGACCTCGAATGTATTATTGAGCATAACCAATTAAGTGCACAAGATAGTTATTTGTATTTACGTGAACTAGAAAAACTTGAATTGATTAGGCTAAGGCAAGATAACTCTTATTATTTTTTAGTAAATCTACCGATCATTTGGCGTTTAGATGGACCCTTACACTCAATCTTAGTAAAAGTAAATCAGGACTTTATTAAAGAATCTATTAGCAAGAGCAGAGACGACAAATCTCCTTTTTATTCTGCTAGTCGTTTATTGAGTCCCAATAGTATTAAGCAATTGAGTCAGGATGTTGATAACCTGTATCAGTCATTTCAGAAGCAAGCCGTGCTGGATCAAATGTTTTATCCGCGAGAGGAGTTATTACCTTATAAAATGGTATCCACTTTACAGTCTTTTGATTTGGTTAAATATTTTAAGGTTCCCAGTTTCGGATGACCTTTTTAGAAAAAATTATTTCTCTTGGTTATTAATAAGATTTTCACATCCTTTTTAAGTCTTTTGTGTGTGAATACGTTCTAGCTATCCCACTATAGGCTCTGTTATCTTCTGAGTTCCTTTCGATGTCTTTTGAGCGGTATTATGTTAATTTATCCCATAACTATTATAACTAAATAGAACATTATATTTTATGTCGTTAATATTAAAGTCGTTATATGCGGTTATTTATGTATTTTCTGACATTTTCCCAGAACGATATAAAAAATCGAGAGAGCTGATAAATAGTTTTTTTTTGACTTTTGTACCCACCAGATCTAGAGACGATTGGTTGTGGGATTATTTATCGAGGTATGTCCATGTAACTTTTCTGGGCTAGGTGTATCGCTAAATTGCATGCGACTGTTTTTATATGTGCATTTGTAGACTTCTGAAGCACATACACTTGATAGTATTGAAAATAATAAGATGTTAATTAAGACTTGTATCATTTTTAATTGCTTGAAAACTTGATCTTAGTCATCGTCAATTAAAGATTACTTACTATTTATATTGAGAAATTTTAATTCTTTATTCTATGAACTTTTAGATATTCAAACTGCTTGGATAGTAGGATCTAAAGTACAGGGTTTTCAGCTGTTTCTTGTTCAGATTAAGTGAAAAATCTATGAACTTATGATCATTATCCTAATAAAAAAATCACAGCGCATGGATATCAGAACTTAATTATTAGCAGTTCTTTAAAAATAATTGAATTGACACATCTGCACTATTGAAATAACCTCTAATCTCAAGTTTTTTCAATTAAATTAAAAGGGAAGTACGGTCAATCCGTCGCTGCCTCCGCAACTGTAAACGTCATTGTTAACGGCTGTTATTCACTGGAGCTCAACCTCTGGGAAGGATAATAAGTTATGACGTAAGCCAGGATACCTGCTTGAGACCAACTTCAATGATATTCGGTAGGAATATAGAAGTCATTCGGATGGAAAGATCCGTGTGCCCACAGATAACCCTTTAGGGTGTTTTGTTCTGGCCTGTGAACCCACAGTGTCCAAATAATACATGTATGAATTAAGTCATAATGGCTGTTTATATGTGTTGGATCCAGAGTCATTTCTTCTGTAACTTCTTTATTGTCATTCTGATATCGCTGATATTTATTTAACCCTTATGCCTGCGCTTTACTTGGCTATGGAGGAATATATATATGCGGCAATTTCCTTTTTCTGCGGTGGCTGGCCTTGGTGGTTTTAAGACAGCACTCATTCTAGCAGCTATCAATCCTGCCATAGGTGGGATATTAATTAGTGGCCCCCGCGGATGCGCCAAATCAACGCTATCTAGAGCGCTTGCTGATATTTTGCCGCAACAAAAAAAGCCAAACTTTGTTACTTTACCACTTGGTGCCAGTGCAGAGATGCTAGTGGGCACATTGGACTTACAAACCGTTTTGAATGATAAAAAAGTCACCGTAAAGCCAGGTCTATTAGCTAAAGCTCACGATGGTGTTTTATATGTGGATGAGGTAAACCTGTTGTCCGACTCATTGGTAGATTTATTGTTGGATGTGGCGGCCAGTGGTATTAATCATATAGAGCGCGACGGTATTAGCCACAAGCACGCCTCTGACTTTTTACTGCTAGGTACCATGAACCCTGACGAAGGTGAGCTGAGAGAGCAACTGCAAGATCGCTTTGGTTTAATAGTAGAGCTGAATAATGAATTTAGTGTAGAAGAGCGCATTGAAATTGTTTTACGGCGAGAGGCGTTTGATTTGAACCCTGATACTTTTTGCCGTGGTTATCAAGCGCAACAACAGCAACTCATTGATCAAATACTTAAGGCAAAAACAGCAATAAGTAAGGTGGGTTGCTCTATGGAGATTCGCCATCAAATTGCTCAACGCTGCCATGAGGCCAATGTGGATGGAATGCGCGCCGACATTGTGTGGTATCGGGCAGCATTAGCACATGCGGCATGGTGTGAGAAGGGTGCCATAGATGAGCAAGATTTAGATGCCGTTTGTGAGTTAGTTCTGGGTCACCGCAGAAATGCCAAGTCCGACTCAAACTCAGGAAATTCACCATCAAGCTCATTGCCTAATTCACCATCTAATTCACCACCCAATTCATTAGATGACAAACAAAAGTCTAAAGCATCAAATAAAAACTCTTTTACTCGGCCTTCATCTTTAAATGGTAATCAAGCTGACAAGGAAAAAAATGGCAGCTGGGGGAGTATGCCCCCGCAAATTCAAGACATACAACTTTCTGTTGTGCCTCAACTTAACAATATAAATTCACAAAATGTTGTCAATAAATCTCAGTTAAACGCCACTGGAAAACGCAAAGGCCCCGTTAATGGTGGTCGTCATAATTCAATCGAGTTATCAGCATCTCCTAACTGGTTTAATACACTTATTGCAAGTGCAGGCTTTTGGCCACCTAAGTCTTTACGTTTTAATAAAGCTCAATCGTGCAAGGCCGTATTGCACTTTATTTTACTGGATACCAGCGCTTCTACCCTAGCCCATAATAGTTTTGGCAAAGCCAAAGGTATGATTTTAGCACTTTCCCAGCAAGCTTATTTGCAGCGAGAGCAACTTTGCATATTGGGTTTTGGCAATGGAGAAGTAAATGAGTTACTGCCAAAAATACGTGCTCCTAAGCAAATATCAGATTTTTTGCAGGGTATAAGCGCAGGTGGAGGCACCCCATTTCGCAATGCATTAGAACAGGCCCAAGCCTATTTGAAAAAACTAAAGCGACAAATGCCAAATTTAGCAGTTCACAGTTATGTATTAACTGACGGACGCAGTAACCAATCGGTGAATAACATCAGCCTAGGTAGCCATTGTGTGGTGATTGATACAGAGCAGTCCCAAGTAAAGCATGGGCGAGCTCAAAGCATAGCCCAGCAGCTGGGTGCCCAATACCTAGAAATGCCTAGCTTGACCTAACTGTAATGAGTTTAAATATGAGTGATCAAAAACATCAAAAGCGCATGGCTTCAAGAAAAGCTGTAATGGATGCTAAAATTGCTAAGTCTACGGATGAACGTGGTGTGCTTATTTTATTAAAAGGCAATGGCAAAGGAAAAAGTAGTTCAGCCTTCGGCACCATGGCCAGATCAGCGGGGCACGGTAAACGTTGTGCTGTGATTCAATTTAGTAAAGGTCGTTTAATTACTGGTGAATATAAATTCTTTAAAGATCATGAGCTTATTGACTGGCATGTAATGGGCCATGGATTTACCTGGGAGACCCAGGATAAAAGCCAAGATATTGCAGCCGCACAAAAAGCATGGGTGTTAGCCGAAACTCTACTTTGCAACGAGCAATACCACATGCTTATTTTTGATGAAATGAGCTACATGTTTAAGTACGGCTATTTAGAAGTAGAGCCTGTGGTCAGTGCCTTGAAGACTCGACCAAAAATGCAAAACGTAATCATCACTGGCCGCACTATGGCCACGGAACTGCAAGACATTGCCGACACTATTAGTGTGGTCCAAGATGAACGCCATGCTTTTCGCCTGGGCGTGAAAGCTCAAGCTGGAGTGGAATTTTAATGGTAAAAGCAACATCTGCAGTTAGCTGCCCTGATATTGCTTTGGGTCCCATGCCCAATTTTTACCCTTTTATTGTGAATGATCCAGGCGAAGGTGCGCAAGCAAAGCGACGCACCCATGCGGTGATTATAGATCATCTCATGCCTCCTATGACCCGGGCTGAAACCTACGGTAAATTAAGCGAACTTGAAAATTTAGTGGATGAATATTACCAAGCGCTGGGCATGGATGAACGTCGTGAAACATGGTTACGTGAACAGATATTTTTACAGGTTAAAGAATCAAATTTATTACAGGAGTTGACTGGACTTAGTGATATTGATCCCAGTGAAGGTGAAGTACTAAACCAGCTAGACGCCTATTTATGTGAAATAAAAGAAGCACAAATCCGCCACGGCCTGCATATATTGGGCACGTTACCAAGCAATGATAAATTAGCCGATACCTTAGTAGCATTACTGCGATTACCCAGAGGTAAAGATCCATCAAGTAACGGCTTACTGCATAATTTAGCCACCGATTTAAACTTAAAAATTCAGGGTTTTGCCTTTGACCCCTTGGCAGCACAGACTGATATTTGGGTCGGTAAGCAGCCCGATGTTTTAAAAAATATAAGCCAGAGTGTTTGGCGTACTGAAGCCGATACGCGGGAACGCTTAGAATTATTAGCCGTTAATTTTATGCACAAATATATTTTAAAAAATGAAGACTTTACTTCACTAAAACTTGATTACCCAGCAACGGTTCAGCAATTAAGTTACATTAAAAAAACGCTATTCAAAGCCCTTAAGTTAAGTGCCCACTTAGAAATCCATTCATTACTGACCGGACTGGCGGGTAAGTTTGTAGCCCCTGGCCCAAGTGGAGCACCCACACGTGGACGTTTAGACACGTTACCTACAGGGCGTAATTTTTTCTCTGTAGATAATAGAGCCATCCCCTCTAAAGCCGCTTGGGCATTGGGTAAAAAATCGGCTCAGGCATTAATCGAACGTCATCTGCAAGATCAAGGAGATTACCCCAAGCAATTAGGGTTATCTGTTTGGGGTACCGCCACTATGCGCACCGGTGGCGATGATATTGCTCAGGCGTTTGCCTTAATGGGCGTGAAGCCCATATGGGCAAAAGGCTCTCAACGGGTAGTGGACTATGAAATTACCCCCACCATGCTATTACAACGGCCAAGGGTAGATGTGACGTTGCGTGTATCGGGCTTTTTTCGTGATGCCTTCCCTAATGTAATGCGTATTTATGATGCGGCGGTAAAAGCTCTTGCCAATTTAGAAGAGCCTGGATTTGGCAACCGTATTCGTAAACATGTACTTGAGCGCAGCCAGCAGTTGGTGCAAGAGGGTATGGATGCAGAGCAAGCTTGGGAGCAAGCCAGTTACCGAGTATTTGGCAGCAAGCCGGGTGCTTATGGGGCAGGTTTACAAGGCCTAATAGATGAACGCTGCTGGGAAAAAAGCTCAGACCTTGCCGACGCTTATTTAAGCTGGGGCGGTTATGCCTACGGCGAAGGAGATGGAGTTGAAGCGAAGTCGGCCTTTAGTCATCAACTATCAAAATTGGAAGCGGTGGTGCAAAATCAAGATAATCGGGAACACGATTTATTAGACAGTGACGATTATTACCAGTTTCAAGGGGGCATGAGTAACGCTGTTAATGTGTTATCAGGTAAGATGCCGGTAATCTATCACGGCGATCATTCGAATCCTGCTGTGCCCAAAATACGAACGCTTAAAGAAGAGTTAAACAGGGTAATACGTTCACGGGTATTAAACCCAAAATGGATAAATGCTATGCGCGAGCATGGCTATAAAGGAGCATTTGAAATGGCGGCCTCAGTGGATTATATGTTTGCCTACGATGCCACCACAGATTTAATTGATGATTACCAATATAAAGCGGTGACTGATGCATTAATATTTGATGAGGCTAATCAACAGTTTTTACGTGAACATAACTTACCCGCATTAGAAGAAATGACCGAACGAATGTTAGAAGCGAAACAAAGAGGGCTTTGGAAAAAACCTGACGATCAAGGAAACGATGATGATGCAGAAGCCTTACAAAATTTATTATTGGATATAGACGAACACAAAGAAAGTATTTAGTTTGTCTGTGAAAATATCTTATGATAAACAGGCTTTAAAAATTAATCATAAAAAAACCCAAGCAATGTTCATTGCTTGGGTTTTTTCGCTCACTAGGTAAGTACTACATTCTTAAACTGCTTTAAGAGGAATAGCAGGTCTGCTCAAGTCTTCAGAAGGAGGCGCGAAGCTAGTTAAGTTAATGCCCTTAACTGCGTTCTTGTATTCTTCAAGACTTGGAGTGCGACCAAGAATAGAAGAAAGCACAACTACTGGAGTAGAGGCTAATAGTGATTCACCTTTCTTCTCATTAGTATCTTCTACTACACGGCCTTGGAAAAGACGAGTAGAGGTGGCTAATACAGTATCGCCTTTCTCTGCTTTCTCTTGGTTACCCATGCACAAGTTACAGCCCGGACGTTCTAGGTACATGATATTTTCGTATCCAGTACGCGCTGTATTTTTTGGTGCAGTGTCGTCAAATTCAAAGCCTGCATATTTCTTCAGAACATCCCAATCGCCTTCAGCTTTCAGCTCGTCAACAATGTTGTAAGTTGGCGGTGCGATAACAAGAGGCGCTTTGAAGGTAACTTCACCGTTTTGTTCTTCAAGGTTTCTAAGCATCTGTGCAATGATCTGCATATCGCCTTTGTGAACCATGCACGATCCAACAAAACCAAGGTCAACTTTCTTAGTGCCTTTGTAGAATGAAACAGGACGAATAGTATCGTGGGTATAACGCTTAGACACATCTTCATTGTTTACATCTGGATCGGCGATCATTGGCTCATCAATTAGGTCCAGGTCAACAACCAACTCTGCGTAGTAAACTGCGTTGTCATCTGGTGCCAATGCTGGAGTTTCGCCGGACTGAATTCCCGCAATACGCTTGTCAGCCAAGTCGATTAGACCTTGCAGCATGCTAACGTCGTTATCCATGCCTTTGTTGATCATTATTTGAATACGGCCCTTAGCAATCTCTAAAGACTTAACAAGAGTATCGTTTTCAGAGATACAGATAGACGCCTTCGCTTTCATTTCAGCGGTCCAGTCTGTAAAGGTAAAGGCTTGGTCAGCTAACAGAGTACCTATTTGCACTTCAATCACGCGACCTTGGAAAACGTTTTCACCAAACTTATTAAGCATTTGCGCTTGAGTAGCATGAACAACATCACGGAAATCCATGTGATCTTTCATGGTGCCTTTAAACATAACTTTAACAGATTCAGGAATCGGCATAGCCGCTTCGCCTGTTGCAAGTGCGATGGCAACCGTACCCGAGTCAGCTCCGAATGCCACGCCTTTAGACATACGAGTATGGGAGTCACCACCAATGATAATGGCAGAATCATCAATCGTAATGTCGTTTAATACTTTGTGGATTACGTCCGTCATTGCGTGATAAACGCCTTTAGGATCGCGAGCTGTAATTAGACCAAACTTATTCATAAACGCCATCAGTTTAGGAATGTTAGTTTGTGCTTTACTGTCCCATACAGATGCTGTGTGACAACCTGATTGATAAGCACCATCAACACTTGGAGATATAACAGTGGCTGCCATTGACTCAAGTTCTTGAGAAGTCATTAAGCCAGTCGTATCTTGAGAACCAACAATGTTTACTGTAACGCGAACATCAGAACCAGCGTGTAGAGCTGTTTTAGAAGCAACGCCCAAAGAGTTCTTGTTGAATATTTTTTCTACAGCGGTAAGGCCTTGGCCTTCATGAGAAATCTCTAAAGAAGGAGCAAATACTAATGGCGCTTCTACACCCAGTGCTTCAGCTGCAAGCGTCTGAAGTTTTTTACCGAATACAATCGCGTATGAACCGCCTGCTTTCATGAATTCAACTTTTTGAGGAGTGAACGCAGCTGAAACATCCACAAGTTCTTTATCACCGTTATACAGTTTTTTCTCTTTAGTATTAATCGTCAGCACAGTACCAGTGGCAACCGAATAAGCTTGCTCTAGTACTGGGTCGCCATTGGCGTCAAGAATGGTCTTACCGTTAGCGTCTAATTTTCTTACCCAGTTTTTCAGGTCAAGCCCGATACCGCCAGTTACACCAACAGTGGTTAAGAAGATAGGAGAGATATCGTTGGTTCCGGCTACAACAGGCGCGAAGTTAACGAATGGAATATAAGGGCTTGCTTGCTTGCCGGCCCAAAGAGCCACGTTGTTAACACCAGACATACGAGATGAACCTACGCCCATAGTGCCTTTTTCAGCGATCAACATAACTTTAGCGTTAGGATGTTTTTTACCAAGGGCAACAATTTCTTGCTGAGCTTCAGGGTTGATCATGCACTGGCCATGAAGTTCACGGTCTGAGCGAGAGTGAGCTTGATTACCAGGAGAAAGTAAATCGGTAGAGATATCACCTTCAGCAGCGATATAAGTAACCACGTCGATTTTCTCATCGATTTCAGGCAGCGTAGTAAAAAAGTCTGCACGAGCATAGCTTTCTAGAATATCTTTGGCGATGGTGTTGCCAGCTTTAAGCCCAGCTACTAAGCGATCGGTATCTGCTTCGTATAAAAATACTTGAGTTTTCAGAACTTCAGCAGCCGGTGCTGCAACCGATGCATCATCAGACAAGGCTAAATCTAAAAGGGCCTTAACAGATGGACCACCTTTCATATGAGATAGAAGTTCAAATGCAAATTCAGCTGTAATTTCTTTTACAGACTCTTCACCTAGGATGATCTCTTTCAAAAATTGAGCTTTAACACCGGCCGCACTGGTTGTGCCAGGCAAAGTGTTATAGATGAAGAAGTTTAGAGAGCTTTCGCGGTGCTCATTAGTTGTGTCTTTAATTTGAGCGATGATTTCCGCTAACAGCGCTTCGCCGTCGATAGGTTGCGGGTTTAAGCCAAGGTCGTTTTTACGAACCTCAATTTCGGCTAGGTATTCTGAATATAAGCTCATACGAATCTCTCACTCAATGTTTTAGTAATGATTATCAAAAAGCCGCTTAACTTTCTAAAAGTGATTGCAAGCGGCTTTATCCGCGCTCAATAGAGCATGGTTTTCCAACAGATAAACAAGAACTTCCTCATCATCTGCTGGCGTGTAATTAACTAGCTCAACAGTTTGGACTGCTTAATAGAATGCTTAATGCTTCTATGCAGTTTCTCCCTTGTTGAGTTAACCCGTGACACTTACTAAATAACCCTGTTTAAAGGGCATATGTCATTAGGATTGACCGTGAACCCAAGTAGGCAGCGCGGTCAGGTAAAAATTGCGGGTAAATTATAAGGTAATTACACTTATAATTTAAGATAAGCTTAGACCCTTTTGGCCATAAATGTGGGGAATATTGCCTATACTGGGTATTCATTAGACTTATACTGGTGGTTTTTTGAGCAGGTAGTCGGTCATCAGGCTGAGGTGCACTTGAAGCAAAGAGTACATCCAGTAATTCTAGCTCGGGCAAAGTAAATTTACATAGCGTATTTAGATGAAAACCTAAAGGGTGGATACGATGAAGTTACAGGCATTAAAATACAGATAGAAATTATTGATGTTCTTATTGATGGGATAGTAGTATAAATTTCTGGTTTTTATTCATGCGGTCTATTCGTTCTATTTTTACTCGTTGTTTTAATACCCTCTCTCTACTCTTTTTATTATTTTCCTTATAGTAACTATAAAAAATAGTGATATATCCCCTAAACTCACATGAACAGTAGGCTGTAGTGCTTTTTCTATATTTTTGCTCGAGTTGTTTTATTCGTCAATATTGTGATCTTCTCAAAGAGTATGTATAAAACGATCGTTTTAATTCAATCGGTGGTCTTCAGCAGCCAAAAGCTGTCACCGATAGGCGCCGATCCGCGCTGCTTGGATTCAGATTTTTACCTACAGGCGAAATCTATAATGATTACTAAACAAATTGACGTGCTGCTAGTTGGCGGCGGCGTAATGAGTGCCACCCTCGGTACTTTACTGAATAAATTAGATCCTTCATTGCGTCTTGCGATGGTCGAGCGTCTGGATCTTGTAGCTCATGAGAGTACTGACGGCTGGAATAATGCAGGCACGGGTCATGCTGGGTACTGTGAGCTTAACTATACGCCACAGAATGATCAGGGCGATGTAGAGATTGATCGTGCGTTGGCTATTAATGCCAATTTTGAAGTGTCTCTCCAATTATGGACCGCATTAATTGGCAGCGGTGACCTACCCGCACCTCATAACTTTATAAATACTACCCCTCACATTAGTTTTGTATGGGGTGAAGACAACGTTGCATTTTTACGCAAGCGTTGGGAGAAGCTATCTCAGCACCACCTTTTTGCCGGTATGGAATACAGCGAAGACCACGAGACGCTGCGTCAGTGGATGCCTTTAGTAATGGAAGGCCGTGAGGTGAGTGACAAAATAGCCGCTACTCGTATTCCATTTGGTAGTGATGTTGATTTTGGCTCTCTAACACGAAATTTAGTTTCATCGTTAGAAAAGCATAACGAATTTGAATTACTGCTAAGCCAAGAAGTTTCTGAATTGAAAAAAGACAGCCACGGGCGCTGGAATGTTAATTTAAAGCACCGTGTCACTGGCGAAGTTCAAACTATTAATGCGGGATTCGTATTTTTAGGGGCGGGTGGTGGTGCATTACCACTGCTTCAAAAATCTGACATTGAAGAAAGCGAAGGCTACGGCGGCTTTCCTGTTTCAGGCCAATGGCTTGTATGCCAAGACGAAGATGTTATTAAACAGCATCATGCCAAGGTTTATGGAAAAGCAGCTATTGGTGCACCTCCAATGTCAGTACCTCATTTAGATACACGCATTATTAACGGTAAACCTGCATTACTGTTTGGCCCTTACGCTGGCTTTACAACTAAGTTTTTAAAAGCGGGTTCTAAGTTAGATTTGTTTAAGTCGGTACGCGGCAGCAATTTATTACCCATGATGAATGTGGGTATGAATAATATGGATCTAACTAAATATTTAATCAGTGAAGTAATGCAGTCTCATGAAGACCGGATGAATTCTTTACGTGAGTATTTTCCTCAGGCCGTTTCAGAAAAATGGACATTGGCCGATGCTGGACAGCGTGTTCAAATTATCAAAAAAGACGGTGCTAACGGCGGTAAATTAGAATTTGGGACCGAACTAGTAGCAGCAAAAGATGGCACTTTAGCGGCCTTATTGGGCGCGTCACCAGGTGCCTCTGTTGCAGTACAAGCTATGATTGAAGTGATCGAGCGATGCATGGCCGAGCGACTTAGCAATGACTGGCAAACCCGTTTAAAGCAATGGATTCCTTCTTATGGCGAATCGTTGATTGAAAATACTGAACTGTTGAAAAGTACTCGAGAAAATACGTTACGTGTTCTTGGTTTAGCTAAGTCTAAAAATTTATCCGTTTAAAAAATTTTAAAATTTAATTTTAGGAGCATTCATCATGTTAATCGGAGTACCTAAGGAAATATATCCTGGGGAAAATCGTGTGGCATTAATTCCATCAGGTATTGATGTATTATTGACAGCGGGTTTCGAAGTCGTTATTCAAGAAGGTGCTGGAGATAGATCCCATTACGATGACGATGCATATCGTAACTGCGGCGCAAGTATTGCGCCCAGTGCAAAATCTTTATATGACCAAGCAGATATCGTATTAAAAGTACGCCAACCACTTGATGAAGAAATGTCATTACTTAAGGAAAATAGTACTTTAATTTGTTTGCTAGACGCGTGGTTCAATTTACCATTAGTTAAGCAGCTTGCTGCGCATAATGTGCGTTCATTCGCTTTAGAGTTTATTCCTCGTACCACCCGTGCTCAAAGTATGGATGTGCTAAGTTCTATGGGCGCCATTAGTGGTTACCGTTCGGTACTTTCTGGGGCGATGGAATTACCACAATACTTTCCAATGCTAATGACTGCAGCGGGTACTATTCATCCAGCTAAAGTATTTATAGTAGGTGCTGGTGTTGCTGGTCTTATGGCTATTTCAACCGCTCGTCGTTTAGGTGGTGTAGTTGAAGCTTATGATACCCGTGCTGAAGTTCGTGAACAGGTTGAATCGTTAGGCGCTAAATTTGTCGAGTTTGATTTGCCTCAAGAGCAAGGCTCAGCAGCTGGTGGTTACGCCACTGAAAAGTCAGAAGAGTTTTACACTAAGCAACGTGAACAAATGCAAGCTAAAGTGGCACAGGCCGATCTTGTAATCACTACCGCTTCTATTCCAGGCAAAGTATCGCCTCTTTTAATTACCAAAGACATGCTGCATTACATGAAAAAAGGTTCAGTGATTGTTGACCTTGCAGCCGAGCGTGGTGGCAATGTTGAAGGTACTGTTGCAGGTCACAAAGCCTATGTTGATGGTGTAACCATAATTGGTTATACCGATCATCCAGGTCGTGTTCCAGTCCATGCTTCGCAGTTACTGACTAAAAACATTACCACTTTCTTATTGAATATGGCAGAAGACGGCCAGCTAAATATAAATATGGAAGACGACATTATTGCCGCTACTTTAGTTACTGAAGCGGGCGAGATCAAACATCAGGGGCTTAAAGCTCAGGCAGAGAAGGAAGAATAGTTATGGAGATGTTTATTATGTCCCTTACCATTTTTGTACTGGCGATTTTCGTTGGTGTAGAAGTGATCAATAAAGTACCTCCTACATTACATACGCCGCTAATGAGTGGTACTAATGCCATTTCTGGCATCGTAGTGGTTGGTGCTATTTTAAGTTCTGGCGGCAGCGAACACACAACTGTACTTTCAACAGTATTAGGTGTCATCGCCATTGCATTAGCAACAATCAACATTGTGGCTGGTTATATGGTAACTGACCGCATGCTGAACATGTTTAAAAAGAAATAGGGCGGTAGACTAATGGACGTATTAATTAATCTAGGTTATCTAGTTGCCGCGGTATTATTTATCCTTGGTGTAAAAGGCTTAACCTCTCCAAAAACAGCGGTGGCCGGCAATAAAATGTCAGCCTCAGCGATGTTAATTGCAATTATTTCTGCATTACTTGATAGCAACGTAATTACTTATGAATACATTATTCTGGGTGTTTTAATTGGGGGGGCTATTGGTGCATATGTGGCTAAAAAAGTAGCCATGACCGACATGCCAGAAATGGTGGCGACACTTAACGGTGTAGGTGGTGGAGCTTCTCTATTGGTGGCCTCTGCTAATTACCTAGAAAGTCAGAAGCTTGCTGAAATGGGCAAGTTTGCAGTGACATACGATTGGTCAGTAGCTGTTATTCTTTCTATTTTAATTGGCGCAGTGACTTTAACCGGTTCATTTGTGGCGGTTGGTAAATTGAAAGGCAAAATAGGCGACTCGAATAAAGTTAGCTTGTACAAGTGGATTGTGAAGCTGTGCTTCTTAACTCTTATTGCTGGTGCGGTTTACTTCGCTGGGTTTAGTCAATTAAATTCTGACATATTAATCTTAGGCTTAATTGTTGTCTGCTTAATTTTAGGTGTGTGTTTAGTTATGCCAATTGGCGGTGCCGACATGCCTGTAGTGGTTTCGCTGCTTAACTCTTACTCTGGTTTAGCCGGTGCGGCTGCTGGTTTTGTATTAGGCAATAATGGTTTGATCGTGGTTGGTTCACTGGTTGGTGCATCAGGTATTATCTTAACCAGCATAATGTGTAAAGCCATGAACCGTTCACTGATTAATGTATTATTTGGTGGTTCTATGTCGGCTAAAAGCGGCGTTACTAAATCTGAAAACGATGCGTTTTATGACGGTAAAGTTAAGTTTTCGAACCCTGAAGAACTGGCCATGATATTAGAAAGTTCACAAAAAGTAGTATTTGTACCTGGCTACGGTTTAGCCGTGGCGCAAGCGCAGCATGCAACCCGTGAGCTTGCGAATATGCTTGAAGCCAATGGCTCAGATGTGAAATACGCTATTCACCCAGTAGCCGGTCGTATGCCCGGCCACATGAACGTATTGCTAGCCGAAGCTGAAGTGCCTTACGATCAGCTAGTTGAAATGGATACTATTAACCCAGAGTTCTCTCAAACGGATGTTGCCATTGTATTAGGGGCTAATGACGTAGTTAACCCTGGTGGAGCTAATGATTCTGAGTCGCCAATCTACGGTATGCCAATTCTTAATGTTCACCATGCAAAAACAGTTGTGGTTATTAAGCGTGGTTTATCTCCTGGTTTTGCAGGTATTCCAAACGAGCTATTTATCCGTGATAACGCGCTAATGGTGACGGGTGACGCGAAGAAAGTCTTACAAGATACTATTAGTGCTTTTAAAGACCTTTAGTCTCATGCTCACATTAACTTAATGTAAGTTTGTTAAGTTTAAAATAATTCCCGTAGTCTTAAATAGATTACGGTTTTTTTATATTATTTTAAATGTTTGCGGTTATAGGATGAATCTCAATGAAATAGTTTCCCGTATTATCGTTAAAAACATTAAAGTGTTGACGAATATTAGCCATTAACTGACGCTTTATATTATCGCTAATAAACAGAATTATTGAAATTAATTTCGGTGTAGCTAACCTCAAGCTCTTTGTATACCTATTACAAATAGGCTTTGTACATTTTATATTAGTTTTTAAAACTAGCCTGAGCATATTTTTCACACTGGTGTATGTTGATGTGTATCAGTATGGGCTTATTAAAGTCCCAAGCTATTAAGGCACCCAGCCAACAGTAAGTGTTCCATATTGTGTAGCATCATCTGTATTAAAACTTGATGTTACTACGTTGTCGTCAACGAATGCCAAGGTGACAGACCAGTCAAGCCAAGAATAGGCTACGCCAGTCATAGCTGAATAGCTTTTATGTTCATATTTTACAGATCGGCTACTCTCAAACGTATTGCCATCTAGCGCTATGTTATTTGCCGTGTAGCCAGTGCTAATACTATGAAAAACAAACCATCCTCCTCCCATAGAAATAGGGTTGCTGGATCGGCTGCCACTTAGTAGTGACGACGCAAATGAATTTCCTAAATTATTACCATACATAAACATAGTGGATACTTTTGCATGGCTTTGGATTGTACCAGCCGCTAAACTGGCTGAAGTTAAAAGTTCCATATTACCATTGTCACTTTCCCATACCTTCCAGCTTCTTTTTCTAGCAATAGTAAATACTACTTCATTGTTTATTTGAGTATCCCAGCCTTCTGGTTTAGTAGACCCGGTTGCACTATGGATTGATGTTTGTGAATCACCAGCTAAAGACACAGGTCCCACTAGTCCAATACTGACACCAATATAATCGGCATAATTTTCATAAATATATAAAGACGTATTAGATAAAACCAAAAGACCAGAATAGGGTACTTCTCTTTGATCTGGATTTTTTATTGTAATGTCTGTAGGCGTAATCATTGTTTGCCCTAACGTATAGCCACTAGATTGAATAATAGGATTGTCATCTGGTAACGAGAAGTTAAAAGGTTGAGTTAAAAAGTTTGCCCATATACTATTTTCGTCTGGGTTTATATCTACCCAACTATAATAAAGTCCATTGGTATACCCGTTGTCGCTGCCACGAAATAAATCGTTATCAAAGGTAACTGATTTCCAGTCAGTGTCGCTATACGAAGAATGAGAAATTACCAATATTAATACGGTAATTAAAAAGGAGGGGGAATTCATATCATTTTTCAAATTTATTAAATAAAGAATGTCCAACTATTATCCATATTAAAAACTTAGGCACTATAGGTAAACTTGAGTTACATTGTCTTGGTGGCGGAACAAGGTAAAGATTACTATTTTTGGTATTAAATGTTAAAAAATACGATAAAATTGCTTATAAACGTCTCATTATTGCTATCAGGAAACAGTCAGTTTTCAGTTATGCTGTAATG
>JBLHVV010000014.1:0-44477 GCA_047628755.1 Crocinitomicaceae bacterium | reverse complement strand
TGTGGATTCCCGTATTCGCGAGAAGGACTGTAGATGAAACTTTAATTAAAGTTAGCGCTCTAAATTTATTGAATTTTATTGTTTCAACACCATAATATATCAAATCAATTTCAGGACTGACGTTATGATGCGCATCATTTTATTTTTAGCGACTAACCTCGCTGTTATTTTAGTGGCAAGCTTAACCCTTAGCCTTTTAGGAGTTGGCAATTACATGACAGCCCAAGGCCTAGACTACGGAAATCTAATGGCTTTCTGCTTAGTATTTGGTATGGCTGGCTCTGTTGTCTCCCTGCTTATTTCAAAATGGATGGCTAAACGCTCAATGGGCGTTAAAATCATTGAACAGGCCAGCAATGCTGACGAGCAATGGCTGTTAAGCACAGTAAAAGAGTTGGCTGACAGAGCCCGAATTGGTATGCCTGAGGTAGGTATATTTGCCAGTCCCCAGTCCAATGCATTTGCCACTGGCTGGAATCGTAACAATGCACTTATTGGTGTTAGTACAGGCCTATTGAATAAGATGAGTCGAGAAGAGGTGAAAGCCGTTCTTGGTCACGAAATTGGTCACGTGGCTAACGGCGATATGATTACCCTTGCGCTGATTCAAGGTGTGGTAAATGCATTTGTTATGTTCTTTGCGCGCATCATTGGTAATTTTGTAGACAGAGCAATTCTTAAAAATGAAGGCGGCCGTGGTATTGGGTTTTATGTGAGTACATTTGTGGCCGAAATGATTTTAGGCATTCTGGCCAGCACCATCGTATTTTGGTTTAGTCGTCGCCGTGAGTATCGCGCTGACATTGCAGGGGCCGATCTCGTTAGCCCAGGGGCAATGGTCAGTGCATTGCAACGCTTACAATCCGAATATGACCAGCCAAGTAATATGCCAGATGAAATGGTAGCATTTGGTATCAGTGGTGAAATGAAACATAAACTTGGCCGACTGTTCATGAGCCATCCACCACTTGATGAGCGCATTAAAGCACTAGAAAAGCGTTATCGTTAAGATCAACAAAAAAGGCAAACTTAATTAAGTTTGCCTTTATATTTTCAATATTGACTTCTACTCTGGCTCACTTTCCCCTGGACTGCCTTCTAACTCGCCAATTTGACATTGATTACGCCCATTTTCTTTGGCTTTATAGAGTGCTTTATCAGCCGCGTCAAATACCTGCTCAATTCGATACATTGGTTTAAAACAGGCGATGCCACAAGATATGGTTATTTGCACGCGCTTACCCTTAAAGTGGAATGGACTTTTGGCCACTTGTTGGCGAATTTTTTCACCCACAAGAAGCGCCGCTTTAGCATCTGACTCGGGTAAAATTACCACAAACTCTTCACCGCCATAACGGGATAAAAAGTCGGTGTCTCGTGTGCCTTTTTTAACTTGGCGACTAATTAATTGTAAAACTTTATCCCCTGCTTGGTGACCATAGTTGTCATTAATCTCTTTAAATTTATCCACATCGCAAACTAATAAGCTTAAACCACCACCATAGCGACGGTAACGTTCGTATTCTTTAGCAACGTATAGGTCATATGCCCCACGATTTGGTAGCTGAGTTAAACTGTCTGTCATGGCCACTAATTGGCTGGTGTTAAGCTGTTCTTTTGCTTCTTCTAATTCCCTCTTCATATCCTCTAAGCGGTTGCCCATGTCTTTTATATGCTGCTGAAACTCCACTTCTCGAGAACGCTGATCTAGTTTAAAAGTATCAAGTGTTACAAATACGTCATCAAGTTGGTTGCTAATAGACCCCTTCGAGGCTTTGGTGTCACTACTCGTTAGCACATCTTTTAATTCATCTAAATGACCACGCATTTTTTTATCAAAATCTTTACTGGCCGAACTAAATTTGTTTTCTAAGTTTTCCCCCTGAAGCAGCCATTTCTGTAATGCGTTAAGTCGAGCATTTAATGTTTTTAAGAAGGCTTCAAACTCTTCCTGCTCTGTCCCCAGTGCCGATACAACTAGGTCAGAAAGGATTTCTAACGCGGGGACAAGTTCATACCAATTTAGCCCTGCGTTAATTTTTAGCAGAAGCTGAGCGGCTCTTGGTTGCTCTGGGTCCGGTAATGAAAGTTTGTTTATTAAACTCGATAGTACCTTGCCTGCTTCGCTACTTAAATTATCAAGCCCTTCATATTTGTTAGGATTTTGGTCAATTTCATAGGGCTTGTTACCCACTGAGGAGATTTTTTCAGATTCAAAGACTCGTTTAGCTTCATCTTCCTCTTTGCTAAATAATCGACCAAACCATGAGCTTTTGCCACTGCCTTCTGGGGCTTGCTCGATCTGATCCGCCATGGCTTCAGCCCATTGCGTAATCACCTGACTTAATGCCATGAGCAGCTCAGCTTTATCAGTATTTCTTACGTCCTTTCGCACTTTCTTGACCATTTTGGTTAAAGTGCTTGGTAGGCTGTCGTATTTGGTTTCTATATCGATAAGTGACTTAGCTAGCGTATCTTTTATAATTTCTTGATTGGAGTACCAACGTTCAAATACTTGTTCTATTCGGTCTAATACATTGGTAAGACCGATAATCTGTTCTTTACGAAGTAACGCACGAGTTTCTTCTAAATAGCCATCAAGGTCTTCATCACGGCCTTCGGCCACAACTGTTAATCGAATAAGCGCACGACGCAGCTGGGCTGTTTGATCTTCAAAGCGTTCTTCTAGCTTTTCGTGATCATCAATTAAATTCAGATATTTGTGTTTCCAGCGGTCGGTGGTGCTCATCATGTCCCCCTTAATATTTAACTAAGTATAGGGCATGTTTTTCACGCTGCTGGAATAATTAGAAGTTAGTTAAAACAGAATGTAGATAAAACTCGCAGAAGATTTTTAGAGTGTTACAGGGGAGTTAAGCCTACTGACAGGGTGCAGCAGGCTAGAATTTGTTACTTTGTCAAGATTTTACGTTCTTGTTCAATTAAGTAGTTAACCACGTCAAATATCTTCTGCTCACCACCAGCAGAGCTTGCATTAACCATATATTTGCCGTTTACAACAATGGCTGGCACACCGCTTATTCCCCATGCACGTATCATTTCATCGGCCATTTTCATTTGACGACGCACGCCAAAGGAATCGTGATGCTTTTCAAAGTCCGCCTTGCTTACTCCGTACTGTTCTAAAAATGCTTGCTGCTCACCCGGCGAAAGTAAAGATTTCTGCTGCTTGTGAATGGAGTCAAAAATACCTTGATTAACTTTCTCATTCACCTCCAAAGCATGAGTTACATAGAACAAGTCTGCGTGTATTTTCCACTGACGACCGAATTGTGCAGGAACCTGATAAAAGTCAACATCAGCCTGTAAGAACTTTTTCCACGCCTGCACAGTTGGCTCTAAATTATTACAATGCCCACAGCCATACCAAAAGGCTTCAACCACTTCTATTTTTTTACTGTCGCGGGGAGTGGTTTGATTTTCTAAAACTTTATAATGCTGTCCAGCAATGTAGCTGTCTGCTTGGACAACGGCGGCTCCTAAAATGCAAACAAGGGCCAGTAGGACGTGTGTCAATTTCATGAAAATTCCTTACTATATTTATTGGAATAAGTTAGTTGGGTTATGTAGATGTAAGACTACTTATTCTGAGTGCTTGGGACAAGCTTACATTGCCCTTTTGTTATTTTAAATAAAAAAAGGCAGCCTAAGCTGCCTTTTTTTGTAATTGTGCCTTTAAAATCAAAACATCAAATATTTAACTGATGTCTAGTGAAGGCCTTGGATATATGATGAAACTGCATCAATTTCTTTGTTAGACATTTTTCCAGCAATATCACGCATAACTTCATTGGGATCGTTTGCGCGTTTACCCTGCTGGAAAGCCATCAACTGAGCCTTAACATAGTCGGTATGCTGACCACCTAACCCAGGGAAGGCAGCAGCTGACATTCCGCTACCATCCATTGAGTGACAAGCCATGCAAGCTGGGACGCCTGTTGCTTTGTTACCGGCACGATAGACTTTTTCACCTAGAGCAATTTTATCTTCGTCGGCATAGCCCACGGTTCGTTTTTTACTGGTAAAGTAAGCCGCTAAATCCCCCATCTGGGTTTCATTTAGTGCTGCAACTTGCCCTGCCATAATGGCATTTTCACGTTCGCCACTTTTATAATTTTTAAGCTGCTTAAGTATATAAGCTTCACCTAATCCTGCAATCTTTGGGAAGCTTGGAACCGCGCTGTTACCATCTGCTCCGTGACATGCTGCACACGTTGCTGAAAGATTTTTACCTGCGCCAGCATCACCGGCCTGCGCCGCTGCAACAAGACATAAAGACAACATCAGGCTAATCGCCAACTTTTTCATGGACTACTTACCTTATTATAAATTTATAAATTCGATTATTTTGCTTTGCTCATGTACGTAATCAGTGATTTAAACTGATCCGGCGTACAATCCATGCATAAACCCATTGGAGGCATTATGCCCTTCCCGTTAGTAACACTCGCTACTAACGTGCCCATGCCCAAGGCTAATTTAGGTGCCCAAGCGGCTTCATCGAATGCTTTTGGTGCACCTGCAACGCCTACAGCATGGCATGCCATACAAGCTTGTTGATATTTGGTTTCTACGTTGAAGGCGTTAGCTGATACAGATATAACAAGTGCTGCTGCTAATGCTAATAATTTTTTCATTGCTCTTTCTACCTTACCAATTAAATTTAGCTTATGGGTCTACAGTGTTATTGTGGCATTATAACCAATGTGCAATTACTTACAACTTGACTTAAAGCAGTATACATCTCATGGACACACCTAAAATCAACTTCCAGTTGGCAAAATATACGATTAGCGCCCCTAGCATCAAGCAATGCCCTAGTGATACGGGCGCTGAGGTTGCCTTTGCTGGTCGTTCAAACGCGGGAAAGTCCAGTGCTCTTAATACTTTAGCTCAACAAAATAAATTAGCACGCACAAGCAAAACTCCCGGGCGCACTCAATTACTTAACTTTTTTGAAATTCAGCCTGGAATCCGCATTGTGGACCTTCCTGGATATGGCTTTGCAAAAGTGCCAGAGCGCATGAAGCGTGAATGGCAAAAGAACATGTCTGAGTATCTAGAAAAACGCGAAAGTTTAAAAGGCATTGTACTGGTCATGGATATTAGGCATCCGCTTGCCGATTTTGACCGCATGATGTGCGAGTGGGCTGTAGATGTCCAAATGCCTGTCCATATATTACTCACTAAATCTGACAAATTCAAACGAGGTCCAGCACAAGCCACTTTGTTTTCTGTTAAAAAGGAAATGGCTCACATGGGAGACTTGTTGACGATTCAAACATTCAGTTCACTGAAAAAGATCGGCAATGACATTTTGCAAAGCCAACTGAGCATGTGGCTTCAGCTGCCTCCTGAAACCGAAGAATAAGATTAACCGGCCACAGTCTACTGGTCAGAACGTTGTGTTTAAGATTAGCCCAATGATTACATTGGTTCCCGATGTAAATTCAATTGAACGTCTTTGACCTTCAGAATTAAATGACTGTGTCGGTAATTGTACCATGGCAAATTCAACAAATGGTCGTAACTGAGCGTTTGGCATAAAGTCCCACAGGTATTCACCTGTAAACGCCAGTCTAGAGTGGTCGTTGTATTTAACTTTAGCCTGGGCCTGAGTGCTATAGCTCACGTAATCGAACATTCTTGTTAACCTTAACATTCCAGTCCACGCATGGTTTAGCTTAATTTGGCTGACACTTCCGAACGAAGCTCCATAAGTAAAAGGGGCCGTAACCTTCTGTCCATTTATTTTATCTGAAGAGGCTGCTGAGGCGAATATACTGCCCATCCAGTGCGTATCCATTTCGGTTATCCAGTTAGACGATAAGGACATGCCAAAGCGATAAAAACCCTTACCTTGGGCACCAGATTCACCCATCTGTATTGCGTTATCAGGTGTGGCTAATTTATTCTGACACAGACCTTTAAGTTTTTCTGATGAGCATATTGGTAAGTCTATAAAAAAATCTACCGATGATGACTCATCTAAACCGTAAGCACCCAATATTGATAGGTCTGAACCACCTTCGATAATCCAGTCTCCTGTAAAAGCACCGCCCTCGAAACTTTCAATATTCATTTCATTCTTTTGGTAGTTGTAACCGTACTTAACACCTAAAGAAATGTCTTGAGTTAAACCATATTTGTAAATTAATAAGGTTTTAGCCCCATAGCCTTTAGTATTAGCGCTGGAAAACCCCCTGAGTGAGTCGTTGATGCCTGTAGTCGAGGCATTATTTACATAGTCACCACCAGAATACCAATCGCTCATAGAGACCTCCACAGACACAAATTGCTGGCCTTGAGCCAGTGTGTCCCCTAAAAAGTTTTGGCCTTGAGCATTAATAAGCGACGAAAAGCTAAATATAAGAAAAGAAATGAAGCGAAACCACATTTGTAAACCCTGTGTATTATTATTATTTTTTTTGACTAATCGCAAAGACTGCGGTTATACCTGCTTTTTGTCAATAAACGCCTGAGGTACACGGGTACAGGTTTTAATATTGTTAAATGCAAAAAAAACCTGATCGCCTTGGGGAAGACGATCAGGCAGAAATGCCTTTGATTTCATTGGGGGGACATCAAAGACAGCAGTAACTGGCAACGAACCGATCACAAATCGTTCGTGTAATTACCAGACTAGAACGCATATCCTAGTTTTCCAGTAAATTTACAAAAAAAGTAACAACTAGTGCGCTTCATCCCAGTTAGAGCCCCTCCCTAAGTCAACTATTAGCGGCACATCTAGGTCAGCTGCCGCTTCCATAATTTGTTTGATCTTGGCGCTAACTTCCGCCTCTTTGGCTTCTGGGACTTCAAATATTAATTCATCATGCACTTGCAGAATCATGCGCACATCTGGGGCTTCGGTTTGAATCCACTGGTGCATTTTGATCATGGCTCTTTTAATTATGTCGGCGGCTGATCCTTGCATTGGTGCGTTGATGGCGGTTCTTTCTGCAGCCTGCCTACGCATTCCATTGGTACTATTAATTTCAGGTAAATGTAGACGACGCCCATATAGAGTTTCTACGAAGCCTTCCTGAGATGCTACGTCCCGTGTGCTTTCCATGTAAGTCTTTACACCTGGGTAGCGTGTGAAATAAGTATCTATGTAAGTTTGTGCTTCTTTGCGGCCTACATCGATCTGTCTGGCTAGGCCAAATGCACTCATCCCATAGATTAATCCAAAGTTTACGGCCTTAGCATGACGACGCTGCTCTACTGTCACTTCCGATTCATCTACACCCATAATTTCGGCAGCGGTGGCTCTGTGGATATCTTTTCCATTGTTGAAAGCATCCACAAGACCAGGGTCTGCAGACAAGTGCGCCATGATGCGTAATTCTATTTGGCTATAATCCGCTGCTATCATCACATAACCCGCTGGGGCTTCGAATGCTTGGCGTATTTTACGGCCCTCTTCGTTACGTATAGGAATGTTCTGCAAGTTCGGATCTGTGGATGATAAACGTCCCGTTGCAGTAACGGCTTGCTGATAGGAAGTATGCACACGATTGGTTGCGGGCTGGATCATAAGCGGTAGCTTGTCGGTATAGGTGTTTTTAAGCTTTGCCAGACCACGGTGCTCCAATATTACCTTAGGAAGCTCGTAATCTCGGCTTAGTTCCACAAGCACCTCTTCTGCTGTAGATGGCTGACCTTTAGGTGTTTTTTTGATGATTGGCAAACCTAACTTCTCAAAGAAAATAGCTTGTAACTGCTTAGGAGAGCCTAGATTAAACACCTCTCCTGCTAGATCGTGAGCCTGTGTTTCTAATTGCTCTAGGCGCTGGGCTATTTGTGCACTTTGGTCATGCAGTTTATTTGCGTTTACTAACGCACCTAGGTTTTCCATGTAAGTAAGCACTTGCACTAGAGGTAACTCAAGCTCCTTATACAAAGTAAGTAAAGACTCACTAGCAGAAAGCCGTTTTATTAGAGCCTCGTGTAATCTTAACGTGATATCCGCATCTTCTGCCGCATATTGGCCAGCTTCTTCAATATGAATTTGATTAAAGGCTAATTGTTTAACCCCCTTACCCGCTATGTCTTCAAATTTCACACAGGTGTAATCTAAATACTTTTTAGCCAGTGCATCCATGTTGTGTTTGCTGCTGGTACTGTTTAGCACATAGCTTTCTAACATGGTGTCGTGAAAAATACCTTTGAGGACAATACCGTGGTTGTGTAAAACATGAGCGTCGTACTTAAGGTTCTGTCCAACTTTATTGACGCCCTCATCTTCTAATAATGGCTTAAGTTGCTCGAGTACCCAGCTGCGGTCAAGTTGCTCTGGAGCACCTTCATAATCATGGGCAAGGGGAACATAAGCCGCTTCATTGGGCGCGGTGGCAAAACTTACTCCTACGATCTCAGCTTTCATATAATCTAAAGAAGTTGTCTCGGTATCGAAGGCAAAATACGGTGCCGCCTTCAACTTCGCCACCCATTTCAATAAGTCTTCTTCTGTGGATAAATTGGTGTATAAGGTTCTATCCACAGACGTTTCATCGGCCTTCTCTTCCACTACCTTACCTGTAGATAATTCCTTGGTCCAAGTCTTAAATTCGTACTCTGTGAAGTAACTTACTAATGCTTTAGTATCGACTGGATTCACTTGGATTTGATCAAGATTTTGCTCTAATTCTACGTCGCATTTAATAGTGGCAAGTTGATAAGACAGAGGTAGGCGTTCTAGTGCTTCTCTTAAGTTTTCACCTACCTTACCCTTCACTTGGTCTGCGTTTTCTATTACGCCATCTAACGTGCCATAAGCATCCAACCACTTAACTGCGGTTTTAGGACCGCATTTATCGACCCCTGGAATGTTATCTACCTTGTCGCCCATTAGGGCTAAATAGTCGATAATTTGATCTGGCCGTACGCCAAACTTTTCAGACACGCCAGGAACATCCATAAAGGTGTCTGTCATGGTGTTCATTAATGTCACATGTTCGGTTACCAACTGAGCCATATCCTTGTCGCCAGTGCTTACAATAGTTTCTATGCCCTTTTCGCTGGCTTCTTTGGCCAGCGTCCCAATTACGTCATCCGCTTCTACACCAGGAATTACAATTAACGGCAAGCCCATAGCTTCAATTATGTCGTGAATCGGTTGAATTTGAACCCGTAAATCGTCTGGCATTGGTGGACGGTTGGCTTTATATTCACTGTATAAGTCGTTGCGAAAGGTTTTACCTTTGGCATCAAAGATAACCACTATTTTGGCATCTGAATAATCTTTCTGGAGCTTGCGAACCATGCTCACTACGCCACGAATAGCATTGGTTGGAAACCCTTTAGAGGTGTTCATTTCACGAATGGCATGAAATGCACGAAATAAATAGGACGAACCATCCACTAAAATGACTTTTTGAGGCGTATTCGTTGTCATAGGTCTATTCTTTTCTTGGGTACAGGCATTACAATACTCGTATAATATTTTTGCAGGCATTCTACCATGAATTTATATCGTTCTTTGCTATTAATAACCGCGCTTTTTAGCTCAATCTCGTCTTTTGCGCAGGACCCAAACGAACCTTCTATCGTCATTAGCCACGCTGAAGATAAGACATTTTATGAATATACTATTAACGGTCAGTTGGTTGAAATAAAGGTCGTTCCTAAGGTTGGGCCTACTTATTATTTAGTACCCTCCGATAGCGATGATATGACACGTAAAGCTAAGTCCAGCTTAACAGTTCCTAAATGGGTTATTTTTAGCTGGTAAGCATCAGCCTTTTTATCGAGACTCTCTATGTCGGTTTATACAGAGCTAAACTCTGAAGAATTCAGCCAGCTTCTTAGCCACTATGACTTAGGAACCTTAGTTTCTTTTCAAGGCGTTGCTGCGGGTATTGAAAACACCAATTACAAAATCACTTTAAATAAAGCTGACATAGAAACTGATTATTTTCTAACCATATTTGAGCAGACGTCCTTAAGTGAATTGAACTTTTTTGTTCCATTATTAGCCCATTTAAAATCCAACAACTGCCATGTGGCTGGACCTAAAGCGCAGATATCTGGGCGCTATGTATTGACTATTAAAGACAAGCCTGCCGCAATATTTGATTGTCTATCGGGTTATCATGTTGAAAATATCAGTCCTCAAGAATGTTTTGCTATTGGCGCAGAACTGGCAAAGGTGCATTTAGCCGCTAAAAGTTTTACCGCTGTACACCAAAATCCTCGGGGATTTTATTGGTTACAAAAACAAATCAATAATGACTGTTTAAGTGTGAGTGTTGGCAACCAAAAAATACTAAAAAGTACCTTAGCAAAATTACAAGACTCATGGGCTGAATGGCAAACACAAGATTTACCCAGTGGCTTTATTCATGGTGACTTGTTTACTGACAACTGCTTATTCCACGATTCTGAAACTGTTGGAGGTGTGATAGATTTTTATGCTGGAGGAGACGATTATTGGGTTTACGATCTAGCAATTTGTGTTTTAGCTTGGTGTGCCGAGGACAAACAATTAAATATTAAGCGCCAACAACAATTAGTAAAAGGCTATGGAACCGTTAGACCCCTAAATACCCATGAACATAAAGCTTTACCAAACTTTATTAAATTAGCCACGCTACGCTTTTGGGTGTCGCGCTTAATCGCACAAGAAACTCGCTCTGGAGCCACATTAACTACCAGTAAAAACCCTGATGAGATGAAAGCCATTTTATTATCACTGAATTAATTTAATTAGAAAAGGCGACTTAATAGTCGCCACTTTTTGTCAAATTCCTTCTAACCAAAATAAAGCAAAGTTACTGCCTTCGTCTTGCCATACATGCTTGCCTTCAAAACCGGCTTGCGCTGCAAAATCTAAAAACTGGTTTGGATCAAATTTATAGCTGTATTCTGTAACAATATGCTCATCTTTTTTAAACGCTAATGGTTTTGAAAAAATATTTACTACCTGATCAATTTTACTCACAAGATGCATTTCAATACGACTATCTTGCGCATTAAAAAATGCTTTATGTTCAAAGTAATCTAAATTAAAAGTACCGTTACCAAGCTCGTTTAAATGAGACAACATATTAAGATTGAATTCGCCAGTGATACCTTGCTGATCATTATAAGCCGCATTTAATACATCATGATTTTTTATCAAATCTAAGCCGATTAATAATGCTCCATTTTCACCAATGGATTGTCGTACATTTATTAAAAAAGACAGCGCTTCTGATGGCGCAAAATTACCCAGGCTAGAACCAGGAAAAAACGCAACTTTTTTTGCATCGGGTGCAAGCTGTTCGGGTAATGTAGCTGGATGTCGATAGTCTAAGCAAGTGGCGTGGATTTCCAGCCATGGAAATAGTTTTTTTAGCTGAATAGCGCTGTCATATAAAAAATCTTTACTAATGTCTAGTGGCACGTAAGCTTGGGGCTTCAATGCATCTAATAATAAACGAATTTTGGTACTGGCACCGCTGCCATACTCTATCAGTACGTTGTTCTCGCCAGCTTGATCTAAAATATCTTGTTTATGTTTTCGCAGTAACGTTATCTCAGTACGAGTTGGATAATATTCTGGAAGCTTAGTAATCGCTTCAAATAACTCAGAACCTTTCTGATCATAAAAGTATTTGGCCGATATGCGTTTAGGTGATAAAGATAGTCCATCTAAAATCTCTTGGCGCTGGTCTTGTGCCTGAAGATTATAGTCATAGAAGTACATGCCTTGTTTGTCTTGCGCATTTAGAGCCATCTATTCGTTCCTCATGAGTCGGTTAAATCATTAGCTAATCGAATGCCTGTCATAGGCCATTGGTCTTGCGGATAAAAAAAGTTACGATAGGTCAATCGTGCATGATTCTCTGGGGTTAGTTCACAGCCCCCTCTCAAAACCATTTGGTTACACATAAATTTTCCATTGTATTCTCCAACTGCACCGCTAGGTTTTTTAAACCCAGAGTAAGGTTGATACGCACTCTGTGTCCATTGCCATGCTTGATCTTTTATTTGTGTGAATTTTTCACCTTGTTGCTTAACCGCATGTTCCCATTCAAATTCTGATGGTAGACGGCAGTCAACCCACTGAGCATAAGCATAGGCTTCGTAAAAATTCACATGTGTAACAGGTTTGTACAAGTTCAGAGGTTGTAATCCGTCTAATCCAAACTCAAACCATTGTCCTTGTTTTTTAACCCAGTATAACGGGGCATGTTGTTGCATGTCTTTTTCTGACAACCAAGCCCAACCGTCGCTTAACCAAATACCAGCATCTTGGTACCCACCATTTTCTATAAACTGTAAAAACTCTCCATTTGTAACCAAGCGATTGGCCAACTCATAGGGTTGAACGTAGGCTTGATGCTGGGGTGTTTCGTTGTCGAAACAAAACGATTGCTTTTCAAACTGTGTTCCAATTTCGGTTAGCGTACTTTTAAATGAAATAAACTGTAATGGTACTATATGAATATCTTGTGAAATCGACCGATAAGAATCGTTTTCTGTTGGAAAATAGCTGGGATACAATGGGTTTTGGTAAAAACAATATTTTAAATCCATTAACAATAATTCTTGATGCTGCTGCTCATGATTGAGGCCAAGCAAAACTAGCGTATCAACTTTACTAGAGGTGGTTTCAAGCAATACGGCCATGGCATCATCTACATGTTTGCGATATGCCAATACCGTTTCTAAAGAAGGTCTTGAGAGTACATGACGCTTAGACCTAGTGAATTGCTCACCAACAGCATTATAGTAACTATTAAATAATGTCTGAAAAAGTGGGTGATATGGCTTGTAGCCTGCCAAATTAGGCAGCAAAATAAATGTCTCAAAAAACCATGTGGTGTGAGCAAGGTGCCACTTTGCAGGGCTAACAAAATCTGACGCCTGCAAGCTGCAGTCTTCTACAGATAAATTGGCAATAAGTAATGTGCTTTTTGATCTTACCGCTTGATAGTCCAACAAGTAATTGGCTTGTATCTGAATGGAGTTCATTTATGACCTTACAAATTTTTATTATTAACAACAGAATAGTCTGAACCTCAAACCAGTATGACACTGTTATGATTTAAAAGTCTTTGCCGAAGGGGGCATTATTATGAAATTTAATAATAATCACTGCTTCAAATTCGTTATTTAGTTAAGCATTGCGTAAAATTGCTAAGTAATTCTTCATAATAGCTTATAAAACCAGCATCAGAGATTTCATAGTTTGATGCCATGGGATCGATATTAATCACTGAAATATCCAAACCCTGATGCAACTTTGTGACTATCCTTGATTGGAACTGAGGCTCTACAAATAAGCAGTTGGCTCTCCCTGATTCTAAAATTTTACGCACCTCCACGATGTGTCGGGTACCCACTGGTTTTTCAGGGTTACTAGTGACGGCCGCTAGCTGATTCAAATTAAACGCTGCAATCCACTCGTCATAGGCACCATGAAAACTCACAAAGCCTATTTTCTGACTTTTGCCTAATTGCTTGTGAGCTTGAACTAACCAAGCATCGAATGACGTTAAAAACGCCACTGGGTCCGGTAACCCTAACTCTTTCTGTACTAGACTTATAATTGGATTAATGCTGGCTGGTGCTAACCATAAATGAGGATCATGGTCGTGCTCATGCCCAGTATGCACGTCACGGCCCATATCATTATGTGATTTATGCTGTTTGTCTTCATGGCCTTCATGGCCTGCATGATCATCTTTCCTAAGTACTTTGGACACATCTACCTGGGCCATTCCCCTGATCACGTTTTTTAAATAAGGCTCAAAGTCAGCTCCCATCCATACAACCGCATCAACAGATTTAATTCGGCTTATGTCGCTGGGCTTCAACACAAAGTCGTGGGGAGATTGATTGGCTTTAACCAAGCTACTGACCTTTAATTCAGGCCATGCACTTTTTATTAACAAAGCCATTGGGTGGATGCTGACGAGTAAATTTTGTTGCTCCATCAGACCTACTTCTTTCTGGTCAGAAGCATATACACTCATGGACAAACCAATAAGTATAATAAACATACATTTGCTTGAGCTAATGCCATATAAAGATAAAATTTTCGCAATGATTTGATGCATGACACACTCGATAAAACAGGCTTAAAAAACAGCAAGTATGATACCCTAAGCAACACTCATTAGGTTACGTATTTTCAGCTAAGCGTATCCACTCAGCATCAACGACCGAATCACAAGGCACACGCATGGAAAACCCCCTTTTAAAACTTCGCAATATTGGCTTCGAACGCCAAGGGCGGACTATTTTAAAAGACATTAACCTAGACATTCATGCTGGTGAGATAATCACCTTAATTGGACCCAATGGTGCAGGTAAAAGTACTCTGTTAAAATTGGCGTTAGGGTTAATCAAACCAAGCCACGGTAAGCGCTCTAGTAATAAGCACCTCCGTATTGGGTACATGCCTCAGCACATAAGCTTACCAGACACCCTTCCTTTAACTGTTAAGCACTTTTTACAACTGGCTAAGCGTTACCAAGCCAGTGAGTTGGAACAAATTACTGACCGCTTAAACATTCAACGCTTATTAAATAATCCTATGCAAAAACTATCTGGCGGTGAACTGCAACGGGTCCTACTTGGTCGAGCATTGCTATCAAAGCCCCAACTATTGGTATTGGATGAGCCTGTTCAAGGGCTTGATGTGTCAGGGCAAAGCGAGCTATATCATTTAATCTCAGACTTAAAGGACGAAATTAACTGCGGCATTTTAATGGTTAGCCACGACCTTCACTTAGTCATGGCTGCCACCGATAAAGTGGTGTGCTTAAATGGTCACATATGCTGTGAAGGGCACCCTCAGTCTATTCAGCAAGATCCGAGTTACCTGGAGTTATTTGGTCAATCTGTACCTGCTCATCTTGCTCCTTATACTCATCATCACGACCACACCCATGGCGAGCACTGTGACCACTCCCACGATGATGACGAACATAACAAACAAACCAAGCACAAACATAAGGAGAGCAACTGATGATCTGGTTGTTAGATTCTCTATTAGCTGGCTGGTTGTTGAGTTTAATGAGTGGTCCATTAGGGTCGTTTATTGTTTGGCGACGCATGGCCTATTTTGGCGATACCCTAGCTCATAGTGCGCTACTGGGTATTACACTGGGTTTTTTACTTGATGTGCAGTTAAACCTAGCCGTGGTTCTATGTGCAGTATTTGTGGCACTCATTTTGGCCAGCTTACAGCGACAAGATATTATACCTAGCGATACCTTATTGGGATTGATGGCCCACACGACACTGGCCGCGGGTTTAGTCACGCTAAGCTTGGTAGACAATGTTCGGATTGATATAAACGGCTATTTATTTGGTGACTTGCTGGCAGTAAACCGAGAAGACTTGATTACCATGGCCGTTGGTGCCGCCATCGTACTTGCTGTCCTTAGCCGCATGTGGCGTGGTTTATTGGCTGCCAGTGTTTCTGAAGAACTGGCCCAAGTAGAAGGCTACCCGGTAGCTCGTTTACGATTATTATTTATGGTGTTATTAGCCGTCGTTATTGCAGGTGCCATGAAGCTTGTTGGCGTGCTGCTAATTACTGCATTATTAATTATACCGGCTGCGGCTGCTCGACCATTTAGTAAAAGTCCCGTTCAAATGGCAGCCTTGGCCACCGTCATTAGCATGCTGGCTGTTGCGTTAGGTTTGGGGTTTTCTTACCAAATGGACACGCCTGCGGGACCGTCTATTGTATTAACTAGTTCGCTGTTTTTTGTGATCAGTCAAAGCACATATAGATTAATGGGAGACCGTTAATCGGTCAATTTTATTAGCTCATTTTTATAAACTTAACTTCATAAACTAATCTCAATACCTACAATTCCAACCTGTTATATGATTAGATGCTACATCATTTTTATTTGGCCAAATCTAATATGAAACACCTTGTTCTTGTTGTGATTACAATCTTAGCGCTATCTGCTTGCAGCCCGGCTGAATCCACGCACACAGGCGCCGTTGCGTCTGCTCACCCTCTGGCTACCCAAGCTGGGATCGATATATTAAATGCTGGCGGTAATGCATTTGATGCCGCCATTGCTACAGCCGCTGTGCTGGCAGTGGTTGAACCTTATAGCGCGGGTATGGGTGGTGGTGGTTTTTGGTTGCTGCATGACAGTGAAAGTGATTCTGATATATTTGTAGACGCCCGTGAAAAAGCACCTTTAAAAGCCCACCGTGATATGTATCTGGATAAAAACGGTAACGTGATCCCTAAATTGTCCATTGACGGTCCCATGGCAGCGGCGATTCCTGGGCAGGCAGCTGCGTTTGATCACATTGCTAAAAAATATGGCAAGCTGCCGTTAAGTAATTCATTGGCTGACTCTATTCGCATTGCCAAGCAAGGTTTCCCAGTAGACAAAAAATACAGACAATTAGCGGCTTATCGCTCAGCAGCATTACAAAAATACCCCGCTGCAGCGGCGATTTTTTTAAATGGTAAAAAAACACGGCCTGAATTAGGCGACATCATTACCCAAAAGAATCTATCAGATACATTACAAGCCATTGCCAGCTTGGGTTTCGATGGATTTTATAAAGGCGATGTGGCGAAAAAAATGGTAGCTGACGTATCGGCGGCTGGCGGTATTTGGACATTAGAAGATTTAGCCAAATACAATATTATTGAACGCGAGCCGATTATCGCCAATTACCAAGGATACAAAGTAGTCAGTGCGCCTCCGCCAAGCTCTGGCGGCATTGCCATTGGACAAATGCTAAGCATGTTAAACAGCTTAGAACCTAAACTGGATTGGAGATTTTTAAGCAAAGCTGATCAAACTCATTTAATTAGTGAAACCATGCGTCGTGCCTATTTTGATCGTGCTCACTATTTAGGTGACCCTGATTTTGTAGATGTCCCTCAAGAGGAATTATTAGACCCTGAATACAACGCCAAATTAGCCTCAACAATTAATATGAACAAAGCCACCGACAGCAAAAGCTTAGGCAGTCAGGTACAGATACTTGAAGGTTTTCATACTACGCATTTAAGTGTTCTTGATAAACATGGTAACCGAGTTAGCGCTACGTTAAGTGTCAACTTACCGTTTGGTAGCGCCTTTCTGTCAGAAGCGACAGGGGTACTAATGAACAACGAAATGGACGACTTTTCTTCCAAGCCGGGCACACCCAATGCTTACGGTTTAGTGGGCAACGAAGCTAACGCCATTGCCCCAGAAAAACGCCCACTGTCATCAATGACACCCAGTTATGTAGAAAGCGAAAGTAGCTTAGCGATTTTAGGCACTCCGGGTGGCAGCCGAATTATTACCATGGTGTTTTTAAGTATGCTAGAGCATATTCAACGCAAACCTGTTGCCGATTGGGTTAGTCGTCCTAGGTTCCATCATCAATATTTACCCGATGTCCTTCAGCATGAACCGAATACTTTTTCTGATGAAACCAAACAAAAATTAATAGCAAAGGGTCATAAGCTAAAAGATGTAGGCAGAAGCTACGGTAATATGCATGCCATTTTACTAGACAAAGAAACCAATACAGTTACCGCTGCGTCTGACCCAAGAGGCGTTGGCAAGTCGATGATTCAATAGAATCTTGTTACTGATTAAACGGGCTTGGAAATGGAATTAGGGGTTTTTTAAAGAAATTTATTGGTTTTTGGATGCTGCCTTTAAGTCTATGCGTTCTATTGATGGGATTGGGGCTGGTTTTACTCTGGTTAAATAAGTATATAACTATAGGTAAGATTTTATGTACCATTGGATTGTTAGCGTTAATTTTATTTAGCTGGAACCCTACAGCGAATACTTTATTGCGCCCAATCGAACATAATATTCCAATCTTTGATGTTAATACCAAAGTTGACTACGTTATGGTTTTAGGAAACCGTATAAATAACAATAGTCAGATGCCCTTAATTAATCAGTTACCTAGCATCACTAAATACAATTCCAGCTCCAACTAATTACTTAACATCCAGAATACATAATACTAACTGGAAGCTTAACGCCCAAGGCTTGCATAAAAGTATAACTGGTCTGAAAATATAACTATCGGCATAACAAGGGAATTAGCTCAGAGACATGGCTAACTTCTATATCTGATTTAAAAGACTGGTCCCATTGCCGTGTGCCGTCCTTTAACCAGCAAGTTTTTACGCCTAACTCATAAGCCCCTAGCATATCGTGATTGGGATGATCACCAATATGTAAACAATGCTCGGGCTGTATTTTTAATTGTGACAGCGCACATTGGAATATTTCCGGATGAGGCTTCGGTCTTACAAAATCTTCAGCGTTTAGACAAAATTCAAAATAACTTCCTAAGCCTGTCAAATTAATATCGGCATTACCATTGGTAATAGCCACTAGACGATAATCTTGTTTGAGCTTTGTGAGCGCTTCTGTAACTCCATCAAACAATTCAACCTTCTGACGAGCTTGATAGAATACGTCGAAGCAAATAGTCGCTTTAGATTGATAATCTGAATAATTAATGTGTGAGAATAGTGCCGCCAAATACTCTTTTCGTGCAACTGTGAGTTTATTCTTTAACTGGGGATTATTTTTAAAAAATGCTATTTTATAATCTTTTAAAGCTTGCTTAGTGAATTGCTCAAACACTTCTGGCGTATTTTTCATCATCCATTGATGCATTGCACTTTCGGCTTTAATAATTACTTGCATGCCGTCCCACAAGGTATCGTCTAAATCGAAACTTAAAACCTTTATTGCTGACGAATCAAATTGCGTCATTATAGTAAAACATCTAAACGACGACTCACAATTTCAGATACGTAGTCCAAAAATAATGTATCCATATTCGATTTGAAATATTCATCTTGCTTATGACCTAATGACACAATGCCTAATTCATTTTTTAATAAACAAGCAGCCATAGAGCCCACTCTTGAATTTGGATGAAAGAATAATTCCATTTGATCGTCAGACAACTGCCCAACAATTGCTTGCTTACGACCAAAGTGTCTAACCATTTGATGCTGCATTTCAACTTCAATGACAGCCTGCATATTCATGGCGGGTACAAACAAAGTGATACAGGCATAATCTACGCCATACACTAAATTCATACTTTCTTGTAATGCCTGCTCAACTTCCTCAATGGTTTGCGCATCTAGAAGATCCAAAGTTAAGCGGCGAGTTTGTTCAAATAGGCGATCATTACGACGGGCATTTTCAACTAGCTGTTTCAACCGATCATGTAATTCATTATTTTTATCGCGTAAAATTTTTGATTGACGCTCAACCAGAGAGATTGCACCTCCAGTCTCATGAGGTATATCTAATTGCGCTATAACATCAGGAAACTTACGAAAGAAGTCAGAGTTTAGCTTCAAAAATGCAGCCACTTCGCGCTCATTTAGCTGATTCTTGTGCTGTTCCATTGCTTAACCTTCTTGTCATTATAACGCTTTGATACGCTTACAAATTTATATTAAAATACAATATATTCGAGTTTTTATCTAACGAGTATGTTGAAACCTAGACAGAGGAGTTACCCAGTCAGACGGCTATTCTGCCTTCAAATACTCGAGTAGCTGGCCCTGTCATAATAACATCGCCCTCACCGTCCCACTTAATAATAAGCGAACCACCTGGCAAGTTTACTTTTACTTCATCGTCTACCAGGCCCCATTTATGAGCGGTTACCATAGCGCCACAAGCGCCTGTTCCACAGGCCAATGTCCAACCTGCGCCACGTTCGTAGACACGTAATGTAATCTCAGTACGGCTGTCCACTTGCATAAAACCGGCATTCACATTTTTCGGGAATACTTCATGGTTTTCAATTTCTGGACCTAACTGGCTCACCATTTCACTTGTAACATCATCAACTAACATCACAGCATGTGGGTTACCCACAGAAACAGCCCCTATCACACACTCATACTCACCTTCATTCAATGGCGCGGTAATAGTGTATTTATCTTGCTTATTTTCAGCCGTAAACGGTAAGTCACTTGGGTCGAACCTGGCTCTGCCCATATTCACAGTCACGTCATCATTATTTTCTAATTTGAGTTCAATGATGCCTGAATTAGTTTCTACTTTTATAGGATTTTTCGCAGTTAACCTTGCATCATGAACAAAACGTGCAAAACACCGTGCTCCGTTGCCACATTGTTCTACTTCACTGCCATCGGCATTATAAATTCGGTAACGAAAGTCTACGTCTGGGTTACTTGGCGTTTCAACTATTAATAGTTGATCGAAACCAATCCCAAATTGACGATCGCTTAAATTACGAATTAACTCAGGACGGAATGCAAAGTGCTGAGTCACTAAGTCAACGATCATAAAGTCGTTGCCTAGGCCATGCATTTTGCTAAATTTTAGTAACATTTAATTTTACCTAGATTATTCGGCAATGATGCTTTCAGCACTTAGTTGATCTGTAATAGTTTCACGACGACGAATCAAATGAAACTGATCACCGTCTACTATAATTTCAGCTGGCTTGTTGCGAGTATTGTAGTTAGATGCCATAGCAAAACCGTATGCGCCTGAACTTTTAACTGCCAATAAATCACCTGGCAAAATAGCAAGCTCACGGTCTTTACCTAAAAAGTCTCCGGTTTCACATACTGGGCCTACTACGTCATATACTTTTTTATCGGTGTTAGTACGGGGTTGTACTTCAACAATGCGTTGCCATGCACTGTACAAAGCTGGACGAATTAAATCGTTCATACCGCCATCAATAATGGCAAAGTTTTTATCGCCATTGCTTTTTAGGAATTCTACTTCAGTAACAAAAATACCTGCATTGGCGGCAATAGAACGGCCTGGTTCCATAATAATCTTTAAATTACGACCAGCAAGCTTAGGTAAAATAGCATCGGCAAAATCTTGCGGTGTTGGTGGTACTTCGTCATCGTAGGTTACGCCTAAGCCACCACCTAAATCTATATGCTCAAGTTCGATGCCTTGTTCGGACAATGCATCTACTAAGCTTAATAGACGATCTAGAGCGTCTAGAAATGGGTCAAGTTGAGTTAGCTGTGAGCCAATATGACAATCCACACCTTTAATTTCAAGTCCAGGTAACTGCTTAGCCTGGGCATAAACTTCTTTTGCTACGTCGATGTCGACGCCAAATTTATTTTCTTTCAAACCAGTAGAAATGTATGGGTGTGTTTGTGCATCTACATCTGGATTTACTCGCAACGAGATAGGTGCTTTTAAACCCATTTCTATAGCCACGTCATTTAAGCGTTCTAATTCAGCTGCACTTTCAACGTTAAAGCAATGCACGCCAACCGCTAATGCACGGCGCATTTCGTCAGTGGTTTTTGCCACGCCAGAAAATACAATTTTACTTGGGTCGCCACCGGCTTTTAGAACTCGCTCTAATTCACCCACAGAGACGATGTCAAAACCCGCACCTAATTTTGCCAGTACATTTAGCACGGCAATATTACTGTTAGCTTTAGTGGCATAACACACTAGAGCCTCTTGATCGGCGAACGCATTTGCATAAGCCATGTAGTTATCACTAAATGCTTTACGTGAGTAGATGTATAAAGGTGTACCAAACTGTTCCGCTAGATCGCTAACGGCCACATTTTCTGCAAATAATTCGCCGTTTATATGTTGAAATACATCTGTCATGTTCTAAATCTCTGTTAAATCTATGCAGCTACTTTGAGTGCTTTATTCGGCCGTGTTACTAATATAAGTATGGGTACTCGATACAGATTTTACCATCGCCTGAGCAAGTGCATCTGATTTTTCGCTAGGCATGTATAACGCCCCTTTTTGCCCGCATCCCACTAGTAGTATTGCGCACAAAATTATGCTGTAACGCATATTCCGAACCTATTAATAATTTTCCTCGAATTATAGGGGTTTCACTGGCCGCTGAAAAGGCAGAAACCAATGATAAGACGGGTTTCTGTTGTTATTTCAACAATAGTGCTTAAAGCTCTTCAAGAATTAACCCTAAGAATCAGGGTAAAGCTCTTGCAAGGCGGAGTTAAGGCGCTTTTCAAGCTTATGCTTATAGTCTAAGTAACTGGCCGTTTGCAACACATGCTTATTATTACGATCATGTAAACGATCGGCTATTACCAAGTCCGTAATGTAGACTGGGTAAGGTTTTTTATGCTCTCTTAGACTAACCAAACGCGCAACCAAAGCTTTATAAACATCGGCACCAAACTCAGCATGGCTGAACTCATCTTCATCGCAATAAAGCGTAAAACTTATATGGTTTTGAGCATCGAGATCCACTTGCGCATGCACATCAAAGTATCGTCCTTTGCCCAAGCTATCGTTTGGCCTAATTGGTCTTAGGTGCATGCCTATATCTTTTGTTGGTAACATTACTTCGTAATATTCAATAGGGCGTTCACTCGGACTCTCCGATTGCTTGTGTCGATGACGATTTTGACGATATTCCACTTGCCGTAAAAACTGATTAATGGGATTAATTAGCGCCGCTTCGTTATAGATAGGCGTTCGCCATTGAATTAACGATCCACGCTCGTCAATTACATAAATATGCGCGTGTCGATCTTGTTTTAAATAATACACCTGTAAATATCCAGGTTTGGTATTTTCGCACGCTAATTTAAGTATCGTGCCTACCAGTGCATGACTATCGAGCACTATTTGCGAATAATAAGGCTGGGGCTTGGCCAGTTGCTTGCAAAGTAAACTGGCTTTTTCAAAGTGATAGATAACTGGTCGGCCATGGCTAATTTGAATCAAATGGAACTGATTGGCCACCTGTAAAACGTAGCGTCTACGCTGGCCTATTTTATTCTGATAAAAACATTGTCTAATTTCATCTAGCACACCTTTTACGCGAGCCGAAATAGCACTGGCTCGAGTAGTACAAAAACAATGGACTTGAACTTCTGGCGGGAGCTCGATGGAGCCTGGCGGGTAGGACATTAAGTAGTCTTCTATTACCCGTAACAAGGAATTTTGCCCTTCATATCGAGTTGCCAATACCTCGCGCCAACTGTTGTAAACCAATTGATCGATGGTTAGTACCAAGTTTTCTTTTAGCGCACTATAACCCAGAGAATCTGTTTGATTACTGATTTTATGAATCCCTTTTCGGGTGTAGTGACTCATGGGGTCAACAAATACATTTATATAAATCGTGATTTTTTTTAGGACGGGTGGGCGATTAAAATTTGGCTCAATTTCAGTGGGCAAAGGCATTTGGAAAAACGTATTTATAATTTCTTTTAGTTCGTATTCATTGCTCTGCTGACGCCCTTGGTAAAGGACAATATTTGTCCCCTTAGCCATTATTTGATTAACATGGCACCATGCCAATAACTCAATCAAGCTAGTGGATTTTTTAATTGCATGCTGAGCACTTTCTGGCCGCGCAATACCTGTAAATAACTTCCAATTCATTTGTGGAATACGACGCCGGATATGTTGACGGTCTAGGTGTAAACTGAGTTTTTCTTCTTGAATATCTTTACTGATACCAGGATTGATGAAATCTATTTTTCCGGGCTTGCGGTCAAAGGTCGCATAAAGTTTATGACCCAATAATGTCATGTCTTCAGCAGTTAGAACTGTTTCTGAATAATGCTCACGACCAAATTTCGATAAAAACTTATAGCTATGAATTAATTCGTTAACCAACGTTTTACGCTCATCGACAACAAAGTTAACATGCCATTGAGAGCGATTATCTAAGTGTGTCAAAAAACCTTCTGTCCAACCCCATGAGTCAATCAGTGGCTTCAATACATCACGCTTCCAATGCTTGCGTCTATTGCTTCCCCCCATAGGAATATTCGTCTTAAAATACAGACAACGCCGTACCAGTTCAACGCGAGCAATTTCATCCCGAGCCATTAAATAACTTTCTAATTTATCATGCAGTAAAAGATATGGGTCTAATTGATCAAGTGATTTTGTTTGATCAAAAATATGCTGCTTTAAATCCAAACTTAATGGCATTGTTTTTGGATGGTTACTTGCGTACGCTTCAGTTAAGAACAGTTTTAAGATTGATTTATATGGGCTAGCAATGGCCTTGTATAGTTGCCACATTCCGGCACCAACAAATTCCCCAGCAGGAATATCCCCCACACCACCAAAGTCAATCACTTCTTGTGAATCTATAAATCCTTGTTTTAGTAAACGATAAACAAAGTCTCCGTAAAGAGATTCACTTTCGACCGGCACCAACCACCAAAGCGGATAGCAACCGGCGATTAAAATACTGGTACGATAAAATTCATCTAGCAGTAAATGGTGCTGAGCACTGCCACAGTCCTCTTGACCCAGTTCATTGCTTTCACCACGAGTGAATTTCTCTGCGTCCATCAAAAAGAAGTGAACTTCTAGGCCAAAACTGTCTGCCCATTCCTCAATTAAGCTGGCCTTTTGCTGCAGCAACTTAAGCTGGGCAACGTTAATACTGGGCTCATGACATAACCAAATGTCTAGGTCACTGACTCCGCTATGGCCCAACGATCCACAACTCCCCATAATAAATAAACTTTTAACCTGGGAATTCCCTATCCGGCGCTGCTGATATTGAAATCCACTAGAAATAGTGGCTGCGGATCTCATGCAATCTTTAGATGGCGAATAGCGTGCCACACCACATGGGCATTCGCCCCCCACAAAGCCTGGTAGCTTTTCGTGATTAGTATGGTAAAGCAGAGGCAGAACCTCAAGAAACACTCTCTGGCGCTCACTCAGAGCCCCCTGAGTCCTTTGAAACCGGTGATCGTTGTAAGCTAGGAAGCGTTTAACAACTGCATCAGCATAGGATTTATCGTATCCATGGGTTCCGTTGGTTAATTCTGCCATTGTGGTTCCTGAGGCATTTCCGTTCCTTGAAGCTTTAAACAATTTCTTAAAAGACAAATAGCGTCAAATCTCCATCCTGTTACAATAAGCAACGCAATGTATTTATTGAGTATAGAAGATCGTTCATTATTAGGCCTGAAATTGCGTCTATGGTGTAACTAGTTACGTTTACTTTTTATTCAATTTTCTTGCATTAAGGCAAAAGTTTTGGTATAAAACGCAACTCTTTTTTGACGGGGCATCCGTGGTTTGTAGTGTTTAATAGCTGCAAAGCCCATGAACATTGACCCCGAACGAATTTTTTATATCGGTTTTAATTTAAGTCGGGGCATAACAATGGCTAAAGTTTGTCAAGTTACGGGTAAACGCCCTGTAACTGGTAATAACGTTTCACACGCGAAGAATAGAACTAAACGTCGCTTTCTTCCAAACCTACAGACTCACAGATTCTGGGTTGAAAGTGAGAACCGTTTTGTAAAATTACGCATTACTACTAAAGCAATGCGTATCATTGATAAAAAAGGCATCGACACGGTTCTAGCTGAACTTCGTGCTCGTGGCGAAAAAGTTTAAGGAGTTAAATCATGGCTGCAGTTCGTGAAAAGATTCGTATGGTTTCTTCTGCTGGTACTGGTCACTTTTATACCACTACCAAGAACAAACGCATAATGCCTGACAAATTGGAAATGAAGAAATTCGATCCAACTATACGTCAGCACGTAATGTACAAAGAAGCTAAAATTAAGTAATTAATTTTCGTTTAAAGAAAACCGGCTTAGGCCGGTTTTTTTATGCCTACAACAAACTCAGAGACATACATTGGCTGTGCCTCCTACCTTTGCTTGTATTGAGTTGGGCAATATCCTCTCGAAATTGATGGATTTCGAATACTTAAATGCTTTGATTGACGACCACTCACCCTTTTTCGCCACAGTTTAAAGCTACCGGACTTGAGGCTTTTTCTCATGAACCTAATTACCTGCGGTTCGCTTAAACCAAACTGCAGTTCAATGGCTTCAAAGGGTGTCCTATCTTCCCAAGCCATCTCAATTACTCGGGACTCTTCATCTATCGACAAATCCATAGCCAATTCCTCAAATGTTTAGATGCTAATACGGTTAAACGACGAGAGTAGATCAAAGACCACCTCAATCCCAGCAGTTTAATCTAAGCCTTTAGCTTAGCGCTAAGAGTACAACTCCTACATTTAAGTAAACTGCGTTAATATACTTTATATACTAAACGCTTTAAACGTGATTTATGCCTGAACTCCCAGAAGTAGAAACAACCAAATCGGGCATCGCCCCTCATATTCAAGGACAAAAAATCCGCCAGCTGGTAATACGCCAACCTAAGTTACGCTGGCCTATCCCTGACGATCTTCCGTCCTTAATAAAAGACCAATTTGTGCTAGATGTACGTCGTCGAGCTAAGTATTTGCTAATTGATGTGGGTCCTGAAAAATCAGGTCTATTAAAAGGCACCGTAATTATCCACCTGGGTATGTCAGGTTCATTGCGTGTTGTTGATGGCAATGCACCGATGCCAAAGAAACATGAGCATTTTGATTTATGTTTTACTAATGACGTCATGCTGAGGTTTACCGACCCTAGACGATTTGGCGCCTGTGTTTGGCAAGAAGCTCACTGCATTAGTAATCTGCTAGGACATCTGGGTCCAGAACCCCTTAGCGAGGATTTTAACAGCGATTATATTTTTCAAAAAAGCCGTAAACGAACCTGTGCCATTAAAACGTTCATTATGGATCAAAAGTTTGTGGTGGGTGTTGGAAATATTTATGCCAGCGAGTCTTTGTTTTTAAGTGGCATCAATCCTAAAAAAGCCGCTGGCAAAGTTAGTAAAAAGAAATATCAGCAATTAACACAATGTATTAAAGAAGTTTTAGCAAAAGCTATTGCTGACGGTGGCACCACCCTAAGAGATTTTGTAGGTTCTGACGGTAAGCCCGGATACTTTGCCCAACAACTTCGTGTTTACGGCCGAGCTAACGAGCCATGTTTACAGTGTGAGACTCCAATCAAACAAATAACTCAAGGTCAGCGCAGCACCTTTTATTGCCCTAAATGTCAGAAATAATCACTGAGATGCCAAAAAAACAGCTGAAATGCGCTCTATCGCCCGATTTAAACGGAAAAGATGACGGGCGATTATTAAAGCTGATATAGTTTGTGCATATACAGCTTTAGCCTCAAGCAGGGGATTATTATGTTCAACCAAATAAAAAAAACCATCGTTGTTCTTAGCACCTTACTGGTGTTTGTTTTGCCGTTACAATTACAAGCCGCTGAAATTAAAGAGACTCCTTCAGCAGCTGCCATGGTATTTGATGGTATCATTGTTCGTCCCATTACCCTGGTTGCTACCGTTGTTGGCGGTGCACTTTGGTTAGTTACATTGCCTTTTAGTGTGCTGGGCGGAAACGCCGGTGAAGCGGCTGAAACATTGGTACTAGAGCCCGCGGCGGCTACTTTCTTACGTTGCTTAGGCTGTACTAGTAACGGCCGTAAAATTGAGTTTGAAGACGACGATTAAATGTTGGTCTAAATTTATTTTTAACGTTGTAAAAAACCGGCCTAGGCCGGTTTTTTTTGCATGTTAATTACCCTAGCAGTTAGACTAGTAACCCATGTCTTTTAAAATTTCTTCGTAACCAACTTGATAATTCGGGTACTTAAATTTATAACCCGCATCTGTTAATTGTTTGCTAACACATCGCTTATTTCCACGGCGAGAGACCTCTGGCACGTCATGATCAGGCTCTACATCGCCAATGCGATCTTTTAACCATTCAAACACTTCAAATAATGGCGCTGGCTGAGAGTCTGATGCTAGGTAGATTGATTCCAGTTTCTTACCCGACATATCCTCATTAACTAAAAAATCTAATACACCGATGCAATCGTCACGGTGTATTCGGTTTGTCCAAACATCGGGCTCTGGATCACAATGTGCCCCAGACTTTGCCTGGTTGATCATTCTGGTTCGACCAGGTCCATAAATACCACTAAAGCGGACTACAGACCCAGGAAAATCACTGCTGAGCAGTTTTTCTTCTGCTTCATGCATTTTTCGCCCTGCAAATGCAGTTGGCTCTACTACCGTTCGTTCATCTACCAAACTGCCGTCATGATGATGATATACACTGGTACTGGAAACAAAAAATATACGCTTAACATCTTGATGCATTTGTTTAAGCAATGCCAATATATGCATAAGTCCATGCACATAAAATTTGTCGTAGCCTTCTTCTGAAAACTCCGGACTGGCTATGCTATAAATCACATAGTCTAACTTTTCGGGAATTCGATCGATTAACGTTTCTATATCAGCCACATTTGCACTTATGGTGGTTATGCCATCACCAATTTCTTTGTTACTGCGCCTCATTCCCCAAACATCATGTCCTTGTGATATCATTTTTTTGGCAAAACCGCCGCCAATATCACCACTTCCTACAACTAAAATCCGCGCCATTCAGTTCTCCTTACTTACACAAGAGCTTACTTGGTTTACGATAGGCTCTAACAGTTAGATCGTAATACAAAAAGTTGATTAAGTCCCAATGCCTATGAGTAAAAATTGCTAGAACCATTTTTCTGCTATTGATATATCATTACGTTAACCCACGACACTTCTATTACAGTATAGAAGATGTGTAACATTTTGAGACATTTGAGTATTTTGCATGACCTTATCGGAACTAAAGTATGTTGTAGCACTTTCTCAAGAGCGTCATTTTGGCCGCGCAGCAGAACGGTGCTTTGTTAGCCAACCAACACTGAGTGTGGCCGTTAAAAAATTAGAAGACGAACTCGGTATTAGTATTTTTGAGCGCTCAAAAAGTGCTGTAAGTATAACCCCTTTAGGTGAACAAATAGTACGCCAGGCTCAAGTGGTATTAGAAAACGCGAGCACTCTCAAGTCCATTGCCGAAGGTGGAAAAGACCAATTAACAGGTCCGTTAAAAATTGGTGCCATTTTTACCATTGGCCCATATTTGTTCCCTCATCTAATTCCTCAAGTTCAAGCTCTAGCTCCCGAAATGCCTTTGTACATAGAAGAAAATTTCACCCGAGTATTGCGCAAGAAACTCAGTGATGGCGAGCTTGATATGATTATAATCGCACTGCCTTTTAACGAATCTGATGTACTTACAAAGGAATTATACGATGAGCCTTTTGAGGTATTGCTCCCTGCGCAACACTCATGGTTAGATATGCAACAAATAAACCCAAATTTATTACCCGATAGCGACTTAATGCTACTGGGTGATGGCCATTGCTTTAGAGACCAAGTAATCGATATGTGCCCTGCTTTGGCCCGACAAAAAAACAATCAAAACAGCCAGCTTAAAGCCATTGCCGAAGGCAGCTCATTAGAAACTTTACGCCACATGGTTGCGTCAGGATTGGGGATTACGGTGTTGCCAAAAAGTGCCACTGGCGCCCAGCATTATACGAACAACATGCTTCATACTCGGCCGTTTATTAGCCCAGCGCCCAAACGCACAGTAGCTATAGCTTGGCGGGCTAGTTTTCCGCGCCCAAAAGCAGTTGACTTAATCACTCAAGCGGCCAGTTTATGTCGACTATTTTAGAGCATTCGCTAGGCCTTGCCCCAGTTACTGAGCTTAAAAATGTAGGGGTAAAGTTCGCAGAGAAGCTAGCTAAACTGAATATTTTTCACATTCAAGATTTACTGTTTCACCTACCTCTGCGCTACCAAGATCGTACTCGTATAACTCCTATTGGCGCACTGCGCCCAAATAGCGACGCGGTAATAGAAGGGGAAGTGAAGTTAGCTGACGTAATATTTGGCAAGCGACGTTCTTTAGCGGTTCGCCTACAAGATGGCACTGGGACGATCACTCTGCGATTTTATCACTTTACCGCCGCGCAAAAAAACAACCTTGAAGTTGGCGCACGTATACGTTGTTATGGGGAAGCTCGGCGGGGTAAGTCTGGGCTAGAGCTTTACCATCCTGAATACAAGTTTGTAGATGAACTCACTAACTCTCCAGTTGAAGAAACCCTAACACCAATTTACCCAAGTACTGACGGCTTAACACAAGCCCGCTGGCGTCAGTTAATGGATCAAGTATTGCACCATTTAAAGCGTGGTCGCGCCATTGATGACTTAATTCCCCACGAATTATTAGCGCCATTTTCATTGCCCGATTTACGTCAAGCATTGCTGTATTTACACCGACCGCCAGCGGGTGCCAACATAGCCGAACTAGAACAGCGCAGGCATCCGGCGCAAAAGCGGCTAATTATGGAAGAGTTGCTTTCACATCACTTAAGTTTATTAAAAATGCGTGCAGAGATGCAAATTGACCCTGCACCTAAACTAACCCCTGCCCATAAGTTACGTGAACAATTGCTCTCTCAGCTGCCATTCACACCCACAAACGCTCAGCTAAGAGTAGAAAATGAAATTGCTAAAGACCTCTTAACTGGCGTCCCCATGCTGCGTTTAGTCCAGGGTGATGTTGGCTCAGGTAAAACCCTAGTGGCCGCTCTAGCCGCCTTAAGCGCACTTGAGCAAGGATTTCAGGTAGCGATGATGGCACCCACTGAAATTTTAGCCGAGCAACATCTTATTAATTTTAAAAACTGGCTAGAACCATTAGATATTTCAGTTGGCTGGTTAGCCGGTAAAGTAAAAGGCAAAGCCCGTGAGGCCACTATGAAGGCTATTGCCAACGGCGATGCTCAGTTTGTGGTAGGAACCCATGCTTTATTTCAAAAACACGTAGAGTTTGCCAATTTAGGTTTAGCCATAATTGATGAGCAACACCGTTTTGGTGTACATCAGCGTTTAAGCCTAAAAGAAAAGGGACATGATTTTAGCCCACACCAATTGATTATGACGGCAACGCCTATTCCTAGAACATTAGCCATGAGCGCCTACGCCGATTTAGATACTAGCGTAATTGATGAGTTACCCCCTGGCCGCACACCGGTGAATACTGTGGCCATAGATCAGAATAGACGGCAACATATTATGGCCAGGGTTAAAGTAGCTTGCTCAGAGGGGCGACAAGCCTATTGGGTATGCACTTTGATTGAAGAAAATGAAACCCTAGAAGCCCAAGCCGCTGAAGTGACTGCGCAGGAGCTGCAAGTATTTTTACCCGGACTGAAGGTGGGCTTGGTTCATGGTCGATTAAAACCGGCCGAAAAAGCCAATATAATGGATCGATTCAAGCAGGGTGAGCTGAACTTATTAGTGGCAACTACCGTTATTGAAGTTGGAGTAGATGTGCCCAACGCCAGCCTTATGGTAATAGAAAATCCTGAGCGTTTAGGCCTTTCTCAGCTGCATCAATTACGTGGTCGTGTTGGCCGAGGAACAACTGAAAGTCATTGTGTGTTGTTATATCAAAGCCCGCTAAGCCAGCAAGGTAAGCAACGCATACAGGCCATTCGGGATACTACCGACGGTTTTAAAATTGCAGAGATTGATTTACAAATCCGTGGCCCAGGAGAAGTACTGGGTACGCGACAAACAGGTTTGATGCAAATGCGGATTGCAGACCTTCAACAGGATGGTTACCTTCTAGACGACATCAAAAAATGGGGACAAATGTGTCAGCAAAAAGCCCCAAAATGTGTAGATCCTTTGATACAACGTTGGCTAGGTGAAAACGTTCGATATGGGCAGGTTTAATAACTAACTTTTAGCGCCTTAGTAGCTGTGCTGGCAAATGTATTGGTGTCCACGTCACATAACTAGAAATAATCCATTCATAAGCTCAAGTCTTGTTATACGTCGCTGATTTTATCCTATAGTTAGGATGACTGATTGTATTTACCTCTAAACAAGCAGCAACCCTAGATTATCCAGCTATTCTTTATATAAGTGAGAGACGTCATGACGTTACCAAGCAAGGTTCAGGAAGTATTGGACGAATGGAACGTAGACTATACATTGGCTGAAACCGCGTCTCTTTCGGCCACATCAGCGGTTTTTAATATGCCCGGAATTTCTGCCAATACAGCACAAATATCCATTTTAGAAGACGACATCGGTCGTATTCAAGTGATTTACCCTGCCAGTCATATCTTAGATTTGAACAAGCTTGAGGCGGCCACGTCAAGACAGCTTTGGCCACTTGATAAAGCAAAAGTAGCTAAGATTCAACAAGGACTTAATTTAGAGACCATACCTGCACTGCCCCAAGTGACAGGTTTAGATACCTATGTTGATGAAGCGTTATTAGAACTTGATTCTATCGAAATGTGGCTAAACGACAGAGAACACTTGCAAATTTCCATGAATGACTTCCAAACCTTAGTTTCCAGCGCACGGGTTGGTAGTTATTGTGCAACGATTCCCAAACAAGAACCCCTTAGTCAGCAATGGGCCAAAACCGATATATCACAAATTAATAATGTGGTCAGAGATTTTACTCAGCTTCGCGTTAGTCAGCGCCTTGAAGAAACTCTAGACATGCCTCCTATGCCTGAGACCGCACAAAAAATTATCGACCTGCGCATGGATCCAGATGCAGAAACCGATGAACTGGCTAAGCTTGTGAATCAAGACCCTGGCTTAGCTGCACAAGTAATCAGTTGGGCGAACAGCCCGTATTACGGTGTTGCAAGTCCCATAGTGAATGTGCAAGAAGCGGTGGTACGAGTATTAGGTTTTGACTTAGTCATCAACCTAGCATTGGGTCTTTCATTAGGCCGGACATTGGAAGTTCCCAAAGACGGTCCACAAGGTTACACGCCCTTTTGGCAGCAAAGTGTTTACACCGCGGCCATGATGTCTGAATTGGTTAGGGCCCTACCACCAGAGTCACGGCCTAGCCAAGGCATTGCCTATTTGTGTGGTTTATTACACAACTTTGGGTTTTTAATTTTAGGGCACGTTTTCCCTCCCCATTTCAAAATGGTGAATCGACATATAGATGCGAATCCCCAAATTAATCGATATTATCTAGAGCAACATTTAATGAAGCTGACTAGGGAACAGATCAGCAGTAATTTATTTAATCAATGGGGACTTCCCGAGGAAGTCTGTACGGCCATCCGCTATCAAAATGAACCAGCATATGATGGCAAGCATTGCGTGTTAAGCAAAATGCTTTACGTATCTTCACGCATGTTAAGACAGTACGATTTGAATGATGCTCCGTTCGAACCGATTTCAGATGAAATCATCAGCGCGTTGAATATTGATCCATCTAAAGCAGAGGCTGCGTTAGAGAAAGTGCTGGATTCTAAGGACGACTTACAAGAAATGGCACGTTTACTAAAAAGCTAAAGGTGTCGGTTTACTTTATTCAATAAAAGGAGCTGGGTTAAACGGTTGTCTAGTCGGAAACGAAACGTCATCGCTAGATGGTTCAACCAGCTCAAACTTTATGGCTAACAATTCACCACGTAACTGCTGAAAGTACTGTTCAATTGATGACTTACTGGTTTCAACCCACAAGGACAGAGGTAGAGATGCATTTGCTATTGATGCCAACTCAGCATTGGGTAATTTTCTAAAGCTGTAAAAATAAAATGCAGCCAGTTCTTTATTTAATTGCACTTTAACGATCGTTTTTTGCTTTAACCAACGCTGATGGACGGCCGTTTCTAATTGTTTTTGTGGAATGGAATGAAACCCTAACGCATGGCACATTTTCCACAGTTCTTTTCTTAATACGAAATTAAGACTCTCGCTCATATTCTGAACCTGCTGCACTAGCTTCTTTCGTTCAGGGTTTGGTTTTTGAGTTTGCAGCTTAAAAAAATATTCCCGAAATGACTCGCGCTCTTCTTCACTTAATGCCGACTTTTCTAGTTTCTCTCTCGATGACCATGAAGGGTGTTTCCAAGCTTTGTCTTTGTTTAAACTTAAGGGTGATAAATGTGCAGTTAAATTACTAGCTATTAGCTGGCTATCTAAAAACTCAATGCGGCTTGATACTGCCTGTTGTAACTCAAGATCTAAAGCCATAACACAAGTAGGCCTTATAGATTGCCACAAAGGGGCCACTTGAGAGCTTAACTGTTCAACAGTGTTTGCAGCCGAAGCTGCCCAACCAGAAGTAGAGAACAGCGCCAACAGACAAATAACAACTCGCATTTACTTTCCTTCTAAATCTACTAAGCCTGAATTTGAATCATCAAAACACGCCTTGTCTAATTTCTTTTCACTGACAGCAACCACACATGACACCGCCGCATCGCCAGTTACATTTACTGCTGTTCGGAGCATATCTAATAAGCGGTCAACACCAATAATTAACGCGATACCTTCAACTGGTAAACCCACTTGAGTCAGTACTAACGACAGCATTACCAAGCCTACACCGGGTACACCTGCAGTTCCAATCGAGGCCAAAGTTGCGGTTGCAATAACCGCTAAAAAGTCGGCTGGTGCTAGCGTAATGCCATATGCTTGAGCGATAAACACTGTGGCTACACCTTGCATTATAGCTGTGCCATCCATGTTCAAAGTGGCACCTAAAGGAACACTGAAAGAAGCCACACTGTTGTCCACTCCTAAGCGCTTTTCAACGGTGCGCATTGTAATAGGCAATGTTGCATTGCTAGATGAAGTACTGAATGCAAACAACTGTACATCGCGCATCTTTTTGTAAAAGGTTTTAGGACTTAAGCGTGCAATAAAAGTAATCAAAGACCCATAAACTAAAGTGGCATGAACAAACAATACAGCTACTACCACAATAAAATAAACGGCCAATTCTTGAATGGCAGCTAAACCTCGATCTGCAAATAATGTGAATAATAATGCAAATACACCAATGGGTGCGACCTTCATTAATAGACTGACAAGATTAAGAATAACTTCATTCCAGTCTTCAAAATTGTCTTTAATGCGCTTACCGCGTTCGCCACTGTGGTTAATGGCAACACCCAATAGCAATGCAAACACAATTATTTGCAACATTTTGCCTTCCGCCATAGCCGCAATAGGATTACTAGGGAATATATCTATTAGCACTTGAGCAAATGAAGAACCTTCGTTTACTTTAAACTGAGAAGTTGAGGAGAGATTGGCGCCAACTCCAGGTTCAAATATTAAAGCAAAGCTCATGGCTAAAGATATGGCGATTGCAGTTGTCATCAGATAGAGCAGAATAGTTTTACCACCCAGACGTCCTAACTGAGAACCAGATCCCAAGTTAGCCGCACCACAGACTAATGACACCAATACCAATGGCACCACCAACAGCTTTAGCGTGGCCACAAAGATTTTGCCAATAACAAAAAACACACCGCCTACCAAATAGTCATTTAGCAAAGTATCGAACCAAGTGGCATAACCGGTAAAGGCTTGCGCAAGGGCTCCTAAAATAATCGCCAAAGTCATGGCAATTAATATTTGTTTGGTTAATCCTTGAGGTGCTGTATTCATAGTTACTTCTTTTTCTTAGGTTTTAGATATTTGGTTAGACCTTGGAACCACATTACTTCACCAAAATCGCCACTGATAACAAGATCTTTGCTTTGAATGCCAGCCATAAATGCATTTTTATCTGTTGCAGTAAGAATGGACAAACCAGCCGCCGCATCTTTAAACGATAGAGTAAATGTAGGATCAGCAGCAATACCTGCTGATGATTTTACTTTGCCATTTTTTACAGTGTAATGACGACCACTGCCACTGGCCGTTTGTATTTGAAACAGGACATCCTTCCCATCTATATATTCAGCACAAGCTAAATTGCTCTTGGCCGACTTTTTTAGTACTTGAGCTAAAGCCCATAACATGAATTTAAATTTCAACATTGCTTAGTCACTTGATCATAATTAAAAACATTGCCTCTATTTCTGTAACCATAGACCGGTCTTACTTGAGGCGAATACGCGATGCGCAGGAGAATGATAACACGGCTACCTTGAGCGTCTATTTAATTACCGCGCCAGAAAATAATAGGCCACAAAAAAAGCCCACAAAAAAAGGCCACTAAAAAGTGGCCTTTAAAGATTACGATTAAGAATTAACCGCTTCTTTTAATGCTTTACCAGGTTTAAAGCCAACCGAGTTGCTTGCCTTGATGGTAATTGCTTCGCCGGTTTGAGGGTTCTTACCCTGACGCTGCGGACGATGCTTTTGAACAAAACTACCAAAGCCAACCAAGCTTACTTGATCGTTTTGACGCAATGCTTCAGTAATTTGGTCAGTAATGATGTTAATTATTTCTGAGGCTTTGTCTTTGCTAATGTCAGCTTGGTCTGCCACGAATGCCGCTAATTCAGGTTTGCGCATTTTGAACCTATCTATTGTTATTTTTATATTTAAGCCAACATAGCTGGCAGTTCCTTATTAAGTTTCATTTTTTCAGCAACTCGGTCTCCGGTCAAGGTATAACCTAGTAATTTACCCTTAGTATCTTTAAATAGCGCCTGTAAGTGTGGGCTCTGGCCATCTATTTCCCAGTTTCCTTCACTGCCGCTAACTGGAGGGCAGGTTACAATTGGAAGGCTTGGTGTTTTTACCATTACTGGCATTACTGGGTACTTTACTTCGGTGGCGGTACCTGACAAAGTTTTAGCGAGTGCACGAGCACTGTTCATTAAGGGCAGTACATATAATAAATGTAATCCATCGACTTGAGCGCAATCGCCTAACGCATAAATATTCTCATTAGACGTCTTTAATAAACGATCCACTTGTATCCCTTTTTCAACTGCCAAACCCGCCTCACTGGCTAATTGAGTTCTTGCACGTAAACCCACCGCACTTAATACAACGTCGCAATCTAAAGTCGTGCCGTCATTTAAAATAACGCTATAGCCGTCGACTTGCTTCACTATTTCGTTGGCGGTTCTTCCCATGTGTAACGTAACACCTAAGACTTCAAGAGCAGGAATTAATGCTTGGCCGCACACATCTGGGATTAAATTAGTTAGGGGTTGTTGCTCAGGGGCAATTAAGTCCACCCCGTAGCCGGCACTGGCTAGATCGTGGGCGTATTCAGAGCCCACCAGGCCTGCTCCAATGACCGCTACGCGTTTTTTACCCTGAACCGCTTGGTAAAATACTTGGTAATCCATTAGATCATTTACATGCAAGGCAAACTCAGAGCCCTTAATTGGTAAATTAATGGGTGCAGCGCCTAACGCTAAGACCAATTCACCATAATGAATAGCATCGTTATTCACATAAACGATTTGGTTATCAGCATCGATTTTAGTAATGGTTTGAAATGTCCGAATTTCAGCTTTGAATTGTACAGCCATAACGCCAGCATCATTCATGGCCAGGCCATTATCGTCTTTTTGCTTACTGAAGCCCGTAGATAGCATTGGCTTACTGTATTGACGACCATCATCAGACGTCAACAATATCACTTCCCGATCAGCATCTAACTTACGAAATTCTTTAACTAGGTTATAACCTGCTAAACCAGTACCAATCACAATCAGGGGAGCTAACATAAAATAACCTTATAAAAAATTCAGACGTATACCGAACAGTAAACGTTACAACAAGGGCCTGCCATAGACGTAAAGCAGACCATTAGTCCAAGATGATCGGTGTTAAATTTCGATCATCTCAAAATCTTCTTTACCTACACCACAATCTGGGCACAACCAGTCTTCTGGAATATCGCTCCAACGCGTGCCAGGCTCTAAACCTTCGTCTGCACAGCCTTCTGCTTCATCGTAAATCCAACCACAGACAATACATTGCCACTTTTTATAATCTTGACTCATACTTCTCTCCAAACATATATACGCAGATAAATCGCCGCGCTACCTTACCCCAAAGCGAACCCTTGGTACAAATCAAAGCTTGATTTAGAGGGGTTGTTAACGCATTCTTCGGTCAAAATATGTTAATACGTCCATCATGTCACTTATTATCTCGTCAAGTTTACGTCAGCAGCATTGGCTGAAGTTATCACCAATGCCCAGCAGCCTGCTGCCCAGAAAGTTTAGTAGCTGGTTGCTAGACAAGGGGTCACTAACGCTTAGGCTCAAAAATTTAGCTCCTGGGTCCTTTTCTGTAAAGCTTCTTTATACTGGTTTTGCAAGAGCGTCGGTATCTGAAGCCAGTGCTCTAAATATTAATTTTCGTGAGCAGGTCTACATCCGTGAAGTAGCCTTGTGTATTGGCAATAAACCTTATGTATTTGCCCGCAGTGTTATTCCGAGAAGCACGTTGACAGGCATTGAACGTCAGCTTTTATGGTTGCGCGAAAAACCATTGGGGGAGTTTTTGTTTACACATAAAAACATGTCCCGAGGGGCAATTGAAGTTAAGCAGGGCGAGGTTAATACCCGAACCAGCTGGGCTAGACGTTCAATCTTTACGGTGAACGACAAGCCATTATTAGTTTCCGAATACTTTTTACCAGAGCTTCTTGTTGTTAAATAAGTTCTGAATCCTACTTCAAACAGTTAGACTGGTTACTTATCTAACTGGACCTCTGCGTTACCTATGAATTGGCTTTTATCTAGACTTAAATCTCGACTTATAGCTCGACACCCTAAGCTGCCCTTCTATGCCCAACTAATGCGCCTAGACAAGCCAGTGGGTATTTATCTTTTATTGTGGCCAACCCTTTGGGCCCTTTGGATTGCTGGGGAAGGTTTTCCAAGTTTGGCTAATTTAGTGATTTTTATTTTAGGGGTCATAATTATGCGCAGCGCTGGTTGTGTTATCAATGACTACGCTGATCGACATGTGGATCAATATGTACAGCGCACTAAAAATAGGCCTATGGCACAAAAAATAATTTCAGAAAAACAAGCATTAGGACTGTTTGCAGGCCTATGTGTAAGCGCTTTTATCCTGGTTTTATTCACTAACGAATTTACCATTTACCTATCTTTTGGCGGGCTGGTATTAGCGGCCTTATATCCTTTTATGAAACGCTACACCCATTTACCCCAAGTAATGCTGGGAGCTGCTTTTGCTTGGGCTATTCCTATGGCGTTTGCTGCCGAACAAAACAGTCTACCCGATGTGGTTTGGCTGCTTTATGCCGCTACACTTACTTGGACGGTGGCTTACGATACTCAATATGCCATGCTTGACCGTGAAGACGATTTAAAAATAGGAGTCAAAAGTACGGCCATTTTATTTGGCGATGGAGACAAGTTTATAATTGGCGTGCTTCAAGCAATGACCATTATAAGTTTATTCATGGTGGGTAATGCCATTAACGCCACCTGGCCTTATTACCTATCGGTACTTGTTGTAGTCGGTTTGTTTACTTATCACCAATGGCTAATTAAAGACCGTGATAACAAAAAAGTGTTTCAAGCATTCTTGAATAATCATTGGGCTGGCGCCGCAGTGTATGTAGGTCTGTTTGCCCACTATTTGACCTATATACCCGTTAACTAGCGTTGTTATTGAAATAACTGCATAAACACATGGGTAATTAGTATCAACTGTCATATTAGTGTCATAATTTAAAGCTGTAATACGTTTGTCATTAATTTCTATTGAGCCTGCAATGAAACAAGAAGGGAAAACAGTTTTAATCGTCGACGACGAAGCGTCAATCAGGGAAATGATAGCCGTCGCCCTAGAGATGGCAGGTTACAACTGCCTAGAAGCCAGTAACGCTCAAGAAGCGTATGCCATACTAGTTGACGAAAGTCCGAGCATGGTGTTGCTCGATTGGATGCTGCCAGGTACCAGCGGAATTGAATTTGCGCGACGCTTAAAGCGTGACGAACGCACTAGCGAAACCCCTATTATTATGCTGACCGCTAAAGGCGAAGAAACTAATAAAATTGCAGGCTTAGAAGCTGGCGCAGACGACTACATAACAAAGCCATTTTCTCCTAGAGAATTAGTGGCCCGTTTAAAAGCCGTGTTGAGAAGAACTTCCCCAAAAAGTTCTGAAGAACCGATTAACATACAAGGGTTAGAATTAGACCCTGCAAGTCATCGTGTTAGTGCCAACAGCCACCCACTAGAAATAGGGCCTACAGAATATCGATTGTTGCAGTTTTTTATGACTCACCAAGAACGAGCTTATAGTCGGACCCAGTTATTAGATCAGGTTTGGGGTGGTAACGTATATGTTGAAGAACGTACTGTGGACGTTCATATTCGTCGTTTACGAAAAGCTCTAGGGAAAGAATTCGAATACTTCATCCAGACCGTTCACGGGACTGGGTATCGATTCTCAACTAAGGTATCTTGACTGCAGTTGAATAACAAATTAGATGATGGCTTTAATGACAGCACTACTACCAGATCCAATAACAGTTTTTATAACCATTTTTATGACAAGTGCCCTATGAAGTACGAATGGAGAAAAGCCACTCAGCGTACTCTTTTGGGGTTTGTTGCGGCTGTCGTCATTGGCTTGCTATTTGATGTATTAGCATGGAGCCTAGCCCTTACAGGCATTACCTATACTCTATGGCACTATCTGCAATTGCATAAACTGCAATCTTGGTTGGACCGCTCTGAAGTAAGCGACCCTCCATACGGGTATGGGATTTGGGGAGCGGTCTTTGATGATGTTTATCGCCTGCAACTGCGCCAGCGTAAATCTAAAAAACGCTTAAAGTCTGTTATTCGCCGTGTCCAAGAATCTACTTCAGCCATGCGAGACGGAGTAATAATGCTCAATAATTACGCCGAACTTGAGTGGTGGAATGACGCGTCAGGCAACCTGCTAGGTTTGAAAGACCCTGAAGATATTGGTATGCCCATAACCAATATTGTTCGGGAGCCTGATTTCAAAGCCTATTTTGATGAAGGTAAATACGACACGCCATTAGAACTTACTTCGCCTATCCATCAAGACCAAGTTTTACAAATCCACATAACACTATTCGGTAAAAAGGACCGCTTAATAGTATGCCGAGATATCAGCCAGATTAAACAGCTTGAAACCATGAGACAAAACTTTATTGGAAATGCTAGTCATGAGCTGCGCACACCTTTAACCGTTATTGCAGGTTATCTAGAAACACTAATTGAATACGAGGACAGTATTCCCGAAATGTGGCGAAGACCGTTGCATCAAATGCATAAGCAAAGTGATCGCATGCAAGGATTAATTGAAGACTTATTAATACTGAGCCGTTTAGAGAATAATGATAATGAAGACAGTCAGTCAACCGTCTCTATTAAGCCTTTATTAACTGGGATTCAAGGCCATGCAAAAGCCTTAAGCGCTGGTAAGCACACCATTACATTAGAATGTGAAGACTTTAACATTAAAGGCAACGCAACCGAATTGAGCAGTGCATTTAGTAACCTTATTTTTAACGCTGTTAAATACACTCCTGAAGGTGGTGAGATTGAAATTAAGTGGCATAAAAACAAACACAGAATTTATTTAGACGTGGTGGACAATGGCTTAGGGATTGACCCAATTCATATTTCGAGACTCACCGAGCGGTTTTATCGAGCTGACGCCAGTCGCCACAGCGAGACAGGTGGTTCGGGCCTGGGACTTGCCATTGTTAAGCACGCACTACTTCGCCACGAAGGCCATTTGGAAATTCAAAGTATCCTTGGTAAAGGCAGTACTTTTAGCTGCGAGCTTCCCCTTTCGCGACAATCGGAAGTGGGCTAATTTGCTAGATCTTAACGAACCTTCGCCACAAACTTTGATAGCGCCTCTAGCTTTTCAGGGTCTTCATCGTCATAACGCACCATCATGTTATACATCTCTCCGTCTATGCGTTTATCGGGAGACGACACCGCGCTAACAAAGCAGTTTACCCTAGCCACAATATCTTCAGCCTTGCTGACAATGTCTACCACCACTTGATCAAATAGGCGTGGAATTCCTTCTTCACGTTTAACGATTAACTTGATTTCAGTGAGATTAATGTCTTTTACAATGCAACGCAGTTCTTGTCCGTCTGCGGTTCTAACTTGCGCCAATGCCACCGAAGAAGAGGACGCTGATTTTTTATTAGGTGCTGCTTTCGGTTTAGTATCTATTAGCTGTTCGGTTTGTGAGTTGCCCGCTAACAACCCAGCGCTACTAGAAACTTGCTTAGGCTTGGCAGTTGAAGCTGAACCTCCTGTTAACAGACTGGCGTTATCACTGCTGCTGGATTGCTTAGCCTGACTCGCTGTTTGGGTTGGACTTGTCTTATAAAACTTGTAAATCAAGCGCGCAAGTTTAGTGCCTAGCTGCTCGTTACTAAAAGGCTTGCCAATGTACTCGCTTACACCGGCCTGTACAGCTTTAATAATATGGATTTTTTCACTTCGGCTAGTAATCATCATGAAGGGAATTTTGGCATAGCGCTCGTCGCTGCGCATCCACTGCAATACTTCTAAACCGCTCATATTAGGCATTTCCCAATCACATAATATTACGTGATAGGTGCCCGACTTCATCATAGTCTTAGCTTTTAAGCCATCAGCAGCGTCGTCAACTCTAGCTGTTGGAAACTGAGCTTTAACGGCTTTTTTAACCAAATCACGAATGAAATTGGCGTCATCTACAATTAATATATTTAGCGCCTGCATAGCTACACCTGACTATTTTATTAATTTAGCCTAGCACAACATTTTAAGCCCATGAATTTGAATCAATTAATGTTTATATATACTGACTTAAATTTATCGCCTGTAATCTTAAGTGGGTCTCACTAACCGCCATTTGTCGCAGTGTGACCCGTCTAAACTGCATGTCTATCTTGATTAACTTAGCAAGCTCTTCGGCTAACTTAGTCTCACACTTTAAACCCAAATAAATATGTTTAATAAGACCCTTTGGTAGTTTAAATTCAGCAGGCGCCTTGTTAGAGGGGTTTAAGGTTCTGATCAATCGCCACTCCTGTTCATATGCACAGTGCTCAGGCTGAGAAAGCAAGGCTGGAAATGGGTGCTGTTTACTGGGAGCGCCAGGGCGTGAATCATCGTACTTGATGGCTTCGAATAGCTGCGGCCCAGAGTCAAGTTTTAACGCGGTAAAATATTCATGGGTGGTATCTAATTCAATCGCAATACCTTCATGAGCATGGCCATAATGCTCCCACAGATGAGCTTGATGCAATTGAGGGAATAAGCGTAGGCATGCAACCTTTGAATAATAGCGAGTATTAGGCAAGATTTGGGGCTGGCGCTCTGCGACTATCAAAGTTGGCTCTATCTTGTGTTTATTTTTAAGTGCTTGCTGTAAATAATACTCCCAACTTACCATGGCCTTTATGTGGGGCTCCATAGATTGATAAACTCTATTTAAGGCATGCTCAAACTCAGACTCTGATAACTTGGTTTCGCTGTGGTGTTTATGCACCTTGATATTATTTATGAACTGATCGTTTAATTCGTGCAAAGTTGTAAAAACCAACTTTAGATTTTTAAGATTTTTAATGTGGCTGGGGGTAATAAATGTAAACATGGTTCTAGAATAGACCCATTAATGAAACTAAAACAAGACAGTCTCAGCCAATCTCACTAATCCATTAACAGACTTATTTCGTATTATTATTTGTGATATTTCCTTAGGCTGTTCTTTGTACGATAAGCCCCAATTAACTTGTAAGAGATAACCTACAAATCTTGTAGGCTAAAAATATATTATTCTGACAGCTAGATGCTATTAGCACTTAAGTACCACCTATAGGCCCCATATATACTAATCATAATTAATGAGTTCTTATAATGCCTGCTTTCTTCGTGTTAACAGCCCTGAAAAAAAATCCTTTTTTGCTAAAGTATCACTTGTTCAGGAAGAACATACAGGGATGGGCAATCAAGGATGATTGGAAAACAAGGAAGCATTCAAAGGATTGAATAACTGCAAAAGGAAGGCGGACCTAGGGTGTTTTGACAGGACTGATCAGGAAGATCTCTCCTGTCATTTTATTTTCACACCCAGGAAAATAATTTAAGTATTTTGCTAGAAGCGATTAGGAAGATCACCTCTGACACTTTATTTTCAGGCATACGGAAATGCCAGAGCTATGGATAGCAGAAATTAAGGACAATAAAGCTAGAAGGACTCAATCCTTCAGGCATTAACGACAGAACTAGTCAGGAAGACTTCTTCTGTCGTTTTATTTTCATCCACATGAAAATATCCATTCCTAGCTTCTTTTAACGCTTTTGGCTCTTTATTTAACTACCAAAGCTTATTCAGCCACATAGCAAGACGCCAGCCAGCTTTACCTAATTGGGTTTCTGTAATTATTTGAGCTTTTTTTAGATATGCTCTTTTTACCTTTTGATTTTCTTTCGCTTGGTATACAAATTCTGTAGTGATCTTATGACTTTCCTGTGCCCATATTTCTGGACTTAACACCGGCACTTTAATTTCTTTCAAGGCGATTATATTAGCAAGCGCTTGCCAATCGCGGGTGATACTTTCAACGAGCTGTTTATCCCAAAATTTATGCAAACTAATTGTTTTGTTTTGATATTGTATTTTATACCAATTTCCACCTCGATCTTTTTTTAGACCCGCATGAAGTGGTTGATGAATGTCGCCAATCAAATGAACCAGCATTTTCAAAGCTAATTTTTGTTGTTTTTTAGTGCCTGTTTTGGCTATTAAACTAAATGTTTTGATGGCCTCTACAATGCATTTATCTTTATCGCAGTCACGCTTTCTATCGTAAGTATTAGATGATTCAGGAAGGTTTACGTAATGCATAGGCTTTAAATAGTTGAATTGGTCATTACTTTTTATTCGATCGGCCCAAGTGCTAGATTTGATAAATTTTGCTTTGCCAACTCCCA
>JBLHVV010000013.1:0-45659 GCA_047628755.1 Crocinitomicaceae bacterium | reverse complement strand
CCATAAATTGATTAGTTCCCTCAATAGGTGTCGCAGAATAGCTGCAATTCTCTGAATATGAATAACTGAAGCTAACTAGGTATTCATTATTACTTAAATTCAAAGAATCGCGAGTTGTTTCATTCAATGTTAAATCAAATGCGCCACCACCAGTGAATGACTCAACTTGAACACTGTAGTCTTGGTTTGCCTCTGAATTAAAAATTACAAGTTCATTTGATGTTAAACTAGTGCTGTCTACATCAACTGTTCCACCATAAACGAATAAATCTAAGTCTTCGGCCGAACTGGACAATTTAGCGGTCACTAACTCTCCTGGAGAATGGTTAAAATTAAAATTCACAGACGAGCCATCTATAATATTCCCAGTCACTTTTTGGTTTATTAATAACGCACTTCCATCTGACACACTGCCGCCATTTGAAATCGATCTCACTGACTCAGAGCCTTTAAACTGACTTAAATCTACATCCAAGCCATTGTTTTTATCATCGCTTCCACAGCCAACCAAAAAAGCCGATATTAGTGAAGCTGTTAGTATTTTTTTCATATTAATTCCGTTTAATTCTCTAACCGTAAAATGATTTAGCGCATTTAACCAGATTCCAGTATTGACTGGTAGTATTGACAAGCAAAAATGAGAACTAAATACCTTAGTAAGCCAGACCACTATCAAGATATATGGCTCTGTGATTTACTGGGTAAAAATTACGCACCTAAGCCTATTTATATAGGGAGCTTTTAATATGCACCGTTACCTTCTTTTAGGGTTTTTCACCCTGATGTCAGTAAGCGCTTTCTGTGAAAGCGAATATGAAACCTGGCTAAAACAGAACAGTTTTGATGCGAACGTCGCTCAACAAGAGTTTCAAGATTACATGGATGCCAACGACAAGGAGTTTGTTGGCTTTTTAAAGCAACAATGGAAACAGGTTGAGCTTAAAAAACCCATTGTTTTAGATACAACACCAAAGCCTATCGAGTTGCCTAAAGCTGAGCTGCCAGAACCCACCCAAAAGCCCGTTATTAGTAACGCTCCAGAGCCAATTGTTGTTATCAAGCCCGACCTTGAAATAGCCCCCATTTTAAAGCCCAAACCTATATTCCCGCCACGCCCACCGGCTATATCAAACATGCCTAAAGCTGAAAGGGTCAACTTCGACTTTATTGGCCATCAGTTGTCTATGCCCAAAGTGAAAAGTAATTCACTTAAATTCAAGCAAAAACCTAACAGTAAAAGTATTGCTAAGCACTGGGAGGTTATGGCCAAGCTAAACCATAAACCGCTATTAAACGCCGTTAAATCTTATCAAGATAGTTTAAATTTAAATGACTGGGCGGTTGCTTTATTGGCGTTTGAATACAGTAAGGCACTGGGTTTACGTGACACTAATTCACAGCAGTTATTCACTTGGTTTTTATTGGTTAAATCGGGGTACGATGCTCGCCTTGCTTATAATCACAGTGCTTTTTTATTAATGCCATCAGCGCAATCACTATTTGGCGTTACTTATTTTACCCTAGACAGGAAAAAATATTACGCAGTAAGCCTAGACGGCAAACAAGTAAACGCTGGCCAGGCTTTCACCTATGCGGGCAAACACGATAGCGCCAATAAAAGTATTAACTTCAGTGGGACCAGTGAAATTAATCCTTCTAATCACATTAAAAGTAAGCAACTTTCTTTTGATTTTGATGGGGAGAAGCATTTGATCCGTCTGAGCTACGATTTCGCATTAGTTGAATTCAGCAATACCTTGCCCCAATTAGGGATTGAATATTATCCACAGCAAGGCTTGCCGCAGGCAACATCACAACAGCTGCTCAAGCAATTACGCCCGCTAGTTAAAGATAAAACTGAATTTGAGGCGGTGAATTTAATCTTACGATTTGTACAAACTGCATTTAGCTATAAGACTGATGGCCAGCAGTTTCAGCAGGAGAATTATTTACTGCCTATCGAAACGCTGCACTATCCTTACAGCGATTGCGAAGATAGAGCGTCTCTATTCAGCTGGTTAGTTGAAAGTTTGTTAGGTCTTGATGCGGTATTATTAGATTATCCAGGACATATTGCAGCAGCGATACACTTTACAGAAACGCCAGCTGGTGACCAACTATCTTACCAAGGTCGCACTTATACAGTCACTGACCCCACGTTTATAAATGCTCGCGCAGGAATGGCAATGCCTCAATTCAAGAATACAAAACCGAAAATTTTGAATTTTTAATCACGTAACTTTATGAGCACACTGAAACGCCCTTGTGATCTTATAGCGGCGTTCCACTTTATTGAAGTGGCTTATTTCATTGCAGGGTATAAGTGAGTTCAGTTAGTCCCTGCCAATAAATTTCAATTATTCCCGCAAACTAGGCAACACCGGGAACCCCCCCATGGCATACTCTTTTTGCTTAACCTCTGCAGTACGCTTCTCTGGTTCGAGTGTCGCCATTCCAGTTAATACCACACCCAATACGCTCACTAAAAACGTCACTCCCAATATATTTTTCTTATTCATGATGCCCCCAAGCTCACTTTATTCTTATTATTTCTAGCGGCTACTTTGTCCCAAACTTTAGCTATAAGCAAGTATATGCTTATGCGGAATCGACCTAGTTTTAATTTGGTAAGATTGCAAACCATGAACTACCCTTCTAATCTATATTAAAATATTTTAATATAGATGTTGGCAGGTATGGTCGCCAATGATACCCTAGTGTCCAATTTATTATCTGAATACTGACTATGTTAGCTGTTTCGAATACATCCGCCGATCTAGAGATCGATGAGTTAGCCGCCTTAAATAAGGCTGCGGCGGATGTTATGCGCCTGCAAATTCTACAGTTATTAAAGCAAGACAGTTTTGGCGTATTGGAAATTGCCAATATCTTTGAAGTCAGCCAGTCTCGAATGAGCCACCATTTAAAGATTTTATCCAGTGCAGGCTTATTGACCACGCGAAAAGAAGGGAATTCTATTTTCTATCGCCGCGCGGTCATGGGCGCCAGCACTATGGACTTGGTAAGAGGCAGTATTATAAAAGCGGTTGATCACTTAGGGCCCAACTCGCAGATACAAATTGCAGTTGCACGTATTTACCGAGAACGTGCTATGCAAAGCCAAAGCTTTTTTGAGAAGCACGCTGGTAAATTTACTGATGTGCAAGACTTAATAGCAGGCTACCAGCATTATGCCGATAGCGTAAAAGATGTAATGCAGAACTTAGCCTTGCCTGAACAGGCAAGCGCCATGGAAGTGGGCCCAGGCCAAGGGGGATTTCTAAACCCCCTTACCGTTATATTTGATCGTGTAATTGCCCTAGATAATTCACCTGCCATGCTAAAGGTGGCAAAGGAACATTGCGGCACAGAACTGCACAACAAAATTAAATTTGTTTTAGGCGATACTGAAGTCGCATTAAAGCAAAATATTAAAGTTGATTTTTTGGCTTTTAATATGGTGATCCACCATATTCCGTCACCATCAGAGGTGATCAAATCGGCTAGCAAATTGTTAAATGAAAATGGCTATTTGTTAATTACCGATTTATGCCCTCATAACCAAAGCTGGGTAAAAGAAAGCTGTGGTGACCTGTGGCTAGGTATAGACCCTGTTGATTTAAACCAGTGGGCAAGCGATTCAGGTTTAACCCGTCAGCATCAAGTATTTGTTGGCTTAAGAAACGGATTTCAAATCCAAATTCAATTATACAAAAAAGATAATACTTAAGGAGATCATCAATGAGTGAATATTCTATTTTCACTTCAGAATCTGTTTCTGAAGGCCACCCAGATAAAGTCGCCGATCAAATTTCTGACGCGGTACTAGACGCCATTATTGCACGTGATCCACACGCTCGTGTGGCGGTAGAAACTTTAGTTAAAACCGGTATGGCAGTCGTTGCAGGTGAAGTAACAACTTCTTGCTACGTGGATCTAGAAGACATAGTGCGTGATGTGATAACGGGTATTGGTTACAACAGTTCAGACGTAGGATTTGACGGTGCTACATGTGCGGTACTAAATGGTATAGGCAAGCAGTCGGTAGATATTAATCAAGGTGTTGACCGCGCTAAGCCAGAAGACCAAGGTGCCGGTGATCAAGGATTAATGTTTGGTTACGCAACAAACGAAACGCCAAACCTTATGCCTGCGCCAGTTTACTACGCACACCTGTTGGTTCAGCGCCAAGCCGAATTGCGTCGTAACGGCACACTTTCATGGTTACGCCCCGATGCCAAGTCTCAAGTGACGATTAACTACGAAGGCGAACAACCTAAAATAGACGCCGTTGTTCTTTCTACGCAGCATGATCCAAGTATCAGCCTTGAAGAGCTGCGCGAGCAGGTGCTAGAGCATATTATCAAACCAGTCATTCCTAAAGAATGGTTAACTGCAGATACTCTTTACCACATTAACCCAACCGGCAACTTTGTAATTGGTGGCCCAGTGGGTGATGCAGGGTTAACAGGGCGTAAAATTATTGTGGATACTTATGGCGGTATGGCTCGTCACGGTGGCGGTGCATTCTCTGGTAAAGATCCCTCGAAAGTAGATCGATCTGCTGCTTACTATGGTCGCTATGTCGCAAAAAACATTGTTGCTGCCGAATTAGCTGAACGCTGTGAGATTCAAGTGTCTTATGCAATAGGTGTGGCTGAACCTACGTCTGTATCTATTAATACCTTTGGTACCGGAAAAATTTCTGACATCGAGCTTGCTAAGGTCGTTCGTAAAGTATTTGACTTACGCCCATACGCTATTCAAAGCCAGCTAGAATTGTTAAATCCTATGTACCAAATTACTGCCGCATATGGCCATTTTGGTCGTGAACCTTACGAAACTACATACGAGTACACAGACCGTGGCGAGAAAAAATCTAAAACGTTTACTGCATTCACATGGGAGCGTGTAGACAAGGTTGACGAATTAAAAACAGCAGCCAACATTTAACTCATTAATATACATCATAAATTTAATTGAAAGTGTCATAGACACAAAGGGTAAAACAATGTCATTTACAGATTATAAAGTAGCCGCTCAAGACGCAGCGGCTTTCAAATTAGACGCCGAATACGGTCGTAAAGAAATCGACATCGCTGAAGGCGAAATGCCAGCACTTATGGCTTTGCGTCGTAAATATAAAGCTAACCAGCCATTGGCAGGTGCACGCATTATGGGTTGTATTCACATGACAATCCAAACGGCAGTGTTAATCGAAACTCTAGTAGACCTTGGCGCAGATGTTCGCTGGTCTTCTTGTAACATTTTTTCAACTCAAGACCATGCAGCCGCTGCAATTGCAGCTGCTGGGATTCCTGTTTTTGCTTGGAAAGGCGAGACAGAAGAAGAGTTTTTATGGTGTATCGAGCAAACAATTCTAGCCAGCACTGGTTCCGACAAGCTTTGGAACGCAAACATTATTCTTGATGATGGCGGTGATCTTACCGGTATGGTCCATGATAAGTACCCTGAAATGTTAGCAGCCATCCACGGTATTTCTGAAGAAACTACAACTGGTGTTCACCGTCTATTAGAAATGATAGAAAAAGGCGAACTTAAAGTTCCAGCTATCAACGTGAATGATGCTGTAACGAAAGCGAAAAATGACAACAAGTACGGTTGCCGCCATTCATTAAATGATGCGATCAAACGTGGTACTGACCATTTATTAGCAGGTAAAAAAGCCCTAGTGATCGGTTATGGTGACGTAGGTAAAGGTTCTGCTCAATCTCTTAATCAAGAAGGCATGATCGTTCGTGTCACTGAAATTGACCCTATCTGTGCTATGCAAGCTTGTATGGACGGCTATGAAGTGGTTTCTCCATTCATCGATGGCATTAACACTGGCACGATAGATTGTATCGATAAAATACTTCTACAAAAAACGGACTTACTGGTTACTACAACGGGTAACGCAAACGTATGTGATAAAAACATGCTTCAGTCTCTTAAATCTGGCGCAGTTGTTTGTAACATTGGTCACTTTGATAACGAAATTGATACTGCCTACATGCGTGAAAACTGGGATTGGCAGGAAGTTAAACCTCAGGTACACAAAGTTGTGCGTAACGCAGCTGACAACGATCACCTGATTCTTTTATCAGAAGGTCGTCTAGTGAACCTAGGTAATGCTACTGGTCACCCAAGCCGTATAATGGATGGTTCTTTTGCTAACCAAGTGTTGGCTCAAATGTACTTATGGGATGCTAAATTTGCTGACTTACCAGCAGCTGAAAAAGCAGAAAATGTTTACCTTAGAGTTTTACCTAAGAAGTTAGATGAAGAAGTGGCTGCCGATATGGTCGCTGGTTTTGGTGGCGTATTAACTCGCCTAACTAAATTCCAAGCTGACTACATTAACGTCCCTGTAGATGGTCCTTATAAGTCTGAAACTTACAAGTACTAATAGTAACGCTTAATACTATAGCTTTAGCCAGAGGCAACCTTAGTTCATAAGGTAGCCTCTGCACACCATTTTTTAATAACCTTGTACAAAGATTTCACTCCGAGATACCAATGGATAATTTTCAGCTAAGTTATGAATTCTTCCCACCTAAAACAGAAGAAGGCACACGTAAGCTCTATAAAATTCGTGATCAACTGGCTAAGCTTAATCCAGATTTTTTCTCTGTAACATACGGAGCCGGTGGCTCTACCCGTGACAACAGTACTAAAGTTGTTAGGGAGTTAAACACTATGGACATCCCCGCTGCACCTCATTTATCCTGTGTAGGCGAGTCAGTAGACAATATTAAACAGCTGTTAAACCATTATGCTGATAATGATATAAAACGAATCGTGGCATTACGCGGCGATTTACCATCTGGCATGGCTGCCAGTGCAGGAGAGTTAAAATACGCCAATGAATTAGTTGAGTTGATTAGATCCGAACACGGCGATCGCTTTAAAATAGATGTGGCGTCTTATCCAGAAATGCATCCCCAGTCTAGAAATTTTGAAGATGATTTAATTAATTTTAAACGTAAGGTAGACGCCGGTGCTTCTGCGGCTATTACTCAGTATTTTTTTAATCCTGATAGTTATTTTTATTATCTAGATCGTTGCCAGTCAATGGGCATTGATATCCCTATTGTACCAGGCATCATGCCTATTACTAACTACACCAAGCTGGCTCGTTTCTCTGATGCGTGCGGTGCTGAAATTCCGCGCTGGATCCGTAAACAGTTAGAAGCTTACGGCGACGATAGCGAAAGCATTAAAAAATTCGGTGAAGACGTAATTACACAAATGTGCGAAGATTTAGTTGATAATGATGCTCCGGGTCTGCATTTTTACACATTAAACCAAGCTGAACCTTGTATCAATGTTTGGAAAAACTTGGGGCTTTGGTAGTGCGCCAACCTATTCGGGTAGACTTGATTGAGGGTAAAACCTATTTCTGGTGCGAGTGTGGTCGCAGTGAAAAGCAGCCGTTTTGTGACGGTAGCCATACAGGTACTCCTTATAGTGCCAAGGAATTTGTGGCAGTAAAAACTGAGTCACGGTTCTTATGTGCCTGTAAAGATACTCAAAACGCACCGTTTTGTGATGGCGAACATTCTCGTTAATCTTAGACTTCATTCGTTAAAACTATTAAGCGATTAATACATGCGTATTCCACGGATATATACACCTCAAGCATTGAGCCAGCACACTATAGTTGAGTTAGATGTGCACAGTGCCAATCACGTAAGTCGAGTATTACGAATGGTTGCTGGCCGTTCGTTGATATTATTTAATGGCGAAGGAAGCTTCCATTTTAATGGGACCATTCAACATGCTGATAAAAAGTCAGTAACAGTAAATTTATTAGAAAAAGTTACTACCTATAATGAATCTCCATTATCAATTCACTTAGGGCAAGCAATGTCAAAAGGCGATAAGATGGAATTTACCATTCAAAAAGCTGTTGAGCTAGGGGTAACCGAAATCACTCCATTATGGACCGAGAATTGTGATGTAAAACTTAACAAAGAGCGCTTAGAAAAAAAACACAAACAATGGAATGGGATCATCATCGCTGCATGTGAGCAGTGCGGACGAAATATTATTCCTTCGTTGCATCCTGCCAAAAAAATCCAAGATTGGTTAACTGATATACAAGCTGATCAGAAATGGGTTTTAGACCCTCGCGGTAAGGTCAAACAAACCCCTACAGATGCCGTTACTAGCTCGGCTATTGCAGTGGGTCCAGAAGGTGGCTTGAGTCAATCTGAGATAGATCTAGCGTGCCAGTACCAATTCATAGCCAAATTAATTGGGCCTAGAGTGTTAAGAACTGAAACGGCAGCATTGACCGCGATTACTGTTTTGCAAAGTCGCTGGGGAGATTTTTAGATTGAAAGTTAAAGTGCATCTAATATGGCCGCTTCTATCATATCTAAATCTGGGATAGTGGCATGACCTGTTTCTAGTGTTACCGCCATTTTTTGACCCTTATGTAGAGTGGTATTTTGATTTTCTTTTATGGCCGCTTCTTCTAATTTTATTAAACTTGGTAAACCTTGAGTTAACAGACCAAAGAACCGCATTTTTCCTTGTTCACCATTCGGTGAATTTACTACAGCTACACGTAAGTCTTGCCCCGCAAGGCCTTTTTTAAAGCCACAAAAATCTTCATAAGATACAATAGGAATCATAGTCCCCCGCCATTCAATTTCGCCAACAATCCAATCGGGTGCATTGACAATGTCTGTTGGCATTTTAAAAGGAATGAGTTCGGCAATCGTCACATTAGGCAGTACCATACGCCCACCCTGAATAGGGATAAGCAAGCAAGGTAACATTTCAGTGGCATCGGTATCGGTTGTTGTTATCTGCAGCATATTATTTACCTAGCCTATCTTTTCTCGTTAAGAGGTTTTATGTAGTATCAATTATTCAAAGTTACTTATTCAGTTTTTAAGACACTGATTCAAGTAACTGAACCCTTGCAACAAGTTGTCTAGCCATTTCTTGGGGAGAGCCACTAAACTTCACTGAACCCGTTTCTCGGCAAGCATCTGGCATGGCGCTACTGGCACAAGTCTCTGGACTCTGTGCCCAGACAGCTAATGCATGATCTTTTAATTGCTGTATAGCTTCTGCACCGTCATTCCCCATTCCACTAAATATGATCACACCCGCAGTTGGGAATGCAACATGGGTGTTAATAATTAGCTGATCTATCGATGGTCCATAAGGACCCGGCCAAGGTGTGGGTAATAATTGTAATATACCATCTTTAAAAGTAACTTCGCGATCAGCAGGTACAATTAGAACTTCTCCAGACCGAACGTAATCACCACCCTGAGCCACTGACAGTTTAAAATGTGCGTGGCGGGCTAAAACCTGTGCTAGTACCGGTACAAACTGTGGATCTATATGTTGGCCATATATGAATCCAACGGGCAAACCTTTTGGCAATGCATCTAAAAATTCTTTTACTGCTTCAGGTCCCCCTAACGAACTGCCTAAAATCCAAACATGCTTTGCATGTTCACCGACTTCAGCACTGCGGATATTTTTTGGTAGTGTTAATGCTGCAGAAGGCAGTAATGGACGCTGAGCTTCAAGAGCATTCAAGCTGGTTTGAGTTTGAATTAATTCTTTACCCAATAATTGCTTCAGCTTTGCATAAAGGTTTTTTTCCCATTTTGGGTAGCGTCTATCTTGCTTGCTTGGAGCTGATTCAAATCCCAGTAAAATTGGCTGCTCTAACTCTAGGAATGTTTCTAGTAATACATCATCTTCGCGCAGATCCAACAACCATGCTGACACATTACCATCTATTCCTTTTAACACTAAAGATTGTGGGCTAAATGAAATGACTTCACATCCAAAATCTTCTAATACACTTTTTAGCCTGTGCTGTTGTAGAGAATCTTCTGCTACAACGGCCAATTTAATTGGCCTAAAATCTATCACTAATCCAAATCCGTCAACTGTGAAATGGCTGCTAATAATTTATCTTCTTGGAAAGGTTTACCCATATAATCATTTACGCCAATGCCCATGGCACGCTCTTTGTGTTTGTCACCAGTACGTGATGTGATCATAATAATTGGAATGTCTTTTAACTGCGAGCTGTGACGCATTTGCGTGGCTACTTCAAAACCATCCATGCGTGGCATCTCTATATCAAGCAACACCAGACTTGGCCTATAGTCTTGTAATATCGCCATTGCATCAACACCATCTTTCGCAGTTAATACTTCATAACCCTGTCTTTCAAGCAATCGTGAAGTCACCTTGCGTACCGTTACTGAGTCATCCACTACCAACACCGAAACCACTGAATCAGTTTTAACACTTGTTAGCTGCGCTTCAGCTTGGTGCTCAAGTTCAAGATGTTGTTTGTATTCAATACTATTAACATGTCGCATCATGTTTGGTAAATCGAGGATAATAACAACGCTACCATCCCCTAAAATTGTACCTCCAGAAACACCCACTACAGAGTTGAATTGTGGGCCCAATGCCTTTACAACAATTTCTCTAGAACCCATTAAGGTATCTACCTGAATCGCTGCTGGCTGAGCACCTCGAACTAACACAACTGGCATTTGCACATTGGAGTCTGGTAATTTGGCTTGATTTTCATCACGTAATAAATGCCCCAAGTACTCCAGTTGATAGTCACGTCCACCATAGCTATAAACTGGCTTATCCTGTTTATATAGTTCGCGTAAATTATTAGTGCTTACACGTACAATACCTTCAATACTATTTAATGGAATGGCGAATAAAGCTTCACCTACTTTGGTCATTAGCGCTCGGTTTACCGAAACAGTAAATGGTAAGCGAATGGTAAATTCCGTACCTTGGCCAGGGTTCGAATTAATGGTAACCGTACCGCCTACCTGCTTTATTTCACTGTTTACAACGTCCATGCCCACACCACGACCAGAGATCTGTGTTATCTGTTCGGCGGTACTGAAGCCAGCTTGTAAAATAAATTGCATAATTTCTTGATCGGAAAGTTGAGCGTCTTTTTCTAATAAACCGCGCTCGATTGCTTTTGCACGTACTTTCTCAAGATTAATACCTGCGCCATCATCCACAAGGCGTATTACAACATCGCTGCCATCTCTCGATAGATCTAACTGGATGCTGCCTACTTCCGACTTACCTACTTGAATACGGCCAGCGGTAGTTTCTAATCCATGATCCACTGCATTTCTTAACATGTGCTCTAATGGAGAAATCAAGCGCTCTAATACACTTCTATCCATTTCCCCATCGGCATTATTAACTTCAAGTTCAACCTGTTTGCCTAATTCAGAACTAATCTGGCGAACAATACGACGAAGTCGAGGCACCATTCTGACGAACGGAACCATGCGAGTTTTCATGAGTCCTTCTTGCAGTTCAGTGTTAACACGAGATTGCTGCAGTAATAATGTTTCTGCATCTCGAGTTTTATTAAGCAAGGTAGATTTTATATCGACTAAATCTGATGCCGATTCTACAAGCGACCGAGATAATTGCTGAAGCTGGCTATATCTATCCATTTCTAGAGGATCAAAGTCTTCGTAATCAGGGCCTTGTTGCTCACGACGGAACAGCACTTGCGCCTCTGTTTCCATATCTAAACGTCTAAGCTGATCACGCATTCGATCAAGTGTTGCATCCATATCTTCCAGCGAGTAACTAAAGTCCGTTACCTGGTTTTCTAGTCTGCCACGGCTAATAGATGTTTCACCAGCTAAGTTCACTAAACCATCTAGTAAGTCAGCAGGCACTTTAATCATTTCTTGCGGACCAGCACGCTTAGACTGTTGTCCTTCAGCTTTTTGCTGCTGAGCGGCCAATGCTTTTTCTGGCTTAGGATGTAAAGCAACGACGTTAGTTTGTTTGGGTATAGACTCTTGTTTGGTAGAGTCTAGGCTGGCTGTTGATTGTTCCTCAGTAATATTTCCTGCGCCCTCAACTGAAGTCATAAGAGGCCCTTGTGCGCCTTCTGTTAACCACAGCTGTACGCTGTCTATACGGGACATGATCACATCATACTGTGAAATTAACTCTTGAAATAAAGACTCATCACCATGCTCGTTATTAACTAAACGACTGTTTAGTTCAGTCTCCATATCGTGGGCAAGATCGCCAATGTCTTTTAATCCAGTAATACGTGCGCCACCTTTTAGAGTATGCAATACACGTTGAATCGCTTCATTATGCTCAGGATTTTCTGGCTCTGCCTGCCAAGCTTGGATATGAGTATCTAACTCTTCCATTAACTCTTCAGCTTCTTCCATAAATATTTCAACAATTTCAGCATCAGCTTCGAGAGCCATTTGCTCAACAGAAATTGATTCTGGCTGATCAGCACTAACGTCCTCTGCCGCTGACTCTGCAATTAGATTATTACCTGTGATCGCCACTGGTTCTTGAGGTAAATCTAACGACTCGCCAGCTATATATAACTGGATAGCAGTAATTAATTCTGGTGCGTATTTAATCCGCTTACCTAGTTTTAGATTTTGCACCATATCACTTAATCGATCATGGCAAATATGCAGTAATTCAAACAGTTGATTATTAGCCGACAGCTTTCCTAGGCTTAAGCCTTCGTATAAATCTTCTAATTCATGCGCAAGATCGCCAATGGCATTAATTTCTGACATCCGAGCACCACCTTTAAAGGTGTGCAGATCACGTTGGAGCTCGGCAACTTGTAATAAATTATCTCTATCAACTTCCCATGCATCAAGTGACGCGCTAATCGAGTTAACTATTTCTTCCGCTTCTTCTAAGAAGATTTCTAAAAGCTCTGGGTCAACCTCTGACTGTATCGATTCTTCAGCCGTTGCAAATTCTGGAATCACTAACTTAGCAGCTGCCGTATCACTTGAATGTCGCTCAATAGCTACGGATATTTTAGCTTGCATAGGAGTACCGCCTAAACGCGATACCAAATCATTTTCAGGAAGTACCGCTTGGCTAGCCGCTACCATATCCATCATATTTAGCAGGCCTTCATGGCCTAACTTAATATCTGTAACCAGTGCATTGTCTGGCAATAAACCAGCCGAAATAACCTTGTTATAGCCAATTTTTAACGCGTCACATAGTGCAACAATTGGCAATAGCTCAGCCATTTGAGCACCTTTTTCTAATGTCTCAATATCGTCTACAACGGTGGCTAATATTTGATGGTTGGAAGTATCGTTTTCCCAACTTTCCAACAGATTCTCAGCATCGGTTAATATATCCATGCCTTCAGATAAAAATATCGTCAATACTTGCGGATCAATACTTTTATTAGCACTAGTTCCAAGACTCTGATGAAACTGAGCCACTAGTTGATTAGTGATTCGTTGGATATCAGCGGTTAAATCTTGACTCCCGGCAATTGGAAACATTTCATTATTGTTTAATTGAACATGACCATCATCAATCAAGTCTTTACCACGAATGAACAAGTGCACTATTTCTGCACTTGTATCCACATGATAAATACATAAGTTTCTTGCAAAATCTTCCAGTACAGCGGCCACATCAGCAATATTTTCAATGTGAGCCATATGTGCACTGCCTTTTAAGGTGTGCAGCGCTCGCTGAAGTTCGTCACTAATTGGAGTTTGATAATCTTCATCATGTGATGTTTCAATAAAATCTTGTATTACTGCTAAGTGAGTTTTTAATTCTTGGCTAAATACTTCAAGTAATGCAGCATCTATTATGTTGTCATCTTCAGCAGTGTTGCTTTCGATTAAAGTAGATGACTCTGTTTTTATATCGAGCGCGGTAACCCAAGGGGCAACCGAATCGCCTTTAGACAAAGCATGGGCATATTCTTGAATAGCTAAGACATCAACAGCACTTGCTTTTCGATTTTTAAATGCATCAATTAAAGCAGGGACTTTTGTAATGGTGTAATCAACAATATCTATAAAGTTTGGTGAAAATGAAATTGTATGATCGATCATTCGATTGAACATATTTTCAATAGACCAAGCGGTTTCACCTATTTCTTCAGCGCTCACCATGCGCCCACTACCTTTTAATGTATGAAATGCGCGACGGGTAGTAGCCAGTGAATCATCGTTTTGTTGATCGGCTTTATAAATGGGCCAAAACTCTTCGATTGTTTCTAAAACTTCTTCCGCTTCTTCTAAGAAAATTTCAATAATTTCATCGTCAATTAAATCATCGTCATCATCTAATTCTAGTGTCACATCTGACAAGGTATTTATTGATTGCTGCAACTCAGCTTGATTGTCGATTTCAGATGATAAATCTAACGCATCATCTAGAGCATCAACTGCAAATCCAGAATCATCGTCGCCATTGACTTCTATCACAGGCAGCTCAGATATTTCTGAAAGAGAGTCCCTTAATTCATTATTAAGTGATTGTGACTGAACAGTTTCTTTATCTAGTTCTATTATTGGCTCGTCTATCGACTCTAATTCCAGTTCTTCTAAACCAAAATCCACTTCAATTAAATCATCTTCTTCTAATGCTTCAATATCTAACACACCATCTTCTGGTGAAAGGTCGTAAGGAGATATATAAGGTAATATTGCAGCCCTAGCTTTATTTAATATTGCCTTGTCAGCAAACTGTGAACTTTCTTCTAAACGCTCTAAGAAATATTCAATACCGCTTAATGCTTCAGCCAACGAATTTAGTAAAAAGTCAGCTGGATGGCTTTGAGAATCCGCATGCTTTTGTAAAATATTTGAACATGAACGAGCAATATCTGCCGCTTCCACTTGTGGCACCATTATTAAGGCACCTCTTAAATTCATCAGTAGAGAAGCCGCTTCTGCTAATAAAGATACATCTCTTTTGGGGATATACTCAACAACTTTGTCTTTGATTTGCTCAACTAATTTAATCGATTCTTTCAGTACAACCTGCTGCGCATCATTCAGTTGGATACGCTCAGGAGATGACGATTCATTATTCCCATTAAAACGGTCACTTAAGCCCACAAGGGATGCTTCTACGTAAAGTAGTGCCCCAGCAATGTCCATTAATTCAGTATTACTAGCATCTCTATTACTGCTTACAAAATCAGTAATCACATCATACTGGTCTAAGACAACCGTTCTTGGTGTGCCCAAGCCCAGCACGCCCATTGTGTCCCCGATCTTTTTGAAACCAGGCAACAATTCAGACATCTGACTCGCGTCAGCGCCCCTTCCTTGGACCAATATATCTAATTTCTCTTTTAAACTTGTTATCTCTTCAATTAATGCAATGGCAACGCTGCTCATTGTCGCTTTATCTGGACCACTCAATGCACTGCGGTCAGCATCTACTTCTGCACTGCTTGGTAATGCTAAATCTAATTCAAATTCTTTGCGGACAGCTTCTATTCTTGCAGTACTTGTTTCCGATTTAGCCACATAGAATAATAGGTTTTTAAGTAAATCTTCAGGTATTTTATTGAACGAATCAGAACCGTTGTTGATTAAACTCTTAAGTTCTGGCTCTAAACGCTTAAGGGATTCTTTAACTCCACTGGTTATCAAAATGCCTTTGCTAGTAATGCCTTCTAATGCAGCAGCAGCAACGTTCCATAAAGAGCCAGCAGGTGTATCTTTTAATATTTTAGCTAAACGGGCAGTGACCTTCTGCAAATATTCAGAATTATGTTCAGTGTCTTTGCCTTGTAATAATCCCAGCAATGCCACCTGATACATCTGACGTAATTTTCTTGCTAGATCAATAAATTGCTTATCTGAAAATTGTCTACGCTGCAGATCATTAATAGGAGCACTGGGCTTAATGTCTGGCTGAAACAATGACGTTTCAGACAATAAACTTTCACCACGAGCACCGCGCAGGTCATTCAATACCGGTAAAAGTACCAGCGGTAAATCTCTGTGACCGAGCTTAATGTGATCTAAGTAATTAGGCAGTTGTAAAATAGCTTGCATAAGCACCTGACGTGCTTCTACTGCGTCGCTGACAGAATCGTCTAGCATAGCCTGGGCCACACCTTCCATTTCTTCAGCAAGCATAGCTGCGCCGTAGAACTCTACCATTTGTAGTGTTCCACGAACCTGATGTAAATAAGTCAAACAGAATCTCATCCGCGCAGTATCATCTGGAGACTCTACATAAGCCTCTAGTTCGTACTGAGCCTGTTTTAAGACTTCTTCAATTTCGCCTTTAACCCAATCAAGGGCTACAAAATCATGGCGACCGCCCATAGTGGCTCCGCTATCCAATTATACTAATTTTTGTTATGCACGCTTCTTAAATGCCGTGATTGATTCGCCTTTAATTGATTCTAATTGCTCATGTTTCCAATCCACAATTTCACCCATACCAATTAAAAGTAAACCACCAGGGGCCAATCGTTCCACTAAGTGGTTCAATATCTCCTGTCGACGCGAACGGCGAAAATATATCAATACATTTTGACAGTAAATAATGTCTCGTGGCGTTTTAGCCACCTTATTTAATTGCAAAATATTTACCTGCGCAAAGCAGGTTTTTTTCTTTAACTTTTCCGTAATCTTATAAAAGCCGTTTGGCTCTTGCTGAAAATAGTGTTGAACGTAATGCTCATTCACTGCTTCCAATCGACCTGGATTGTACTGTGCTTTTTTAGCCTTACTTAACACCGGAACACTTATGTCAGTGCCAGTTACTAAGAAGCTGGAGTCGTTATCAGATGCTTGCAAGATCTCACTTGCCACCATCGCCAAACTGTAAACCTCTTCTCCGCTAGAACAACCAACACTCCAGATGTCTAACGGATTTTTTTTCGTATATTTGCTTTGATGGCTGGCTATGTATCTAGCTACAAAATCAAATGCTTCTGGATCACGAAAAAAACGTGTTTCTTGTACAGTCAAACTATCAACCAATTTTGACCACTCAATGTTGCCCATAGGGCCATCAACTATTTGCTCATAATATTTTTGATAGCTGATCGCTTCGACTTTACGCATACGATGCATCAAGCTAGATTGTAAAAATGATTTACGATGATCAGCTACAAAAATACCTGTACGCGCTTCTAGCAATTCTCTCCAAAGAGAAAATTGCTGTTCGCTCATATCTGGTAAGGCCTTTAAGGACCAACTATGAGCCGGCACGACATTCACAAGCAAACCTTATTAAACGTTTGATTCAGGTAGCTTAAAGCCGGCTACAGACTCACGTAGTTTTGTCGCCATTTCTGCTAGGTTACCGATGGACTTAGCCGTTGCGGTTGTACCTGCCGATGTTTGCGACGTGATCTCTTGGATTACGTTCATCGTATTTGAGATGTGACCCGCGGATGATGCTTGCTGACGAGCAGCGTTTGATATGTTTTGAATCAAGTCCGCAAGATTCTTAGATACGGTTTCGATTTCTTCAAGAGCAACACCAGCATCTTGCGCTAGGCGAGCACCACGTACCACCTCTGCAGTGGTATGTTCCATAGAAATTACCGCTTCGTTTGTATCATTCTGGATTGTTTTAACAAGTGCTTCGATCTGCTTGGTTGCCGCGGCTGAACGTTCAGCTAGGCGCTGTACTTCATCAGCAACTACCGCGAAACCTCGACCTGCATCACCGGCCATAGAGGCCTGAATTGCAGCGTTAAGAGATAGAATGTTTGTTTGGTCGGCGATATCATTTATCAAAGAAATAATATCTCCAATTTCCTGAGAGGACTCACCTAGACGTTTAATACGTTTTGATGTTTCTTGAATCTGCTCGCGAATATTGTCCATGCCGTTAATAGTTGCTTGCACTACTTCAGCGCCCTTGTTGGCGATGGTTACAGATCGCTCTGCCACCGAGGTAGACTCTGATGCGTTTGACGATACCTGGTCAATGGATACCGCCATTTCGTTAATCGCAGCCGAGGCACCAGCAATTTCTTGTGCTTGGTGTTCTGCAGCGTCTGCAAGATGCATGGCTGTGGACTGTGTTTCTTGTGCTGCCGATGCAACTTGCACTGCTGTTTCGTTGATCGCAGTTACTAGTGCACGCATCTGATCGATCGCAAAGTTAATAGAGTCAGCAATGGCACCGGTAAAGTCTTCTGTTACTGTTGCCTGAGTGGTTAAATCACCATCGGCAAGGTCAGCCAGTTCATCAAGAAGTCGAAGGATCGCCATTTGGTTAGCTTCGTTTTTAGTTTCCTCTTCTTTAAGGGTACGCTGCGTGTCTTGGTAAGATACATAACCAACACCACCCAACATAACAAGACCGATAACAGCTAATAAGTAACCAACTGTTTGCAGCAAAGTCCAAGATCCTGCACGTGCTGCGTGACGTTCGGTTAAAGATGATGTTTGGGCAAGCAGTGTTTGCGATAGGCTAAATATATTGTTCGCTGATTCACGCACCTGGAAAAGCTCTGGAGACGTTTCAAGAATTTCATCTACCGAACCAGCTACAAATTCGAACAACTCTGAAATTTCAGCTAGTGAGTCAACCGCTTCTTCATCAGCTACCGGCTGAATGCCCATAGCCACATTACCTTCGATCATACCGTTAAGCACTCGACCGAATAAGTTAGCATCTCGACCAAAACTATCAGCCGCCATTACCGCATCATCACCACCGGACAGTACTTTGTTTACGGAACGTACAATACGCTCTGCTAACCATGATTGACGTTGAGCAACTGCAACCTGTTCAGCTGGTGCATCGTTGTCTAGTAAGATCTCTACAACTTCATCATATTCCACCTGCAATTGCGGAATGGTTTCAGAAAGTGTCGCGGCAACTTCGTGTAGGGACAATACTGTATCTTGAGTTTCTAATATTCTATCTGCCGATCCACGCACGTCGCTCCAAAGGTTTTGAAGTTCATCAATGCCATCTACAGGACTAGCTGGTAGACCAGTGACCTGATTACCATCAGTGATATAACCCCAGCGAGCTTCAAAGTTTGTACGAGCCGAACGTAACAGCCTGAATGCTTCTTCCTTACCAGCTGCAGCTTCCACGGCATTTTTCGCCACCTGCTGTGATAGCACGCGCAGCTCACCAGAGTGAGAGATGTATTCTGCGTCTTGGTCAATTTTATACTGTACGAATACAGTAATACCTAAGAACGCCAATATGAACACAAAAAACGCGACAATAAAGCCTGCTCGCGCTGTGTTATTTAAGAGTATCGACAGGATTGCACTGCCTGAGCTTGCTTTCATGGTGTTGATTTCTCCGCAACCGTAACTTTCTATAATTATTTTAAATTCTTAACTTTCTACGTTATGTAAAAAGCGAAAAGCTATACGGCAATATCCATATAGTGTTGATCTTCAATTAGGGCATCAAAACTGAACACTGGCCAATTTTCTCCATCACGAGCGTAGCTGGCAATGATGAAAGGTTTTGCCGCTTCAGGTATGTCCATGCTTGAGGACACATTCTTCGACTCGACTGAAAAATACTGCATGCCAAGTACTGCATCTACAACCAAGCCATTTAAAACGTCCCCTTTTTCAATAATCAGGGTTCGTCTTGCTCTCTGCGAGGTCATTCGCCCACCTAAAAAGGCGGCTAAGTCCATCACAGGGATTAAGCGGCCACGAACATTAGCCACTCCCTGCACCCAATGCTTTACCCCAGGAACTTGGGTTAACTTAGGTGCCGTTAAAATTTCACTGACATCTGACATAGGCGCAACATAACGCTTTCCACCCAGAATAAAGCCAACTCCACGCCAATATTCGACCGCTTCAATTTGCGATGGCAAATCGGCGGCATGAGCGCGACAGCGGTCAGCAATATTGTGTAAAAGCTCAAAAGGCGCCATATAAATCTAACTACTCGCCAGCTATAACAGTATTAATGGTCTCTGCCAGCTGATCTTCAGTAACCGGTTTAACCAAATAACCTCTAGCGCCTTGACGCTGCCCCCAAACTTTATCGGTTTCTTGGTCTTTAGTGGTAACAATAATCACTGGGATATGAGCTGTTTTCTCATCTTTTGTTAATTGGCGGGTGGCCTGAAAGCCGTTTAAACCCGGCATAACAATGTCCATAAGGACAACATCAGGCAGCTCTTCACGGGCAAGCGCAACACCATCGGCGCCATTCTCGGCAGTTAGAACTTCAAAACCTTTTGCTTCAAGCATAGATTTTAATGTAAACGTTTCGGTTGGTGAGTCATCAACAATTAACACACGGGCCATAAATACCTCAATTCTCTATCATTCTGTTTTAAAAACTATACCGGCCTACTTAACGTGGTCGCGAATAGCTCCTAATAACTCATCTTTACTAAACGGCTTGGTTAGATACTGGTCTGAACCAACAATGCGACCTTTGGCCTTATCAAATAACCCGTCTTTACTAGAAAGCATAACGACAGGGGTATTCTTAAAATTAGAATTATTTTTAATTAATGCACAAGTTTGATAACCATCTAAACGAGGCATCATAATATCTACAAAGATTATTTCGGGATGGTTGTCTGCAATCTTTGCTAACGCATCAAATCCATCAGTAGCTGTAATCACGTTACAGCCTACCTTTTTAAGTAATGTTTCTGCGGTACGGCGAATGGTTTTACTATCGTCGATTACCATTACCTTAATATTTTCGAAATTATCCGCCATAAATCAGCCTATTGCCGGTCGTTTGTTTGTTCTTGTTATTTGTGGATACCACGTAGCAGTACTTTGTAACACACTCAGAGCCTGCATTCTAGGGGCACTTTAACACACTGTGGTTTGGTTCAATTATCGTTTTTACTTATTTTACAGGTACAATGCCACTAGTTTTTAACATTTGAGTGTATATTTATGTCAATTAAGCTGGGTATTGTAATGGATCCTATCGAAGGTATTGCCTTCAAAAAGGACACTTCAATTGCATTATTAGACGCCGCACAACGGAAAGGTTGGGAGCTTTATTACATGGAGCAAGGTGACCTAAACCTAGAACAAGGCCGTGCCATGGCAAGCATGACGAAACTCACCGTTAAAATGGACCCTGAGAATTGGTTTGAAAAAGGTGAAACAGAGTATTTGCCATTATCAACGTTAAATATTGTATTAATGCGAACGGACCCTCCATTTGATAACGAATATATTTACAGTACATATATTCTTGAACGTGCAGAAAATGAAGGTACGTTGATAGTTAATAAACCACAAAGTTTACGCGACTGTAACGAAAAAGTTTTTGCCACAGCCTTCCCAGATTGCTGCCCAGAAGTATTAGTAACCAAGGACGCTGCTCGTTTAAAGAATTTTCACAAGACCCATCAAGATGTTATTTTTAAGCCATTAGACGGTATGGGAGGGTCTTCTATTTTCCGTCTGAAACATGACGATCCTAATGTAAGTGTGATTATTGAAACCCTAACAAAATACGGCCAAGAAACCATTATGGCACAAAAATATATCCCTGAAATCAAACAGGGTGACAAGCGCATTCTAATGATTGACGGCGAACCTGTTTCTCACGCACTGGCCCGCATACCTCAAAAAGGTGAAACCCGAGGTAACATCGCCGCCGGTGGCATTGGTGTAACACAGCCTTTAACCGAGCGGGATTATTGGATAGCCAAGCAGATTGGGCCCACCCTGAAAGAAAAAGGACTTATTTTTGTAGGACTTGATGTGATTGGTGACTATTTAACCGAAATCAATGTGACCAGCCCCACCTGTGTGCGAGAAATTAGCCGAGACAGTGGGCAAGACATTTCTATGATGCTAATGGATGCCATTGAGAAGCGACTTAACAGCCAAACCATTTAAATAGACTTAAAAAAGTGGGTCACACCCACTATTGTAACCCAATATTTGTGTGACCAAACTCAACCCTAGATAAAACATTGGTATTTCTTAAGATTCACATGGTCAACTGGTGTCGCAACTGGCAAAATAGCTCAATCCATTCGAGAATACACCATGAGCCAAGCAATCGCCGTTAGCGATTATGATCGTTTTAGTTTCGCCATATTTATGGCTGCGGTTCTCCACTTATTAATTATTTTTGGTATTGGCTTTGGCCTTCCTGAGAAACAGTCTAGCGCTACCACTTTGGATGTAACACTGGCCCAGAGCCATCAAGACAAAGCCCCAGAAAAAGCCGATTTTTTAGCTCAAGCCAACCAACAAGGCAGTGGCACTCTGAAAGAACGAGCTGAAATGACTACCACCGAAATAGCAGACTATGCAGCCGAAGAAATTCGTAAAACCCAACATCTTCAACATATCGCTAGTGCTCCCAAGCCTAACCAACAAAATTATCGGGCCATAACAAGTTTATATGGTAGCTTTAGTATCGAAAGCTACCGACTGGAACAAGACCTTAAAGCACTCGATCTGCCCGAAGGACAAACCAAAAGCTTATTGGAACGTAGCCTCGAAATTGCTAGTCTAGAAGCCAAGCTAGACCGCCAACGCCAAACCCTTACTAAAGAACCCAGAACTCGTCGCCTTACTGCTACCTCCACACGACGCAGTTCAGATGCCCTATATATGAATCAGTGGCTGCGGAAAATAGAGAGTATCGGCAATACTAATTACCCTATCGAAGCTAGACAGCAAAATATTAATGGTAAATTACGTTTATTAGTTGCAGTAAAAGCTAACGGCACCATTCACCAATTAAAAGTATTAGAGTCATCGGGGCACAAGGTGCTTGATGATGCCGCTAAAAACATTGTTCGCCTTGCTTCACCGTTTGCCCCCTTTTCTGAAGAGATGAGGAAAGACACAGAAGTGCTAGAAATTATTCGCACATGGCAGTTTGGTAAAAATCTTTTTTCAACAAATAGTTAAGATATGGAATCGATAAATAATTTAAAACATCATTTTTTACTGGCTATGCCGCAAATGAATGACCGATATTTTGGTCAAAGTGTTTGCTATATTTGTGATCACTCAGAAAATGGCTCAATGGGATTGGTCATTAATAAACCTACTGATGTTAGTCTAGCCGACATTTTTTCTGAGCTTGCTATTAATCCAACAAACAGCAGCTATATTAATAGCCCTGCGGTTCTGCAAGGCGGCCCAGTAAGTCTCGAGCAAGGCTTTGTGCTGTATAATGGCACGTCTAATAATGTGGAAAATAAAGAGATATCGCATGGTGTTAGGCTTAGCACATCGAAAGCAATCTTAGTTAATATTGCTCACGGAGTTGGACCTGAAAATGCGTTGGTGTGCTTAGGCTATGCTGGCTGGGAAGCTGGGCAACTGGAAGACGAAATCGCAAATAATGCCTGGCTTACTGTTGAGGCAGACGAGACCTTACTGTTTCATACTCCAGCTGAAGATATTGCAAAACAAGCGGCCAATAAATTAGGCGTAGATTTAAGCCTACTGTCTTCATTATCAGGTCACGCTTAAACAAGGATTCATGTGGAAACGAACGTCAGCAATAAGATTAAAACCGTAATGGGTTTTGACTACGGAAAAAAACGTACTGGCCTCGCTGTTGGCCAACGCATGCTAGAAAGTGCCAATGGTATTGGCTTTGTTAATGCGACTGACGGCAAGCCTAACTGGGATCAGTTAGACGCGTTTGTTAAAGAATGGCAACCTGATGCATTTGTTGTGGGCCTGCCTATTAACATGGATGGCAGTGACAGCGACATGTCACGACGAGCAAATAAATTCAGCAACCGCTTAAGTGGACGCTACGGTAAGCCCAGTTTTACCATTGATGAGCGCTTAAGTACCTTTGCTGCCAAACAAGAAGCCAAGTCTAGAGGCCACAAAGGCCATTATAAATCTGACCCAGTTGACGCTTTAGCCGCACGATTTATCTTAGAGACTTGGTTAAATCATTACCCATTAGATCAATAGTCATTAGATAAAAAGCTGCAAAATAAATAACAGATAATTCAATAAGTTAGGAACAGGAATAGTAAGTAATATGTCTTTACCTCAGCCTTTAAACTTAATTAGTAACATGGTCGCAGAAATTAATCAGCGCTTCCCTGTCCTAGATGACAATATTGTTATGGTTGGTATCCATACTGGCGGCGCATGGATTGCTCAACAATTATTTAAACAATTAAGTTTATCAACCGAACTGGGATTATTAGACATCAGTTTTTATCGAGATGACTTTAGCCAAAAAGGACTCCATCCAAAAGTAAAAAGCAGCGAGCTTCCAGATATAGAAGGTAAAACAATTATTCTTGTAGACGACGTGATCATGTCTGGCCGTACCATTCGTGCCGCTATGAATGAGTTATTTGATTATGGCCGACCTGAAAAAATTGTCCTAGCTTGCTTAATAGATGTAGGTCAGCGGGAATTACCCATTCAAGTGGACATTATTGGCGAGGCCATCAGCCGCCCAAAACATCAACGAATTAAACTCAGTGGGCCAGAACCGCTTTCACTTTCCATTGTGACGTTGGAAAAAAACATATGAAAATGACTCCCCTAAATCCATGCGAAATGCAATTAACTGAAGATGGTCGGTTAAAGCATTTTTTAACAACAGAAGGTTTAAGCAAGGACCTATTAACTGAAATTCTAGACACTGCAGACAGTTTTATTGGCACCCAATCTCGTAGTGTAAAAACCGTTCCATTATTGCGTGGTAAAACGGTGGTAAATTTGTTTTTTGAAAACTCCACTCGAACACGTTCAACGTTTGAATTAGCCGCTAAACGCTTAAGTGCTAATATTTTAAATCTAGACATTGCCAGCAGTGCCACCAGTAAAGGTGAAACACTCATGGACACTCTTTGGAATTTAGAATCAATGTACAGCGATATGTTTATAGTACGCCATGCCGACTCTGGTGCCGCACACTTTATTGCCCAGCATGTTACCCCAAAAGTTGCAGTAATTAACGCAGGGGATGGACGTCATGCTCATCCGACACAAGCCATGTTAGATATGCTAACTATCCGCCGTGAGAAAGGCAGCTTTGAAAATTTAACTGTGGCAATTGTTGGCGATATTTTACACAGCCGAGTAGCGCGCTCGCAAATTTATGCACTCAATACATTAGGTGCAGCCGAAGTTCGAGTCATAGGCCCAAATACTTTATTACCTACAGAAATAGAAAGCTTAGGAGCCAAACCTTTTCACGATATGAAACAAGGACTTAAAGGTGTCGATGTCATTATCATGCTTCGTCTGCAAAAAGAACGTATGCAAAATGCTTTATTACCCAGTGAATCTGAATTTTACCGCCTTTATGGTTTGACCACTGATAAATTGGCCATCGCAAACCCAGATGCCATTGTCATGCATCCCGGCCCAATCAATCGTGGTGTAGAAATTGAAAGTGCCGTGGCCGATGGTCCGCAAAGCGTAATATTAAAACAAGTGAGCAATGGTATCCCAATGCGTATGGCTGTTATGGCCATGGCCATGAGTGGCCAGCAACGTAAGGAGGAGGACTAATATGATTGTTAAACCCCAGCATACTATCTGTATTAAAAATGGTCATGTATTTGACCCCAGTCAAAACCTAGACTCAATTATCGATATATATATTGAAAATGATTCTATTGTTGCTATTGGCCAAGCTCCTAAAGACTTTATTCCTGAAGAAATAATAGATGCATCAGAAAAAATGATCTTTCCCGGCTTTATAGACATCAATGCATTTTTATCTGAGCCCGGCTTCACGCAAAAAGGCACTATCGCAAGTGAAACTCAAGCGGCTGCTAGGTCTGGAATCACCACAATATGCTGCACGCCCAACACCAAGCCTACTCTCGATAGCGCAGCGCAAATAACGCGGGTAATAGACAAAGCCAAGCAAGCTGGATTTTGTAATGTGCTGCCCATAGGTGCTCTTACTGCAAATTTAGAAGGCCAGCAACTGAGTAATATGTACAGTTTAAAAGATGCTGGTTGCATTGCCCTCAGCAATCATGAAATAGCCTTTAAAGACAACCGCGTAATCAAACAATGTTATCGCTACGCAGCTGGTTTTAATATTACAGTTATGGTTACCCCACTCGATTCGTCCCTTGCCCAAGATGGCTGCATGAGTGAATGCGCTACCAGCACCAAACTAGGATTAGAAGGCATTAGTGAAAGCGCTGAAACTATTGCGTTAGCGCAGCATATTATTCTAGCTAAAGAAGCCGAAGTTAAACTGCATATTAGCCGGGTTAGCAGTAAAAGTGCTGTTGATATGATTTTAAGGGCAAAGCAAGACGGCGTTAATATTACTGCAGATGTAGCTTTAGGTAATCTAATATTTAGTGCAGATGATTGTGCCGGATATAACAGCCTAATGCATGTGTCACCGGTGTATCGCAGCAAGCAGGATAGGCAAGCATTGTTAGACGCTGTGAACGGGGGGCACCTGTCTATTTGCTCAAATCATTTTCCACAAGATGTGGCAAGTAAAATGGCTCCCTTTGCGGCCAGCGGTAAAGGAATAAATGCTCTAGACAGCTTTGCTTCTAACTTACTTAATTTAGTGGCCAGTAAACAACTGACTCTTTCTGCTGCCATCAACGCTGTTTCAACGTTACCTGCCCAACAGCTAAACATTGAAGCTGGATCACTTAAAATTAAAGGTTTAGCTGATCTTTGCATTGCAGATTTAAATACGAGAGTCGTTTATAACACTGAAAATTTAGTATCAAAAGGTATGAATAGCCCATGGCTAGGTCAAACTTTAATGGGAAAAGTAGTCGCAACCTTGAGATCTGGACATATTGTTTATCAAGATTAGTTACAAACTTACCTTAATAAAAATAAAAAAAGGGACACTTAAAGTATCCCTTTTTTTAGTGCCTGAAAGATTACTCAGACAACATAGTATAATCCCAACCGGCTGATGCCATTGGTGCTTTAGTAGTAATAAGTCCAATATCATTGAATGCAAGCTGTACCTGACTATTCAAAACATCTAAGCGATATTTGAACTTAGGATTATTTAAAAAATCTTCATTCCCTTGCTTATCTACAAACTGAGCATCGTAGTATAAATTCTCTATATCCATTTGCGCTGTTTTGTCTCCCAGTAAGATACTCGCAGATGCTTCTTGTAGTTCTAATTTTTTAGGATTACTCAAATCTGCCATTAACACTTGAAACTGTTTAGAAGTCGTCATTAGAGTTTGTACGAACGCTTGTACTTCAGATTTATTCTGTTCAAAATAATCTGCACGAACTACATATACATCGGCGATAATTCGGCGCGCATACATGGTTGAAATAATCATTCTTGCGCCTTCAATTGATTCCTTACTACCCGTTCCTACTCGGCGACCAGAGGTTATTCCATAAGCATCTGAAATAATCATAAATGATGCATCAACATCGTTTAACTTTAAGGCTTCGGCAGGTGAATTTGGCGACAACGTTAAATCCTCCATCCACTTTAAATTAACGTCACTCATTTTTAAGCCAGCTTGTGTTAGCAGAGTAGTCATGAAATCTACATGAGGTCCATAAGCTTGAATAGCAATGGTTTTTCCCTTTAACTGGTCAACTCGCATAATCTTATTTTTTGCAACCAGTGTATCCCCACCTCTAGACCAAGTTAATTGATAGATGACTACTGGCTTAGTTCTTGGGTCTTTGTTAATTAAATCTAGCGCCTGATTACACATACCAATTGTGCAGCGTAAATATGGCGAATCTCCAGATAAATAATCTTGTAACTGTTTATCAAAATTATCTTGTAGAACAAACTCATAATTTAGACCCGCTTTCTCCATGGGGCTACCAGGTTGAGTGAGTGTATCCATTCCATTAGCAAGAATGCTTACCATATCGCCACCCCAAGTGATCATAGGAACACGCAAAGGTAAAGTTCGTTTCACAGGTCCAACTTTTGTATCAATTCGATCAGCTAAAGGCTGTGGATCTATGAATTGAGGAGAAGCATAAACATGCAGTGAAAAAAGTAGGGAAATAAAGATTAAAACAAATGAGGGTGAACGCATTACAAGATAGTGTCCTATAGAAAAGTAGATGTACTCATGGACTTAGCAATAATAGTGCCTAAATCTATTTATCGCTCTTAACTTGTGCGGATTATGATTAACCGTGCTCTACGACTTTACCCTTACTTTCTATGGGTAATTTTAAAATACTATGTCGCACCAATAAAGAGCTCATAATTATTGATAGGCACAGTAATAGCGCACTGGTGAATTATATTAATTAATACAGACCTTCCCTTCAGCTAACCATATTTCTTTTTCTATTTCGGGTTGATAATTTTTGTACCAAAGCAAAGACTCTAAACAACTTCTATTACCTTCTTTTACAAATAAGCTACGATAATGGCGAATAAAGCGATTTTCTAAATCTAAACTTTGTTGTATTAACTGTGTTTCTAAATGTATTTTATTCAAATGCTGTGGCTGCGAAAAAGTCGCTGATACTTTGAAACTTTGTTGTAACCATTGAATATCTGCCAGCACCTGCTTTTCTGCAGAACTGGCTATGTTTAAATACTGATAAAATAGCCAACCGCAACCAATAAAAAATACAGTACCCATGGCTATAAAAAAAATTCTCATATTATTAATCTTCTAGCGTCAAACCTTTAGTGGCCGATGTAAGTTGCTCGGCATCCTCAGATGCTAACTTAATCATCAATCTAAGATCGTTAGCACTATCTGCATGACTTAGAGCATCGTCGTAAGTGATCTCACCTGACTGATAGAGTTTAAATAAACCTTGATCAAAAGTTTGCATACCCAACTCAGTAGACTTAGTCATTAACGCCTTTAATTCGTGCACTTCCCCTTTGCGTATTAAATCAGAAGCAAGTGGAGAATTTAGTAATACTTCTACCACTGCTCGACGACCCTTGCTATCAGGTGTTGGAATTAATTGCTGAGCAATGATCGCTTTTAAATTCAATGATAAGTCCATCCAAATTTGGCTGTGCATATCAGTTGGGAAAAAATGAATTACTCGGTCCAATGCTTGGTTAGCATTGTTCGCATGAAGCGTTGCTAGGCAAAGATGACCCGTTTCGGCAAATGTAATAGCATGATTCATAGTTTGTGCCGATCGCACTTCACCAATCATAATTACATCGGGTGCTTGTCTTAGGGTATTTTTAAGTGCTATTTCAAAACTCTCTGTATCAAGCCCAACCTCTCGTTGAGTTACAATACATCCTTTGTGCTGATGCATATATTCTATTGGGTCTTCAATGCTAATAATATGGCCACGGCTATTTTGATTTCTGTAGCCTATCATTGAAGCCAATGAAGTAGATTTACCCGCACCAGTAGCACCCACAAATAACACCAGCCCACGCTTGGCCATGGCGATTTCTTTTATGGTTTCAGGTAAACCCAGCTGCTCGATATCAGGAATTCGAGTTTCTATACGGCGCAATACCACTCCAGCTAAATTTCTCTGGAAAAAAGCACTGGCTCGAAAACGACCCACCCCACTGACGCTTATGGCAAAGTTAAGCTCTTTAGTTTTTTCGAATTCAGTGACCTGCACCGATGACATCATGCCATAAATAATTTCTTTAGTTTGCTCTGGACTTAATGGTGACTTAGTCACCGCATGAATTCGACCGTGTACTTTCATACTTGGAGGCATTCCCGCGGTAATAAATAAATCCGATGCCGTTTTTTCTACCATTAAGCGTAACAGCTTATCGAGTTCCATTTAATTTCCTTCCCTAAATACTTGGTTTAGGGTTTATAAGTATGTATTCGTATCAAATATCTAAGTGGCCGTAAATATTAGAAGTTTTCTGGTGTTTTTGCTTTTTCACGAGCGGCTTCAGGTGTCACTATACCTTTTTGAACCAAGCCCTTTAGTGTTTGGTCCATGGTGGTCATACCCAATGAACTACCGGTCTGAATTGCACTGTACATTTGCGCGACTTTATCTTCACGAATCAAATTTCGAATCGCTGGCGTACCAATCATAATTTCATGGGCAGCCACTCGGCCACCACCTTTTTTCTTCAGCAGGCATTGAGAAATAACACCCTGAAGTGATTCTGACAACATCGAGCGAACCATGGATTTTTCTTCCGCTGGAAATACGTCCACTATCCTATCAATAGTTTTAGCGGCAGACGTGGTATGCAAGGTTCCAAACACACAGTGACCCGTTTCGGCTGCGGTTAATGCCAAGCGAATGGTCTCCAGATCCCGCATCTCGCCCACAAGAATAACATCGGGGTCTTCACGCAATGCAGAACGCAGAGCTTCATTAAAACCCAATGTGTCGCGGTGCACTTCCCGTTGGTTAATCAGAGATTTTTTACTTTGATGAACAAATTCAATTGGATCTTCAACCGTCAGTATATGCTTATGAAAAGTATCATTTAAGTAGTCTACCATGGCCGCTAAGGTGGTGGACTTACCTGAACCAGTAGGCCCAGTTACCAACACTAAGCCTCGCGGTTTTACTGCTAAATCTTTAAATATCTGTCCCATGCCTAAATCATCACAGGTTAAAACCTTAGATGGAATGGTCCGAAATACAGCAGCGGCCCCTCGATTCTGGTTAAATGCATTTACACGAAAACGAGCCACACCCGGTACCTCAAACGAATAATCAGTCTCTAAAAACTCCTCAAAATCTTTTCGCTGTTTATCATTCATTATATCGTAAACAAGACCGTGTACTTCTTTATGACTTAGCGCTGGCAGGTTAATACGCCTAACCTCGCCGTCCACACGAATCATTGGAGGTAATCCAGCTGAGAGATGCAAATCCGAGGCGCCTTGTTTGGCCGAAAAAGCCAATAATTCAGTAATATCCATTAACTACCACTCCGCTGTGTCATTATGCTTTGATCAGTATAGTTCAACCTGCCGTCTGTCCATGACATAATGCATTCTTTATATGCAATTGGCATATTATAGAGCTAACACTTAAACTGAGCCGATAATGACTTTTAGCCTATTTTTATCGTTAGAATTGCCAACATTGTAACCAGACCTGAAAATAAAACCATGACCGATTTAGAAACTTGTGAAGAATTAACAGACCGCTTTAGTGGAGTGAATCAAGATATTCTACAAGCCTGTGTAGATACTGATCAAAACCGCGCCAACGTATCTCTTTTGGCTGTTTCGAAAAAGCATAGTATTGATTCAATTAAGCATATCTATAGCCTTGGGCAAACAGCATTTGGTGAAAACTATGTACAAGAAGGCACGGACAAGGTGCAAGCTTTATCTGAGCTAAATATAAACTGGCACTTTATAGGCCCAATTCAGTCGAATAAGTCCAAAGCCGTTGCAGAGCATTTTGATTGGGTGCACACCATAGATCGAGAGAAGATCGCTAGCCGACTTAATCAGCAACGACCTAGGGATAAATCACCACTGAATGTTTTAATTCAAGTGAATATTAGCCAACAACAAAGTAAGTCGGGTATTAGCTTAGTGGAAGTCAGCGCCTTGGCGAAATCTATTAGTAAGATGGATAATCTAAGTTTACGGGGCTTGATGTGCATTCCAGCTGAACAAGAAATAAGTTCGTTAAAAAAGGAATTCAAGCAGATGCAAACTGCATTTCAAAAGCTAAAGACCGAACACCCAAATATAGATACATTGTCTATGGGGATGTCCGGGGATTTATTAACTGCCATTGAATGTGGCAGCACCTTAGTCCGTATTGGTACCGCTATTTTTGGCCAACGCAAAAGTTAAATAATATTAAAAAAAACGTTGAATTCATTAAATTTGTAAGGAATATCTATGACAACTATCGCATTTATCGGTGCAGGCAATATGGCTGGTGCAATTTTAGGCGGATTAATTAACGACGGCAGCGATCCATTATCAATTTGGGCATGCGACCCTAGCCAAGATAAATTAAATGATCTAAAGCATAAGTTTGGGATTCAAGGCACAACTAATAATTCAGAAGCAATAGCAAAAGCTGATGTGGTTATTCTTGCGGTAAAACCTCAAGTGATGGAGTTGGTATTAGAGCCAATGCAAGTGGCGCTTCAGGCTAAAAAGCCATTGGTGATTTCTGTGGCGGCTGGTATTGATATTAATAGCCTAGCAGTTTGGTGCGGTGGTGACTTACCCATTGTCCGTTGCATGCCAAATACACCATCACTCGTTGGCCAAGGGGCAAGTGGACTATTTGCTAACGAACACACTTCAAGTCAGCAGAAGAAAATAAGCGAAGACATTTTAAACGCGGTTGGAATCAGTGTTTGGGTAAAAACTGAAGCTGAGTTAAATGCCGTTACAGCTGTTTCTGGTAGTGGTCCTGCATATTATTTTTTATTCATGGAAGCTATGATCAATGCTGGAGAAAAACTTGGACTAAGCAGAGAGACTGCCACTTCACTTACCCTGAAAACAGCATTAGGCGCCGCAACAATGGCAAGCGAGAGCGATCTTGAAGCAAGTCAGCTACGCAGAAATGTAACTTCTCCTAATGGTACAACAGAGCAAGCTATTAATACTTTTATTGATAACGGATTGGAAGCTTTGGTAGAAAAAGCACTGACTGCCGCCAGCAATAGAAGTGAATCTTTAAGTGAAGAACTTGGTGTAAAACACTAAAATAAATATACTGCAATTTGCCCTCTCGAATATATTGATCGAGATGGGCTTGGTATTACCTAAATTCAATTACTATCTTAAAACCACTTATTGCTTCGGCTCTAACCTTACCCTTTAATACCTGGGCTACAATATTGTAAACTCGATACAAACCCAACCCTGCATTCTTCAAACTTCCCCTTTTTGAAGTGACAAATGGATCGAATATACTAGGCATTATTTGTGCTGAAGCACCTCGACCATTATCTTCATATGACATAGTCCATTTATCGTCTTCATGCTTAAGCTCTATATCTATTTTTTTATCTAATTGATCACTATGAAAACCATGAGTAATTGAATTCTCAAAAAGCTGATCGAGAATTATTTCCCAAGCAGCAGGGTAACTATTTATTATTTCATCACCATAGCAGTTTACATTTACTTCTACACTTGAACTTCCATTATTTTCGTCATGCACAAAAAAGTAAAAATCTTTAAAATCCTCTACTTGTTCAAAAAAATTAAACTCAAACTTTTTAATTTCCATTTGATTAACAGACACTAATTTAAAGCGCTGAATCAATGACGATATTTGTGTTAGATTATTTGACATTACTATCATTAACTCTTGGCTATCATTGACAAAATCTTTGAAGAATCTTTTTGTTAAAGATCCATCACTCATTTTATCATCTACCTCTGCTAGCAACTCAGACAAGTGACTTACCGATGTGACATTGTTCCCAAGTGGTGCATTAATCTCGTGAGCGACGCCTGTTACTAATTGTTCCATAGTTGTCATACGCTCTACTTCCATTATTTCATGTGCTTTTTCTGCTTGCTTTCGCTGTGTAATATCAGTAATAAACCCCTCTATAACATCTGTTTCTTGTTGCCTATTCATTCTTAGCGTTACTGAGCATATCCGGGTATTGCCATTTAAAGTGGTTAATACAGATTCTTGCTCAACCACAGATTCAAATTTTAATGCTCTAACAGCGGCTTCATAACCGTTATCAAACATACCCCTAATATTTTTACCCATTTTCAATATCTGATTAGGATGATCATATCCAATAAGTTCTGTTAAAAAATAATTCACCGCTACCAACTCACCTGTCGTACTAAATCTAAACATTCCAATCGGGGCATAATCAAAAAGTTGTTGGTACATTGTTCTACTTTCTGCCGCTTCCTCTTTTAGCTTTAAGCTTTGCTTAATGGCTTTAATTTTTTCTTTTCGCTCTAAACCAATTCGATGCGCTAGCGCTAAAGATAATAAAATTACTTCAACTACGCCACCAAGCATATTGGAATATCGAGTGAAAATATTGGCTTCTATAATTCCAGCAGAAGATAACGGTAAAATCACTAAGCCGGTTAATAAAATAAACCATGATGCAGTATAAATTAATGCCACTGGCACTTTTTTAATGCTTAAATAAATTCCTATTATTAACATTACTGTGGAGCCAGTAAAGCTGATCACATTAACAAGCTTAAGAGATTCATTTGCTCCCCGAAAGGGTATAGAAAATAAATATAAAACCACAACACCTACAATAATATAAAATATAGGTAATAACTTCGGCGCATGCTTTTTAATATTTAACAAATACAATGGAAATAGTGCAGAAGGGATCATTAAAAAACCAGCGATTACAGGCAATAACCAGCGGTTAAAATTAGGGCTATTAGCCCAAATATAATAGAAACCATCTCCGGTTAAACATAAAATTAAAATTATATAACTGGCCACATATCCCACATAAGTAAAGTATGCTTTATCACGAATACTGATTGCTAAGCCAAAGTTATACAGCATCATTACCATTAATATGCCATACATGACTCCGGTTGTAAGAGCCTCAGCTTGAACGGACAATTGATGATCAGCCTCGGTCATAACCTCCATGGTCAACCACATGGCATTCATGCCAGATACTCTAATGTAAATATCTACCGAGCTATGCTTATCGAAGCTCACTCTAAAGCTAGGCTTTTTATCTTGCACCGGTCTCTGAATATTGCTTAAGCTATCTCCGAGATTATATTTATTAAGTTTCTCGCCTGTTTTAGATAACACATGAACATCTACCACATCATGTACTGGGTGAATAAATCGAACGATATGAGAGTCTACTACAGGGCTGGATTGACTCAGTGTCAGATGAATCCAGTATTCACCCTTTTTGAATCCATAGCTGCCTAGGCTATCTACCTGAGTCCAATCTGAGTGATCAAGGGCAATAATATCTTCAAACTGATTAGTTTTGTCTGAATACCAATAGGCATAACTGGACTCAACCAATGAAGGCTCTAACTGAAACAAAGCCTGCTCAACGCGGGCTTCTTCGTTAAGTATCTCATTATCAAGCGCCCAAGCAGACTGACCATCCATAGAGAGCAACAAGCACAAAAACGCTCGTATCCACATAATTTACACACGCTAATTTATAAAACTGAGCTTAGTGTAGCTGTTTAACCCAATACCTCATACGGTGCCGGTTAAAAAGTATAAACTAGACCTTAAATTACTCCCATCAATCCCCTTTCGGCCATAGATACCACCTCTCCATCGCCCACAATAAAGTGATCAAGCACTCTCACATCTATTAACCTTAATGCATCAGTTAACTTTAATGTTATGCGCTCGTCACTATTACTGGGCTCAGCAACACCAGATGGATGATTATGGGCAAAAATTACGGCAGCTGCATTGTGCTGCAAAACATGCTTAACCACCTCTCTTGGATAAACACTGGCACAGTCTAAGGTACCGTAAAATAACGGCTGGTAATGAATAAGCCGATTATGGTTATCTAATAACAAACAACTGAATACCTCATGGGGTAAGTGTCTTAATTGACTGGTTAAGTAGTTTTTAACGGCGTCTGGGCTATCAAATCCATCTGGCTTTTCTAACGTCTGCATCAGATGGCGACGACTCATCTCCAACACCGCTTGTAATGACGTATATTTGGCAGGCCCTAAGCCTAAATGCGCGCAAAACTCTTGCTGACTAGCTTCCAGTAACGATCGCAATCCATTAAACTCTGTTAATAAATTCCGGGCCAGATCTACTGCTGTCAAACCTTTGATACCGGTCCTTAAAAAGATGGCCAGCAGCTCGGCATCACTTAAACTGGTGGGGCCCTTGGCTATTAACTTTTCTCTAGGGCGCTCTTCATCTGGCCAATCTGTTATTGCCATAGTGATTCCTTTCAGTGATTGTCTTTTAATTAAATCTTTTAATGAGAGCAGTGCCTACCCCAACAAATGTTAATCAGACAGCAGTCCATGACGAACTTTATTGATATACTGCCAACAGATTTAAGGAGTTATCATGGATAGGTTAAGCAACAAACGAATTTTGCTCGGAATTACCGGCGGCATTGCGGCTTATAAGAGCGCCGAACTCGTTCGAGCGCTGAAAACTGCAGGGGCCGATGTGCGTGTTGTCATGACCGATGGCGCTAAAGAATTTATTACCCCTTTAACTTTACAAGCCCTGTCAGGTAATCCTGTGCATCACAGTTTACTTGACCCGGAAGCTGAAGCGGGGATGGGACATATTGAATTAGCCCGATGGCCTGACTTTATTTTAGTGGCCCCTGCCAGTGCCAACTTTATTGCTCGGATTTGCTCGGGAATGGGTAATGACTTACTCACTACTATCTGTCTAGCCAGCAATACACCCCGAGCCATTGCTCCCGCCATGAATCAGGCTATGTGGGCCAATGAACGCACACAAGCAAATATTAAAACCCTAAATACAATGAATAAAGTCCAGGTATGGGGGCCCGATTCTGGCGAACAAGCCTGTGGTGATACCGGTCTGGGTCGAATGATTGAACCGGCTGTATTAGCAGGCATGGTATCTAATCAATTTGAGTCGCAGCTGCTAAGTGGGAAAACCGTTACCATTACTGCAGGACCTACACGAGAAGCCATTGACCCGGTGCGTTTCATTAGTAATCACTCTAGTGGAAAAATGGGATATGCATTGGCACTGGCTGCTCAAGAAGCAGGTGCCATTGTTAACTTAATTAGCGGCCCTGTTAACCTGTCTACACCTGATAAAGTTAACCGCTTTAATGTCCAAAGCTGTCAGGACATGCTTCAGCAGGTAGAAGTGCTATTGCCTGAGACTGATATTTTTATTGGTGCGGCTGCTGTAGCTGACTACCGGCCTACAGCTGTGGCTGACCAAAAAATAAAAAAAAGCCAAGACAGTATGCATATAAATTTAGTAAAAAACCCAGATATAATTGCCACTGTTGCAGCCAAAAAAGATAAGCCTTTTACCGTGGGTTTTGCCGCTGAAACACAGGATGTTGTAAGTTATGCCAAAGGTAAATTGGAAAATAAAAAATTAGATATGATTGTGGCTAACGATGTGAGTCAAGATGGCATTGGTTTTAACAGCGACCAAAATGCCATTATCATAATTGATAAACATTCCCAAACTGATTTTGCCCAAGCCACTAAATATCAACTGGCATGTGATGTGGTCAAACACATTGCAAAACTGCTAAACAAAGAATATTAAAATATTATATATGAGTGAAATATGAAAAAAATTTTTCAGGTTAAAGTTTTAGATAAGCGCCTAGGCAACGACATTCCTATGCCTCATTATGGCACAGAGGGTAGTGCTGGATTAGATCTTAGAGCTTGCTTAGAAGAGACCTTAATTCTTAACCCTGGTGAAACTAAATTGATTCCTACAGGCATGTCTATTTATATAGAGGATAACGGTTTAGCTGCAATGATTTTACCTCGCAGTGGACTTGGTCATAAACACGGTATTGTGTTGGGTAATCTTGTGGGCCTAATCGACAGTGATTATCAGGGCGAACTAATGGTTAGCTGCTGGAATCGTGGAGACAAACCTTTCACAATGGAAATTGGCGAAAGAATCGCTCAATTAATTATTGTACCAGTGGTTCAAGCCGAATATAAATTTGTTGAAGAGTTCAAAGCAACCAATCGTGGCGAAAGCGGTTTTGGTTCTACCGGTACAAAATAACCAGCAACATTCTGGACAGTATTTTATATGATAAATATTGCGACCGAGATTTTTCGTGAGTATGACATTCGTGGGGAATATCCACTTAAGTTGAGCGACGCTACCGCACAACTAATCGGCCAAGCTTTGGGCAGTGAGATTATTACCGCAAAACAAGATCGATGCTATGTGGCATGGGATGGTCGCTTGTCTAGTCCGGCTATCAGAGATGCTCTGGTCACTGGATTAACCAGTACAGGTTGTGACGTATATTTAATTGGCGCGGCTCCCACAGCTGCGGCTTTTTGGTCCATCAAACAATCAATGCAAAGCTGCGCTGTTATAACTGGCAGCCATAATCCCAAACAGGATAATGGCATTAAGATCGCAGTAGCTGGCACGCCTCGAAGTGGCGAAGATATAAAGGTATTATTATCGCGCATTCAACTGAATCTATTTCATCAAGGTGAAGGTAAAATTTATAATGCATTTAATATTTTTAATGAATATAAACAACGCCTTACTTATTGTATTGACACAAAGCGTCAAATCAAGATTGTACTTGATGCTGGTAATGGGATTGGTGGACCAACCGCTTTAGCCGCTCTAAAAAAAATTGGTGTAGACGTTATCTGTATTGCCTGCGATATAGATGGTAATTTTCCTTTGCACCATCCTGATCCAGCAAAAAGTAAAAATCTCAGCTGGTTAAAACAAGCTGTTTTAGAAAATAATGCGGATTTTGGAATTGGATTAGATGGAGACGCTGATCGCATTGGCGTGATCGACGACCAAGGTGATGTAGTACTTCCTGACCGCTTAAGCTTATTATTTGTTGAGGATATTCTTAAGCATCAGCCTCATTCAACTTTCGTGTTTGATGTAAAATGCACCTCTGTACTAAATGACTTTATTGAACAACAAGGTGGCATTCCCCATATGATTGCCACTGGCCATACCAGTATGAAACGCGCTATTAGAATCACAAATGCTCCGTTTGCCACTGAGTTAAGCGGGCATATTTTATTTAATGACAAAAACGGCTTAGGTGTTGATGACGGAATCTATGCTGGCTTGCGTTTATGCCAATTAATCAGCGAGCAAACACTGTCGCTATCTCAGCGGTTAAGTAAATTCCCCAACCCTGTATCCACTGAAGAAATTCAGCTTTCGGTAAAAGAACAAGATAAATTTTCTATTATGTGGCTAATTCAAAGCCATTGCTTTAAATCTTATGACATCATCACCGTTGATGGTATGCGTATAAAGTTTGCTCGTGGTTGGGCACTGGTAAGAGCCAGTAATACCACGCCTTGTCTAACGCTAAGATTCGAAGCTGATAGTAAAGCATCATTAAACGAGATTCAAAGCTTGGTTATGGAGGAATTACATAGCATCATCCCTGAGTTACCTAGCTTGCCATTATAAACTATCTTTCACTAACACATTTAAGCTAATGCAATTAAACCCTCTGCGCGTATAATAGATTTCATTTAATAATTTACTAAACACAATGCGAATTGCTATGCCTTTGACCCGCGATGCTGCTTTTAATGTGGCCCAAGTATTAAGTGAGGCCCTGCCTTACATCCAACGTTTTGTTGGCAAAACAATTGTCGTAAAGTACGGCGGCAATGCCATGACCGAAGATGAGCTAAAAAATAGCTTTGCTCGAGATATGGTCATGTTAAAACTTATTGGCATTAACCCTATTGTCGTTCACGGTGGTGGCCCACAAATTGGTAACCTACTTGAACGCTTAAGCATTGAAAGTCATTTTGTAAATGGTATGCGTGTTACTAACAGCCAAACCATGGATGTAGTTGAAATGGTTTTAGGCGGATCGGTTAACAAAGATATTGTAAACTTGATAAACCAAAATGGTGGTCAAGCTGTGGGATTGACGGGTAAAGATGCCCAGTTAATTACCGCTAAAAAGTTAAAAGTCACGCAGCAAACACCCGACATGCAGCAACCTGAAATTATAGATATTGGTCATGTGGGAGAAGTGGTAAAAATTAATACCAAGGTGTTAGAGATGCTGGCAAATTCCGACATCATTCCTGTTATCGCTCCTATAGGTGTTGGCCCTAACGGCGAGTCGTATAATATTAACGCCGACTTAGTTGCTGGTAAAGTGGCCGAGGCTGTTAAAGCTGAAAAGCTATTATTGCTTACCAACATTGCAGGCTTAATGGACAAGGATGGAGAGATTCTAACCGGCTTAAACACCGATCAGGTGAATGGCTTAATTGCAGACGGCACTATTTATGGTGGTATGCTACCTAAGATTCAATGTGCATTGGATGCGGTACATGGCGGTGTGAGTAGCGCTCATATTATTGATGGTCGAGTAAACCACAGCACCATGTTAGAAATTTTTACTGACGAAGGGGTTGGTACACTAATAACAAATACCTAGATTGACAATCGGCTATAACAACAGTTTTTGAAGGTTCTAGCCATCTTCTCAGTCAATATCTTTCAAAAATCCCTAAGGATATTGGCTTAATTAAACCCAGATCACGAAATAGAGCAATATTCATTGCAGCCGCAGCAAGCTGGCATTAGGATGTTGTTCATCATTGATCCAAATAAGACTCTTATGACGGAACAAAAACCATCACGTAAACAGCAAATCCTTCATGCTCTTGCACATATGCTGGAAGTAAATCCGGGTGCCCGTATTACTACGGCCAGCTTGGCAAAAGAAGTTGGCGTAAGTGAAGCCGCTTTGTATAGGCACTTTCCTAGTAAAGCAAAAATGTTTGAGGGATTAATTGAATTCATTGAAGCGACCATCTTTACTCGCATCAACCGTATTCGGTCAGAACAAGAACATACACTGCTGCGCATAGAGCAATCAATGACTTTGATTCTTACCTTTTCTGAAAAGAACCCTGGCCTGTGTCGCTTACTAACGGGCGATGCTTTATCAGGAGAAACTGAACGCCTGCGTGCCCGCATTGCTCAATTCTTTGATCGCCTAGAGACACAGTTTAAGCAAATATTGCGTGAAGCTGAGTTACGTGATGATAAAAGCTCGACAATAGATGAAGGCGCCATGGCTAATTTATTGTTGGCATTGGTTGAAGGCCGTATTCGTCAATATGTAAGGTCAGAGTTTAAGTACAAACCTCTAGAAAATTGGCCTGTTCAATGGGCATTCTTATCGCAAAGTATTTTAAGCGAAGCTGAATTAGTTTAACAAAAAAAAAACCTTAAATTCCATAGCGTTCACGGTAGGCTTTAATAGCAGAGAAATGCTGCTTAAACTCTTCTTTTTCTGCTACATACTGCATAACTTGCTCAAGCTTAACAATGCTAATGACTGGAATTCCATAGTCTCTTTCGACTTCTTGAATCGCTGAAAATTCACCTTTGCCCTTCTCTTGTCGATCTAGCGCAATAATGACACCGGCTGAAGTTGCGCCTTTATGCTCTTCTAGCAAAGTCATAACCTCACGTATGGCGGTACCTGCTGTTATTACGTCGTCGATTATAAGCACTTTACCTACTAGTGGCGCACCGACTAAAGTTCCCCCTTCTCCATGGGCTTTTTTCTCTTTCCTATTGTATGTATAAGGCGTATCACGATCATATTGTTGCGACAGAGCCATAGCTGTAGTGGCCGACAATGGAATGCCCTTGTAGGCAGGCCCGAATAGCACATCCATCTCGATACCCGAGTCAACAATGGCCGTTGCATAGCTTTTAGCCAAGGTAGCCATTGCTTTACCACTATTGAATAACCCAGCGTTAAAGAAGTAGGGACTTATGCGCCCTGACTTTAATTCAAATTCGCCAAATTTCAGCACGCCTTGTTCAATAGCAAATTCAATAAACGCTTTTTGATAATCTTGCATTTGACCAACCATATATGTAACTAAGTTCTATGAAGAAGAGTAAACGCTGTAGCCAAAGTTCGCCAATATCAAGATATAATGGTCTAACTGAGCTAATTTACGTATCTAAGGAGGGTATTTTAACGGCTGCGTCTATAATTCCCATCATACAACGCAAAATAATCAAAATAATTGAAATACAGGCTATATCCTGCGCATTCTTGCACAAAATACTCGTTTTTAACGATGTGCGAAAAAGCAAAGCTGGTATCATAGCCAACTCGTAAGATAGGGAGCCTGCATGAGGGTTATAACAGTACAAGTTGACGGATTAGAAGCGGCAGTTAAAGACGGCTTTTATGATTGGCTAATGGATCACGATGCTGACGTGGTTTGTGTACAAAATCTTAAAGCAAAAGAATATCAACTAACTGACAATGTCCTTTACCCGGAACATTTTAACGCCTATTTTTTTGATGGCGAACCGGATAATTATTCAGGTGTTGCGGTACTGACCAAAAACATGCCGAAGGCGATTATGACAGGTTTGGCATTTGAAGCCTGCGATCGCTTTGGTCGTTACATTCAAGCTGACTTTGATCAGGTATCTATTGGCTCAGTGTTGTTTCCTAGCATTGATGAATACAATACACTAGAAGACAAATTGGCGTTTCAGCAAGAATTTATCGAACACCTGAAAAAAACTAAGCGTAAGCGTCGTGAGTTTATTTTTGCAGGACACTTTGGTGTAGCTCACAAATCGGTTGATGTGTTTGACTACAAGTCTAAGCAAAACGAACCTGGGTTTTTACCTGAAGAACAAGCCTTTATAGACCAAATTACAGGGCCGCTAGAGTTTGTAGACGCGTTTCGCGAGGCTAACTTTGGTGAAAACCAATATACTTGGTATCCAGACGCTGAAGCGGCCCGCCGCAAACAGCATGGCTGGCGCTTAGATTATCAAATTTGCACTGCTGAACTGCGTCAGTATATAGTTGATGCAAAGGTATTAACTGATCGTATTTGGGGCGGGCAATATGCGGCCACATTAATTGAATACGAATTTGATTAAAACCGAATAAAATCACACTCAAACAAAAACGGGGCTCATTGAGCCCCGTTTTTGTTGCATAAAAAAAGAGCGCATGGCGCTCTTTTTTCATCTACCCGTAATAATTTGTTTATTAAATTGGGCGAGAACCGTAATTTGAAGTTGGCTTACGCGGTGGGTCAGCCATTACATTGGGTTCAATTTCGTTAATGGCACCACCACCTTGTAAAAAGGCTTCTATTTCATTATCTACCTGACTACGAAGTTTTTGGCGCGAAGCAATAGAACGCAATACACCTTCTTCAGTACTCCCAATAAATTCCATATCTGGTTGATTCGCCGATACGGTTTGATCTTTTACTTTTTTAGCTTTAGGCATAGCGCTCTCCTGTCCATAATCCGTGAGCAATTAAAACTGCTAATAATATATAGTTCAGCATTGGCCTCTTGTCAGACAACCACTTATATCAATTTGCTCTTTAAATTATAAATGGGTACTCACATTGAATATATGTAAAAAAATTTGATATTAACAGTCATATTCCATGGGGGTTTGAGGGAATATGTCTTTTTACCAGTAAAATTCAGCCACACAAGGTCGGCGTGTTTGACCCAGCTTATTTATCAGCTATTTCCACTATAAATAGGCATTACTAAATTTTTACATACTGTTAGACAGCCATAAAAAAGCCCACTAAAGTGGGCAATTGATTGAATTTAAATATGAAATTATCCTACCAGTCAAACAGTCTACTTATTCCAACTGCAAATACATTACCGGTATCTTCATTGCGCATTACGCTCAATTCAAAGTCAACTTTCTCTTCCATTGCCATGAACCAAACAACACCATAATTCAATGTTTGTTCGTTAGTATCGCTGTAATCTTGCTGTCCAATGTTGAATGCTAAACCATTACCGCCCCCCCAAATATCGTAACTGGCCGCTATTTCGTAATACTGGTAAGTATTGTCTTCGTCTTGGAATGTGCTCAGACGGTAGTCATGCCAGACAACGCTTACACTGTATTCAGTTAAGCCTGATTCTTGCGCAGGAATGTACTGAATAGCCCCTAGACCAATAGAAACAGTCTCTAGGTTAAAAGCAAAGCCACCATAGGCGTTTACTTGAGAGGTATCAATATTGTCGATTCCTCCGGTATAACCCCATGCACCCGCATAAGCACCAAAAGGCCCTTGATAGTCGACACCCGCACTGACCACAGCATCTTTATCACTGAGCTTAGTACCACGGAATGTGTACTCGGTTGCAGCGCCAAAGTTGGTACTGAAATCAGCGAATGTAGGTAATGCCATCAACATGGCCGATAAAACTAATAAATACTTAGACATCAAATTTTATTCTTAGAGGGAATCACTGTCGCGCACTATAACAAGACTTAGCGATTCATGGAATGTTGAGGAGTAGGATAAGGGAAATTAATATAAGTTCCTTGTGGTTTAGCTGCATTACGACTTAACCGTAGAGTGTATTATAAAGAAACCAAAGCAAGTTATTTAATACACCTCTAATAACTATGATTGCCATACTCTAGAATAAAAAAAGGCCCATCGAAAGATGGGCCTTTTTATATATCTTTTTTGAAGAACCTAACCGCTTTTTAAAAAACGGCCAGTTTCCCAGAATTACTTGTTAGTAAACTCTGGGTAAGCTTCCATACCGCATTCTGCAATATCAACGCCTTCGTATTCTTCTTCTTCAGTTACACGAATTCCCATAACAGCTTTGATGATCGCCCAGGTCACAAGTGACGCGCCGAATACCCATACAAAGATCGTTAATGCACCCATTAACTGACCGCCAATTGTTGCGCCGTCGTTAGTGAAAGGAACCACAAGTAAACCAAACAAGCCAACAACACCGTGAACGGAAATAGCGCCGACTGGATCGTCAATCTTGATTTTGTCTAGTGCAAGAATAGAGAAGACAACAATTACACCACCGATAGCACCAATGATAGTAGCTTCGAAAGGAGTAGGAGTAGAAGGTTCAGCTGTAATGGCTACTAGACCTGCTAGTGCGCCGTTAAGAGCCATTGTTAAATCGGCTTTCTTGAATAAGATGCGAGCAAGAACCAAAGCACCAATTAGACCACCAGCAGCGGCCGCGTTCGTATTAGTAAATACAACAGCAACTGCGTTGGCGCTAGCAATATCACCAAGCTTAAGTACAGAACCACCGTTGAAACCGAACCAACCCATCCAAAGAATGAATGTTCCTAGAGTAGCTAAAGGAAGGTTAGCACCCGGAATCGCATTTACTTGACCGTCAGGGCCATATTTGCCTTTACGAGCGCCTAATAAAATAACACCAGCAAGGGCTGCAGCAGCACCGGCCATGTGAACAATACCAGAACCAGCAAAATCAGAGAAACCAAAGTCATCGCCTAAAGAGTACATGCCAAATACAGATTGACCGCCCCAAGTCCAAGCGCCTTCCATTGGGTAAATAACACCTGTCATTACCACAGCGAATATTAGGAAAGACCAAAGCTTCATGCGCTCAGCAACCGCACCAGAAACAATAGACATAGCCGTGGCTACAAATACAACCTGGAAGAAGAAGTCAGAAGCACCAGAATAAATTGAACCGCCTTCAAAACCGTCTTCACGTGCTGCGAAGTCAGCTAATACAGCGACAGAATCTACGTCAGCAATACCAGAAAGGAAGAAACCGCCGCCATACATAATTGCGTAACCGCAAATCATGTACATGGTGCAAGAGACTGCGAATAACGCAACGTTTTTAGTTAAAATTTCAGTGGTGTTTTTAGCGCGTACAAGACCCGCTTCTAACATAGCGAAACCAGCCGCCATCCACATTACTAGTGCGCCACATACCAAGAAGTAAAAGGTATCCATGGCGTACTGAAGTTGGAAAATATTGTCTTCCATAATGTCCTCACATTAAATCTTCAATACGTTTTTAATAAACGTAAAAAATATAAATAAATAAAATTGAAACAGGTTAATTTTAAAAACTCGGGACCGAGCAGACTTTAAAATTAAACTGCGTCAGCGCCAGTTTCACCAGTACGGATACGGATGATTTGCTCTAAAGTTGTAACAAAGATTTTACCGTCGCCGATTTTTCCTGTGTTAGCGGCTTTAGAGACTGCTTCGATTACTTTTTCAGTTAAAGCATCGTCGATGGCAATTTCTAATTTAACTTTTGGTAGAAAATCTACAACGTATTCTGCACCACGGTACAGTTCAGTGTGACCTTTTTGACGACCAAAGCCTTTAACTTCAGTCACGGTAATACCTTGAACGCCAATCTCAGACAGTGCTTCACGCACATCGTCTAACTTGAATGGCTTGATAACGGCAGTAACCAATTTCATATCAAACTCCTTTATTGAGTGGGAAGTAAAACTGGGCA
>JBLHVV010000012.1:0-46837 GCA_047628755.1 Crocinitomicaceae bacterium | reverse complement strand
TGGCGGAGCAAGGTTATGACCCACATATGGGTGCAAGACCAATGGCTAGATTGATTCAGGAGAAGGTTAAGAAGCCTCTTGCTGAAATGATCTTATTCGGGCAGCTTGCCGATAAAGGCGGTACCGTTAAGATCGATTTAGATGGTGATGAGTTGTCGTTAGTCGTTGTTGAAGACGAACCGCTAAAAGAAAAAGCGAACGCTTAAAGCATATCAGCCGTATTTATGGCTTTTTAATAAAAAAGAAGGCTCTAAGGTTAAACCTTAGAGCCTTTTTGGGTTCTGAGATGCCAGATAAGTTATAGGCACAAAAAAAGCCCCTAAGGGCTTTTGTTTAACGACCGCGGTAAGTAATACGACCTTTACTAAGATCGTAAGGTGTTAATTCCACCTTTACTTTGTCGCCTGTCAAAATACGAATATAGTTTTTGCGCATCTTTCCAGAAATATGAGCAGTAACAACATGGCCATTTTCTAACTTTACGCGGAACATTGTGTTTGGAAGGGTATCTATAACCTCTCCATCCATTTCAATGTGGTCTTCTCTAGACATTCATTCACCTGGGGAACATTAAAAACGGTTCGCATATTGCCTGATTTTCCTATTAATGGCTAGTCTTGTTCACCCTTTGAGTGTTTATTTTGCATATTAATTTGCTTTGATTCCTATATTAGGCGGATTCTACCTGTATTAAGCCAAAATAAGACTGATAACGAGGTGTCTAGTCTTGGATCGTCATACTTACCCAAGACTCGCCATCGTAAATCTCTAAGGGCTTAAATCGCTTTTTATAGGACATTTTTGGGCTTTCTTTAACCCAATAACCAAGATAAACGTAGTTTAAAGACCTTGAAATTGCATGCTTGCAGAGCATTAGTACCGCAAGCGTCCCTGGGCTCAAGTGGTTAAATTCTGGATCGAAGTAGGTGTATATTGCACTAATGCCGTCATCTACGATATCAATGGCAGTGCAAGAGATAAGTCTCCCGTCTTCATCTTTTATAGTAAATAAACGGCTAAACTCAGTTTGTACAAGTAAGAAGTTTTTATATTGATCGATACTGGCAGGATACATATCCCCATCGTTATGCCGACTGTTTATATATTTTTCATAAACATCGTAATGACTTGTGGAGAAAATTGGCTTCTCAATTGCTATGACCAAATTTTTTGCTTTATTAATAATACGTTTGAAGCTTTTAGAATTAAGATTTATTTCACTGCAAATAATACGGCTAGATTGACAGGCGTTGCACCAAGGGCAGTTTGGGCGATAGTAGTGATCGCCAGATCGGCGAAACCCGATTCTAGAAAGTTCTGAGTATTGTGCCCAGCTAGGCTCAAACCCCTTAGGTAAAAAAACTGAGTTGGCTTTTTTATTGGGCAAGTAACTGCATTCATGAGGCTCTGCAAGCGTTAGTAATTGAATCTCACCTTGCTGGCTATGGTCTGCGTGACTCATTTACACAACTCCAGTTGAATAATTATTCATGATTGGCGTTAAGTGGATAGAAATCCCCATTCAAAGGGAATATATGGGGTTTAGCCTAAGCCAAGTGTATATTCTCACCATTAAAAAATATAGCTTTGGTATGCTTTGTTCAATACGATGAAGGTGCTGGCTTAGATATCAGTACCATTGAGGTTTAGTTGATATTTGCAGGCCAGCGTTTAGGCGTTGTGTAAATTCTTCCCTGTTTATTTCTTCTGCCCCTAAGCTCTCTAAGTGCGGGCTATGGACCTGGCAGTCGATTAATTGAAACCCCCAGTCTGACAATTTTTCGCATAAGAATGCAAATGCCACCTTACTAGAATTACTAACAGTAGAAAACATAGATTCGCCAAAGAATATTCCACCCAGTGAAATGCCATACAAACCACCCACTAGTTCGCCATCTAATCTGCATTCAATTGAATGCGCAAAGCCTTCGACGTTTAAGCGACAATAAGCTTCGATCATATCTTCATTGATCCAGGTGCCTTCGCTGCGTAAATCTGCACAATAAGTGATCACGTTTTCAAATTCATTATTAAACGTAACGGTAAAAATATCTCTTTTAATAAGTTTATTTAAGCTTTTAGAGGGTTTGAAATCTCGAGGATTGATCACGCATCTAGGGGTGGGTGACCACCATAGTATAGGATCATCTTCGTTATACCATGGGAAAATTCCAAGGCTGTATGCATTTAGTAGTCGTCGGGTGCTTAAGTCACCTCCAGCTGCCAATAAGCCATTTGGCTCAATTAATGCGCTATCTGGGTGAGGAAATAGGTCCGGATCGTCATCTAACCAATAAATAGGGCTTGTCATAGTATATGTTTGCTAGATAATTTTGGCTGACAGGATACAATCAGTGTTCTGTTACCAAACTAGGCTAACGTCTAAGTGCTTCAAAATAAAGAAAAAGTTAATGTTGACTGGCATTTACAACTCCAAGAAGTGAGTCGCTTTACTGGCCTGATGGTTTTTATGGCGTTCGCAGCCTTTTTGTTGCTGTCTTTACTTACCTATAATTCTGTGGATCCAGGTTGGCGTCAAAGCCAATCAAATGTCTTAGTTTTAAACCTAGGTGGTCGTTTTGGTGCTTTTTTAGCCGATGCTCTCTTTTCAATGGTGGGTCATATGGCCTATTTGATCGCCGTGATTCCAATTATTCGTTTAGCCCAACGCTTTAAATCACTGAAGATACGCAATGATTGGAAGGGGTTGAGTTGGCGTTTTGGTGGTTTGCTATTTATAGTTCTTTCAGGCTCTGTTTTTACTCATTTGTTTGATGTTGGCCAGGTTTTACCCGTTGGACCAGGTGGTGCAATCGGCGAAGGTTTAGCCGTTCCACTCGCCACTACTTTTGGGGTGTTTGGCGCTTCATTGATCGCATTGTTGTCAATGATGCTTGGATTGAGTATGAGTGGTGATATTTCTTGGCTTGGATCATTAGATAGCTTAGGCGGTCTTATACTTAACTTATTTAACACAGCTAAGACAAAAGCCCAATCATTGCAGTTTAACTCTAAAGATATTACTAACCCGCAAATAAATATACTAAAACCTGAGCCTTCAATTAATGCTTTAGCCTCTGAATCACTAGCACCTAAAAAAACGCCATTGGTGGTTCTTGGTCAGAAGGTGTCGCTAACAAAAGAAAAACCAATCAGTAAGTTGAAGCAAAGGATTAAGTCTGTATCTGAAGCCATTATAGAGGACGCACCTCTTAAAAAACTCAAGATCCAGCCTTTCGAGAAAAAATCAAAAGGTACTGTTTCTGAACAAGGGGCATTATTTGAAGCTGGAGAGTTACCTTCGCTATCTTTATTAAGGCGTTCTGAAGGTGTTCAGGAAACGGGTTACAGTGCTGCCAACTTAGAAGATATGTCTAGGCTTTTAGAGCGTAAGTTGGCTGACTTCGGTGTCAAAATAGAAGTGGTGGCAGTGAGTCCTGGCCCAGTTATTACAAGGTTTGAATTTCAGCCTGCACCCGGTGTGAAAGCTTCTAAAATCACCAACCTAGCACGAGATCTAGCCCGTTCTCTGGCCATGACCAGCGTTCGTGTTGTTGAAGTAATTCCAGGTAAGTCAGTAATGGGGCTCGAAGTGCCAAACGAAAATAGAGCTATGGTTCACTTAGGTGATGTGCTTGCGTCACAAGAATTTCAATCAATGTCTTCACCACTTTCATTGGCTCTTGGCCATGACATTGCAGGTGACCCGGTAATGGCTGATGTGGCAAAAATGCCTCATTTACTGGTTGCTGGTACCACTGGTTCAGGCAAATCTGTCGGTGTTAACAGTATGTTAATTAGCATGCTTTACAAGTCTACACCTGATGATGTGCGTTTAATTATGGTTGATCCAAAAATGCTGGAGCTTTCTGTTTATGACGGAATACCGCATTTGTTAACACCAGTAATAACTGACATGAAAGAAGCGGCTAATGGTCTTCGCTGGTGTGTCGGTGAAATGGAACGCAGATATAAATTATTGGCGGCTTTGGGCGTTCGGAATATTGCTGGATACAACAAAAAAGTTTTAGACGCAGCAGAAGCTGGTACTCCTATTAAAGATCCAATTTGGAAATCCGAGGATAGCCTTGATCAAATTCAACCTGACCTTGGTAAACTGCCTTATATTGTTGTAGTCATAGATGAATTTGCCGACATGATTATGGTGGTAGGCAAAAAAGTTGAAGAGCTTATTGCTCGTATTGCACAAAAAGCCCGTGCGGCTGGCATACATTTAATTCTGGCTACGCAGCGGCCTTCAGTTGATATTATTACCGGTTTAATCAAAGCAAACGTACCTACTAGAATGGCGTTTCAGGTTAGTTCTAGAATAGATTCAAGAACTATTTTAGATCAAGGTGGTGCAGAGCAATTATTAGGACATGGTGACATGTTGTATTTACCGCCCGGCACATCTATGCCTATTAGGGTCCATGGCGCCTTCATAGATGATGACGAAGTACACGCTGTTGTAGCTGATTGGAAGTCTAAAGGATCTCCTGTGTTCATTGATTCAATTACCGATACCGACGCCGGAGGTGTTATTCCAGGAATGCCTACCGAGTCCGATGACGGAGAGCAGGATGCATTATTTGATGAAGCTATCGCGTTTGTGACTGAAACTCGAAAGGTATCAATTTCTAGTGTGCAGCGTAAGTTAAGAATCGGTTACAATCGCGCTGCACGTTTAGTTGAAACAATGGAGGCGGCTGGAGTGGTTTCTACACCGGCTCATAATGGCAGTCGTGAAGTATTGGCTCCACCTCCAGTTTCGAGGTAGTGAGTCTGCATTAACTTATTGCTTGTGTATAAGTTATTTATTAATTTTTATTTGAAAGGGATTAATGTGAATCATTTTTCTAAATTAGTTTTAATGCTCTGCTCAATTTTGTTTAGCACTGCTTCTATCGCCGGCCTACCTATTAATAATTTGCCTGATGCTCAGCGCTTGGCCGTTTATTTGTCGAGTATTAATAATTTAGAGGCTAATTATGTTCAGCACACACACGATGGCAATAATGATTTACTTCAAACTCAAAAAGGTAAGATGTTTTTAACCAGGCCTAACAAATTTAAATGGATAAGCGAAGCACCGTATGAACAGGTCCTAGTGAGTAACGGTGAAACATTGTGGCAGTATGATCCTGATCTAGAGCAGGTCACCGTGCAAAAGCTAGACGGTAGGCTTTCGTCAACCCCCGTTCTCTTACTCTCAGGCGATGCTGAAATGGTATCTGAAGAATATGAAGTTTATGGTGAAACTATTCAAGATGAGCAGCATTTTGTTTTAATACCAAAACGCAACGATGCGTTGTTTGACCGCCTAAGGCTTGAATTCAATTCGGCCAAACAAATGTTCCGTATGGTTATTAAAGATGAGATTGGACAGAAGACCGTTATCAATTTATCAAACCAGAAAACCATCATCGGTATTGCCGAAAATTTTTATGAGTTTGTTATACCAGAAGGTATAGATGTGATTGAAAGCCAGTAGTATGCAGTCTGGACTATTTGAAAATAAATCCATATACGAGCCACTAGCTTCACGCATGAGGCCAAGCTCCCTTGATGGCTACTTTGGGCAGTCACACCTCCTTGATCGTAACAAGCCACTTAGGAAAGTGATTGAGGCAGGCCAGCTCCATTCGATGATCTTTTGGGGCCCTCCGGGTGTTGGTAAAACTACTTTAGCGAGATTGCTTGCCAGTTATGCTAAGGCAGAGTTTTTAGCATTATCAGCGGTTATGGATGGTGTGAAAGAAATTAGAGCATGCGTCGACAAGGCGAAATTCTATCAACAACATGGAAAGGTATCTTTGTTATTTGTAGATGAAGTTCATAGATTTAATAAATCTCAGCAAGATGCATTTTTGCCATTTGTAGAGAATGGCACTGTAATTTTTATTGGCGCCACCACAGAAAATCCAAGTTTTGAGCTGAATTCAGCCTTACTTTCTAGAGCCAGAGTTTATAAACTAAGAGGGATTTTACCCGAAGATATTCAGAGTCTGTTGACCTTTGCTATGGACAAAGATAAAGAGATTAAGAGTCATAATTTGACTCTTAATGATGACGCTAAGATTCTAATATCTAACTTTAGTGATGGTGATGCACGACGCTCGCTCAATCTATTAGAAATGGCAGTGGATCTAGCCAGTGCCGACGGCCTAACCGTAATTGATGAAAAGCTAGTAAAAGAAATAGCACAAGAATCAGTAAGACGTTTTGATAAAGGCGGAGATCTCTTTTATGAGCAGATATCAGCGCTGCACAAGTCGGTAAGAGGCTCTAGCGTAGACGGGGCACTGTACTGGTTTGCCAGAATGCTTGATGGTGGTTGTGATCCCCTATATATTGCCCGCCGCGTAGTTAGAATGGCGTCAGAAGATATTGGTAATGCAGATCCAAGAGCGTTGGAGATCTCAATGAATGCTTGGCAAAGTTATGAGCGCTTAGGTAGCCCAGAAGGGGAGCTAATAATCGCACATGCCATAAGTTATCTTGCATGCGCACCTAAAAGCAATGCTGTATACAATGCTTTTAATCAAGCCATGGCTTATGTAAAATCCACTCCCAGTTTTGAAGTACCTTTGCATTTAAGAAATGCGCCTACAGAATTAATGAAAGCTGAAGACTATGGGCAGGAATATCGCTATGCCCATGATGAACCAGAAGCCTATGCGGCTGGAGAGTGTTATTTACCTGAAGAGGCTGTAGGTACCGAATTTTATAAACCTACAGATCGAGGTTTAGAGTCAAAGATCTCAAGTAAGCTAGATCACCTTAAGAATCTTGATTTAGCCAGTATAAATAAAAGGTATTCAAAATAATGGAATTTTTGGCAATTGGACTGGGTGGTGCATTAGGTGCTATCGCTCGCTATTTAATTAGTGGGCAAGTTGGCTCTACCTTAGGTACAAGCTTTCCTTATGGAACGCTTACAGTGAATATTCTCGGTTCATTTATAATGGGTATCTGTGCCGTTGTTATTATTGAGCATTTAAAAATGCCTGGTTATTGGCGTGAATTTATAATGGTGGGTTTTCTAGGCGCCTTAACTACGTTTTCTACGTTTTCGTTAGATGGTTTGAATTTGTTGCATAATGGCCAGGTTGGTACGGCTATTATGTATTTTATTATTAGTGTTATAAGTTCGGTATTAGCTTGTGTAATAGGCTGGTATTTAACCAAAATTATTTTAGTTGGGAATTGATATGCTGGATATCCGTAAGGTTCGTGAGAATCCTGAAGAAATAGCAAAAGCGCTTAAGAAAAAGAACTTCATTTTTGATGCGGCTGCCTTTATAACATTAGATGCAAAGCGAAAATTAGCTGATGTGTTATCGCAAAGCTTGCAAGCTGATAAGAAGAAGTCGTCTAAAAAAATTGGCCAGTTAGTGGGTCAGGGTTTAACTGTTGACGAGGCAAAATCTAAAGTTGCTGAAGAAGTCGCCAATATCGACGACCAATTAAAGACTGCTGTAGACGAAGCTAAAAACATTCAAGATCAAATATCTTCATTATTAATGTCGGTGCCCAATATTCCCAATGACAATGTTCCAGAAGGAAGGAATGAAGAGGATAATGTTGAGGTTCGTGTTTGGGGCGACCCGGTCAAGCTTCCGTTCGAAGCAAAAGATCATGTGGACCTTGGTCAAATTATTGGTGAATTGAGCTTTGAGCTTGCTGCTAAAATTACCGGTGCGCGTTTCTCTGTAATGCAGGGTCAGCTTGCTAGAATGCATCGAGCGCTTACCCAGATGATGTTAAACACCCATACCGACGAACATGGTTATACTGAAGTTTATGTTCCTTATTTGGTGAATGCCGATTCTTTAAGAGGTACAGGGCAACTTCCTAAGTTTGAAGAAGACTTATTTAAAATTCCATTTAACGATACAACTTACTATTTAATTCCTACTGCAGAAGTCCCAGTAACAAACCTGGTGAGAGATGAAATAGTAGACGCCACCAAGTTACCTATGAAGTTTGCCTGTCATACACCATGTTTTAGAAGTGAAGCTGGAAGTTATGGTCGCGATACTCGCGGTATGATTCGCCAGCATCAATTCGAAAAAGTCGAAATGGTACAAATGGTTAAACCTGCCGACAGCGAAAATGCACTTCAAGAATTAACGGGTCATGCTGAAAAGATATTACAAAAACTGAACCTTCCTTACCGAATGGTGCGTTTATGTGGCGGCGACTTAGGCTTTTCTGCTGCTGTTACTTATGATTTAGAAGTATGGTTACCAGGGCAGGAAAAATACCGAGAGATCTCTTCTTGCAGTAGTTTTGGTGATTACCAAGCCAGACGTATGCAGGCTCGCTGGAGGAATCCAGAAACAGGTAAGCCAGAATTACTCCATACTGTTAACGGCTCAGGTTTGGCTGTAGGTAGAACTCTTGTGGCGGTAATGGAAAATTATCAACAAGAAGATGGCCGCATTAAAGTACCCGAGGTGTTGAAGCCTTATATGAACAATCTGGAATTTTTAGGGTAATGGAATTCTTGCCACTTTTTTTCGACCTAAAGTCTAAGCCTGTATTAATTGTGGGTGGTGGCTCTGTAGCTCTCCGAAAAGCAAAGCTACTTAAAAGAGCGGGTGCAATACCAGTGATTGTATCTAGACTTATTAATTCTGATTTATGTGAACTTTTGGGCAATGATTCTAACGCTCTAATTGAGGAAGATTACAGTGGTCATGTGTCTAGCTATTATGCTCTTGTAGTAGCGGCCACAGATAATCAAGCCGTTAATGAAAAGGTTTCTTTTGATGCAAAGTCCCTTAATATTCCCGTAAACGTTGTAGATAATCCAAATTTATGCAGCTTTATTTTTCCTGCGATTGTCGATCGATCACCTATTATTGCTGCTGTAAGTTCTGGTGGTAGCTCACCTGTACTGGCTAGGCTGCTAAGAGCTAAATTAGAAACTGTTATACCTGCTTCTTATGGTCGCCTTGCTTTACTTGCTGAAAAATATCGCGATAAAGTTAAAGCCAGATTTGATCATATTAATCTCCGCCGAGGATTTTGGGAAAAAATCTTAGGTGGGATGGTGGCTGATTTAGTATTTGCTGGTAAAGAGACGGAAGCGGAAGCGCTTTTGATTTCAGAGCTTGAGGCAGGTAAGGCCCATAAGAGAGAGTTGGGTGAGGTCTATTTGGTGGGTGCTGGCCCAGGTGATCCCGACTTACTAACCTTTAAGGCGCTTAGACTCATGCAGCAAGCGGATATTGTCCTGCATGACCGCTTGGTTAGCCAAGGTGTTTTAGATTTGTGCCGTCGGGATGCAGATATGATTTATGTGGGTAAGTCACGATCAGATCACGCTGTTCCACAAGAAGGTATTAATGAGTTATTGGTAAAACACGCTAAGTTAGGGAGAAGAGTGCTGCGTTTGAAAGGCGGTGACCCGTTTATCTTCGGACGAGGTGGTGAGGAAATAGAAGAATTGGCTGAAGCGGGTGTCGCATTTCAGGTGGTTCCAGGAGTCACAGCTGCTGCTGGCTGTTCAAGTTACTCAGGAATACCATTGACCCATCGGGACTATGCACAGTCTGTGCGCTTCATAACGGGTCACCTAAAGAACAATACAATTGATCTACCGTGGGGGGAGTTAACCGCTGAATCCCAGACTATTGTCTTTTATATGGGTTTAATGGGTTTGCCAATTATCTGTGAGAAATTAATGCAGCATGGTATGCCTGCCGATATGCCAATAGCCCTTATTCAGAAAGGTACCACAAGGGACCAGAAGATCGTTATTGCTACGTTATTAACAATGGTGGAAACGCTAAAATCTAATCCTGTGTCTGCTCCAACACTCATTATAGTAGGGCGCGTGGTCAATCTTCATAGTAAGTTGAATTGGTTTAATCCCGCCAGTTAACAATGATTTATAGAATGAATTAGACCTTAGTAAATCTTTGACTATGCTTATGAATATAAGTGCAATAAGAGATAAATCGAGGTGTCCATGAATTTTTTAGGCCGACTTTCAATAAAAGTAAAAATATTGGTGATTCCTGCAATTGCAGTTATTAGCTTTATTGCAACCCTTGCTGTTAATACTCAGATTAATAGCGAGAACACTGATCGCCTAGCAGACATTCAGGATGTCTACTTTCCTGTAGTACAGTCAAGTCGTGAAAACATAGTTCGTATAAATAGAATTGAAGAGCTTTTTAACACCGCCGTTAGTACCGGTGAAAGTGATATGGTTGGCAGTGCGAAACGCACATATAGAGAGTTACTTGAGAAAATAGGCGAGCAGGAAAAACTTTGGCCAGAAAAATTTGAGGATTTAGAGTTAACGAAAGAGTCGACCTCTAAGTATTTTGTAGTAGCGCTAAAATTATCCGATGGTATGGTGAACGGCAACCTAGAAGGCAGTGAAATTCCTTCTTTAGTTGAATCTATGAATGAAACCCTGTCAATAACAAAGCAGTTATTAGCAGACTTTAATGAGAGTGCGCTCCAGGCTTTTAATACAACCGTTTCTGACTCAAACGAAGCAACAAGCCAAGCTTTAGTCACAACGCTTACACTTAGCATAGTGGCTATTGTTGTAATAGTGCTCATAAGCGCCAGTATAGTGGTAATGATTACCGGTAATATTAATACCATGCTGATTTCCCTTAAAGACATTGCCCAAGGTAATGGAGATTTAACCAAGCGAATTGCTCAAAATAGTACTGATGAGATTGGTGATTTAATTCATTGGTTTAATCTGTTCATGGACAAATTACACGAAAGCATAAATGACGTTGTTAAGTCTATCTCTCCTTTAGCAAATGTTTCTGATGATCTAGGCACCATGACAACACGCACAAGTCAGATAACTGAGCAGCAAAGTCGAGCAACTGATGATGTGACTCGCTCGGTAGATGAGATGTTTAGAAGTGTACAAAATGTTGCTCAGAATGCATCAAGCGCAGCATTAGCCGCTAAAGAAGCCGACTTAGAGGCTAAAGCAGGCCGAAGTGTTGTAACTCAGTCCGTAGAATCCATTAATGATTTAGCCAGTGAAGTTGAAAGAGCAGCGAAAGTAATTGGTAAGTTAGAATCCGATACAGAAAATGTAGGCACTATTCTGGATGTTATAAAAGGCATAGCAGAACAGACAAACTTACTAGCATTAAACGCGGCAATTGAAGCGGCTCGAGCAGGTGAACAGGGCCGCGGCTTTGCTGTAGTTGCCGACGAAGTTAGAACATTGGCATCCCGTACCCAAGATTCAACTCAAGAAATTCAGCGAGTCATAGAAGAGCTTCAAGCAGCCGCTCAAAGTGCAGCAGAGGTTATGTCGCACAGCCAAGTTCAGGCTAAAGCGAGCGTTGCACAAGCTGCTAAAACAGATGAGTCGTTGGCTACGATCACTGAAAAAGTAGGTTCTATTACGCAAATGAATACTGAAATAGCAGCTGCAACAGGGGAGCAAGAGAAGGTCAGTAACGATATCAAGACCAACGTTGACGGTATTCGTGCCAACGCTGAGGCCGCAGTGAAAAATGTACAAGAAGTTGAAGCTGCCAGCGAATCTTTGCTGGGTATATCGAACAATTTACGCAAAATCACAAGCCAGTTTATCGTCTAGTCATAAGTCATAATTCTTAATAAATCAAACCTCTTTCATGAAAATGAAAGGGGTTTTTTTATAGCTATCTAATTGGTAAATTTAAAGCAGTTTTTCTTCAGTGTGGTAAATCTTAAAAGGTTAATTCTGAAATTGATCTAAATTCATACAGGTTTGGCTTGTTTGCCAGAAGATTTAGTGCTGTAAGCTAATTTATTATGCAAATGGGTCTCATTAAGCTCCATTTAAGGTATTGTTACGTATATATTTATTCTAATCACTAGTTTTAAGGGCACAAATGGCTCATTCAGATTTTAAGTTTGTTCGTAAGCAGAAAATAGACTCCCTTAATGTGGAGATTGAAGAATTTGACCACATAAAGACGGGCGCTAAGCATTATCACTTAGCTAGCAAGAATGACGAGAACGTTTTTTTAGTGGCATTTAGAACTATGCCTATGGATTCTACCGGCGTTGCACATATTCTTGAGCATACCGCGTTATGCGGTAGTAAAAATTATCCTGTACGAGACCCATTCTTTATGATGATTCGGCGTTCGCTGAATACATTTATGAATGCTTTTACGTCTAGTGATTGGACGGCTTATCCATTTGCATCAAAGAATAAAAAAGATTTTAACAATTTATTGTCTGTCTATTTGGATGCCGTATTCAATGCTTCTTTAAATGAACAGGATTTTTTGCAAGAAGGGCATAGGCTTGAGTTTGAAGATCCAGCAGACTCTAGCACTAACCTAATGTTTAAAGGCGTCGTTTATAATGAAATGAAAGGCGCAATGAGCAGTGTGCCAAGTCAGTTATGGCAAACATTAACAAAGCATATATACCCAACTAACACTTATCATTTTAATAGTGGTGGTGACCCTGAAGCAATTCTAGATCTTACTTACGAGGGTCTTAAGTCATTTTATAAAAAGCATTATCACCCAAGTAACGCAATTATAATGACTTACGGTGATATTCCTGCCGAATCACATCATGGGAAATTCGCAGAATATCTAGCGCCTTTTGGTGCTGGTAGTGAAACCATTCATGTGCAAGACGAAAAACGTTATTACGCCCCTATAAAAGTAGAGGAGAGCTATGGTTTCAATCAAACTGAAAACCAAACTCATCATGTTGTTGGCTGGCTATTGGGGCACAGCACGAATTTAGAAGAACAGTTAGAAGCGCATTTTCTTTCTAGCCTACTGTTAGAAAATAGCAGCTCTCCATTGCGACTTGCGTTAGAAACCACTGACCTAGGCGCTGCGCCAAGCCCACTTTGTGGATTGGAAGACTCTAATAAAGAAATGTGTTTTGTTTGCGGTGTAGAAGGCAGCGAACCCCATAAGCGCGATGAAGTTGAAGCCTTAATAATTGATACCTTAAACAAGGTATGTGAAGACGGTGTTAGTGAAGAGCAAGTAGAATCTGTTCTTCATCAATTAGAACTTTCTCAGCGTGAAGTAGGTGGTGACGGCTACCCATTTGGTCTGCAAATAATATTGTCTGCTATTTCAGCATGCACACACTTTAGCGATCCAGTTGGACTATTAGATTTAGACCCTGAGCTTGATAAGTTACGTAAAAAAGCTGAAAGCAAAACGTTTGTAAAAGAGCTCATTGAAAAATATCTAATTAACAATAATCACCGTGTAACTCTTACTTTAAAACCTGACTCTGATCTTGAATCAATTAAAAATAAGGCTGAGCTAGATAAATTGCAAGCGATTCGTGACTCGCTATCTGATAGCGAAGTGAAAAAAATAGTGGAGCAGGGAGTCAATTTAAAGCAACGCCAATTAACCAAAGATGATGAGTCAATTTTACCCAAAGTAGACTTGACAGATGTATCTGATTCTTTGGCTGTTCCAGTGCCCGAAATATTCTCATTAAAGTCTGGTCAGAAAGTAAGTTGTTTTGAGCAGGGCACAAATGGTGTCAGTTATTTTCAGATTGTTAAAAAACTTCCTCAGTTAAATGAAGAAGAGCTGATATTACTCCCTATGTTAACAAGTTACTTAACAGAGGTAGGCTTAGGTGACAGTACATATATGGAGACTCAGCATAGGCAGTCATTAGAAGTTGGTGGTGTATCTGCATTCTCGACCATTCGTTCTGATATATCAGACCCTGATAAGTTAATATCTTACTGGACACTTTCTGGGAAAGCTTTAAGTCGTAAACATAAAACATTCATTTCTTTAATTGAAGACACATTATTAAAAGCTAATTTTAATAACCCTGATCGAATTAAAGACTTGGTCGCGCAAAGCTTAAGTAGGAAAGAGCAATCTATCTCTGGGCAAGGCCATAGCTTGGCTTTAAGTGTAGCGTCGTCTGGATTATCGGGTGTATCAAATTTATCTAATAACGTGTCAGGATTACCAGGTCTACTTCGCCTTAGAGAGATGGCTGCAGGCTGTAAAGACGGATCTTACGTGAATGATTTATGCCGTAAAATTCAAACATTATACGAAAAAATTAATCGGTTAGAATCCGACAGTTTCATTATTTCTGACAGCAATAACATAGCGGATCTCAAACAAACCCTTTACAACGATTGGGCCGAGTCGATGGTTGTCCCTGAAGACGAATTAACTCTCGTTAGTCATTCAGCTAAGGTTAAGCAAGCTTGGGTAATCTCTGGGCAGTCGAACTTTTGCGCTAAAGTGTATCCAAGTGTTGGCCCTAACCATTTAGATGCACCAGCGTTGAGTATTTTGGCAGGTGTTTTGAAAAATGGTTTCTTGCATACAGCAATTCGTGAACAGGGTGGAGCATACGGTGGCGGTGCGAGTCAGGACAGCGCTAGTAGCGCTTTTAAATTCTATAGCTATAGAGACCCAAGGCTTTCTGGAACGCTAGACGATTTTACTAGTTCTATTGATTGGTTTATTAATACTGCGCATGAAGCAGGCGAGATAGAAGAAGCAATTGAACACGCAATTTTAGGTGTGGTTTCAAGCATAGACAAGCCAAGTTCTCCAGCAGGAGAGGCGAAACAAGCTTTCCATAACGAACTTCAAGGCAGAACTGCTGTTTGGAGAAATGAATTTAGACAGCGAATTTTGGCCGTCACAGTTGATGATTTGAATCGTGTTGCAAATTTATACTTTGATGAATCTAAAGCCAGTTATGGTGTGTTAATCCAAAACGAAAATAAACAAGAAGCCTTAGATTTAGGCTTTGAGGTTAAAGAGTTATAAAAATGGTAATGAATAAACTGACACATCCAATCGTTGTGAGTATGATTTTGTCGGCCGGTTTTCTTCTAGGTTCTGCGGCGCAGTCTGATGTTCTAGAAGAAACTTTAAAGCAGGAATCTTCTAATTTGAGTTCTGCTAAAAAATCACAGAACAAAATTGATGTGATTTACGATAAAAAATCTGAAGCTATTCAAGAATTGCGGATCACCAAGTCTGAGATTGATCAGCTCGGCATCTATAATCGACAGCTAATGGCTATTATCTCTGACCAACAAGTCCAAAAGTTGTCTTTTGAAAAGCAGCTTAAGGATATTGAGGTTACTCAGCGCGGCATTATGCCATTGATGGAGCGTATGCTGACTATGCTTGATCAGTTTATAGAACTTGATTTACCTTTTTTATTAGACGAGCGTCAAGAGCGTATAGCCACATTAAGAGGGTTATTACTCAGTTCTGAAGTGACCATCTCAGAAAAGTTTCGGCGTGTATTAGAAGCCTATCAGATAGAGCTTGAGTATGGACGTACTATAGAAGCTTATAGAGCTAAGAGCTTTGACGGTATAATTGTAGATTACCTGAGGCTTGGTCGCGTTGCGCTGTATTATGTGGGGCTTAACTCAAGTGATTCATTTGCTTGGGATCAAAATAGTAAAAGTTGGGTTCAGCTTGACGGTTCCTTTAAGGCGGCTTTAGACAAGGGTATTCAAATTGCTCGTAAACAATCAGCACCTTCTTTACTTGAGCTACAAATGCCATCGCTTGGAGAAGTAAAATGATTAAATTAATAATTGCTTCTCTTCTGCTTTCCACTGCGGTTTTTTCGTATTCTGAAGATAAAGCTGTCGATGCTCAGCCAGACAATATTCAGTACCTGTCGGACCTACTGGGAAATATTAAGGCACAAGGTGAAAAAAATGCACTTACTCAAAAGCAAAGAGAAATTTTATTTAAGCAAGATTATTCAGCCGTTAAAAACCAACTGTCGTTTGCAGTGTCTGAGCTTAGTGAGGTTAAGTTAAAAACCAAATCTTTAACCAATAGTTTTGAAGGAAACGAAGAGGACCTAGCTGAATTAGATGAAGAGCTTAAAAAAAGTTTGGGTAATTTAGGGGAAATGTTTGGCGTAGTTAGGCAGGTTGCACAAGACGTTTCTTCTATTAGAGAGGGTTCACTTCTTAAAGTAGAGCTTGGAGACAGTTCTGAAGTTTTGAATAAACTATCTGAGAGTAAAGCACTTCCTAGTATTGCTGAGCTAGAGGGGCTTTGGTTTGAAATCCAAAACCAAATGACCAAGCAGGGTGAGATCAAACGTATTAATTCCGTCTATGTGGATATCGATGGCGTTAAAAATGAAGGTGAAATTGCTCATATTGGACCATTTGTTGCGTTTAACCAAAATGGTTATCTAAATTACGACACTGAAACAGGTTTATTTTTAGAGTTAGGAAAACAACCATCAAGTGCATCCTCCGCAATAGACTTTTTCAATGGAAGTTCAGATGTATTTTCTGAGATATATATCGATCCTACAAGAGGTACATTATTAAGTTTAAGCAGTCAAAGTCCTAGCTATATTGATCGAATTCATCAAGGTGGTTTTATTGGTTATGTGATTATAGTATTGGCTAGCTTAGGTATTGGCTTCGGCTTGTATTTGCTTGTAATAAAATTAATGGTAGCCAAGCAGGTTAATAATCAATTGAAAAACTTGGATTCACCAAAAGATGATAACCCGTTAGGCCGAGTTCTTGCTGTTTATAATGCAGAGCGTGAGCTGGATGATTTAGAAACTCTTGAAATGAAGCTTGACGAAGCCGTTCTAAAAGAACTACCTGAAATAGAGAAAGGTCAGTCTCTTATTAAATTACTTGCAGCGGTTGCGCCTTTACTAGGTTTACTGGGTACTGTGACAGGTATGATTGCTACCTTTCAATCCATTACGCTATTCGGTACGGGAGACCCTAAGCTTATGGCCGGTGGTATTTCTCAGGCATTAATAACAACTGTATTAGGATTGGTTGCGGCCATACCTCTATTGTTTGTTCATAATATTATTAGCACTCGTAGCAAGGCTTTGATTCAAATACTGACTCAGCAATCAGCTGGTATGATTGCTGAGCAAGCTCAGAAAGGTCCGAACTAATGTTGCAGCAAATATCATTATTTTTAGATAGCGGAGGTCCAGTGTTGTACGGGATATTTGCTATTTCAATAATGCTTGCAGTGTTAATTGTTGATCGATACTACTTTTTTAAGAAAGAGTCGGTAAAGCTTTGTAAGTTAAAAGTTAACGACTGGATTGAAATCAGAACTAGAAATAAGCAACTTGCTGCTCATAAGTGGTATTCAACTAAGCGAAAAGAACGACTTGTTTCTGAGATTTTGGCTGAGTTTAAAAAATATCGTTCTACCATCCATTTACTGGTGATTATTTGTCCTTTGATGGGCTTGTTAGGCACCGTTACAGGTATGATTAGTGTGTTTGATATCATGGCAGTGACGGGAACAGGAAATGCAAGGGCTATGGCCTCAGGTATTTCAATGGCCACCATCCCCACAATGGCGGGCATGGTTGTTTCACTTATTGGCCTTTACTTTAAAACTCGATTTGATGGTCTTTCAAAAAAACAATTTGAAGCCTTTAAAGATAAGTTAGTGGGATAATTATTATGAGAAAGCAATACACGTCTATGGATGAAGAAGAGTCTATTATTGATATGACTCCAATGCTTGATATTGTATTTATCATGCTAATATTTTTTATTGTTACTACATCGTTTGTAAAAGAAAGTGGCATTACGGTAAGTCGTCCTTCGGCTCAAACAGCGGCAGAAGACAAAAAAGGAAACATTATGGTTGCGATTAAGCCTAACGGAGAGATTTGGATTGATAAGCGCGCCGTGGATATCCGTTCTGTAAGAGCGAACATTGAAAAATTAAAAGCAGAAAGTCCAGAAAGTGGCGTTGTACTACAAGCAGACACAGACAGTCGTACAGGTATTCTGGTTAAAGTAATGGACCAGGTTCGCATGGCAGGAATCACAAATATTTCTATTGCTGCGGAAACTCGTTAATGAGGTTGTTATATTTAACACCGCTAGGCATTGTTTTATGTTTACTGGTTTTTTGGCTGATGCAGTGGATGATAACACCTTCGGCTGAAACGGTGAAACGTGATGATAATGTTGCCATGGTTGACTTTATTCGCAGCTTGAAAGATAGCACCAGTGAGACAAAGCAGAGAAACTTAAAGGAACCACCTAAACCAAAGACTCCTCCTATGCCAAAAGCTCCTAAAATTCAGCAAACTTCGGTACAAAATATGGCGTTAAATATGCCAGACATAACACCTGATTTCTCAGCATTTAAAGGGTTAGGGGCTGGTAATATTTTATCTGGCTATGGTTTTGGTGATAGTGATGTTATTGCGTTAGTTCAGCCTAAGCCTCGGTATCCTGCGCAAGCGCTTAACAGGAAGATTGAGGGCTGGGTTTTAGTGAAGTTTAATATTACGAAAGAAGGAACTGTGGACGCAGTGGAAGTAATTGAAGCAGAGCCTCGAGGTGTGTTTGAGCGTGAAGCCGTCAGAGCCGCTTGGAGATATAAGTTTAAACCTAAGTTAGTAGATGGCTTGCCGGTTGAACAAGTGGCAACGCTTCCATTTCAATTTACCTTGGAAAAATAATGTTTAAACGCTGTGCGATCTTTATCCCTTTTATTTTTTTATTATCATTAAGCATAAATTTGCAGGCAGCGATTAGCCCACGCATTTATAACGCTTTGAATGATTTTCAACAGCAATTATTAGAAGTGAAAGTTAATTCTGATTATTTGGAAATTGAGCTTTCTCTCATTGAGTTAGAGTCAGATTTAAAAGGCAATGTATTGGGATCTGCGCTCACCCTTCAATTATTAGCCCAATTAAATGAATCCAAAGGTGAACCTTTAGTAGCATTAAAATACCTTAACAAGGCTTATACTTTGCCTGACCTAGATGATGTCACTAAAGGACAAATAGGTATGAGCCTTGCTTTTATGTATTTTTCACAAGGGCAATTTAAAAATAGTATTACTATTCTTGAAGATCGTATTAGTGTTTCTAAAAAAGAGGTATCGCCTAATGTAATGGCCCTATTAGCAATGGCCTACTTCAGTATAGATGAGTTTGATAAAGGCCTGCCATATATAGAGCGTGCTTGTCAGTTAGCGAAAATACCTAACGAGTCTTGGCTAGTAAATGCGTTTGCTGCGAGCTATAAACTTAATGATATTAACAAGGCTCTTAAATATACAAATGAGCTGATTTTAAATTTCCCCGAAAAAGCGGACTACTGGAATCAAAAAATCGGCTTGCACCAGTCTATTGAGCAATATCGAATCGCAGCTAATGTGAGTAACGTGAGCTTTGGACAGGGGTATTTAACAAAGCAAGCGCAAATGTTTAATCTTGGAATATTGATGGCGTCTGAAGGCGCCCCCTACGAAGTAGCTACTTTGCTAACTTCAGCGGTTGAAGGTAATCGTTTAGAGAGTACACAAAAAGTATCGCGTTTAATTATGCAAGCATGGGTTCAGGCTAGAGAAATGGCTAATGCACGACAGGCATTAACTGGACTCTTTGTTAATTTTAACCAGGTAAAGGACGGTGTTTTATTGGCTAATTACCAGATGGATGCCGAGCTTTGGGTAGATGCAATTTCAATTACAGGGAGTCTGTTATCGCCTGCCTATGTTAAAGAGTTAACTGAAAAGCAGAAAGGGGCGGTGTTATTAATTCGTGGTGTTAGTCAATTTAACGCAGGGTCGGTTCGCGAAGCCTTGGTGAGTATGGGTAAAGCTTCAGTCATTGAATCGTCTGCAAACCAAGCTAAAACCTGGATGGTCTATATTAAGCAAATGCAGGGTTGATCGGCCTGCATTTGAGGTTTTAATACTTACACATCTAATTCAATGAAAATTGGAGCGTGATCACTGGGTTTTTCCATTGCTCGTGTGTCGTAATCAATACCTGCATTAATTAGTCTTTCTGTTAGTGGCTGAGTAATGAGTATCATGTCAATTCTTAAACCCCTCTTTGGCTCGTCAGCAAACCCTTTGCTTCTATAGTCAAACCAGCTGAAGCGATCTGATACTTGCGGGTTAAGCATTCGGTAGCTATCGATAAGACCCCAATCTTGAAGTTCTTTTACCCATTCACGCTCTTCAGGAAGAAACGCGCACTTGCCGGTCTTTAACCAACGCTTTTTATTAGGCTCGCCAATACCTATGTCTATATCAAGAGGCGCCACATTTAAATCACCCATCACAATAACATTGTCAGTGGGTAAAAAGTTGTCTTTAAGATATTGTATTAAATCTTCATAGTATTTTTTCTTGGCTGGAAACTTGGTTTCATGAGCGCGGCTTTCACCCTGAGGGAAGTATCCGTTTAATACATGGATCACTTCATTTTCTGCAAATTCGTATGAAGTATGAATGAATCTTTTTTGATCATCGTCACTATCTGAAGGATAGCCTTTTTGACAACTAATGGGCTCTACACTAGACAAGGTGGCCACGCCATAATGAGCTTTTTGGCTATGGACTTCTGTATGCCAGCCAATACTCTTTACATCTTCTAAAGGAAATTGCTCTGGAGTAGCCTTTACTTCTTGTAAGCCAACAATATCGGCATTTAAACGCGCCTTAATGGCTTCTAATTGGTGAAGTCTAGCTCTGACGCCATTTACGTTAAATGAGACAATTTTCATTTTTGAATCCGTGACCTTTTTACTTAATGTCGGCATTATATGCAGTATTAATTATAAAGGTTAGTGATTTATGGAATTGTTATCTACCGATCCGTCTTATGCCGGATTCATAATTGTCGATCTTATAGCAATTTTGGGTTTAGTAAGCGCTATGCGATGGTTAAGTCGTTTTCTGGTAAAGCCTGTAAATGTTCATTCAGAAGCCAGCAATATTGAAACATCAGCTGCTGTAATAGCATTGATGCTAGCTTTAACTGGCGTTGCGTCTGGCTCATTTAGTTTGACCTTGCTAGACGAATGGTTGCTTGTGACAAGCTATGGATTGCTAGCGATTGTTTTGCTTAGGCTGGGTGCGTGGTTACAAGATAAAATAGTTCTACCTGCTTTAAATCTTTCCTTTGCAACTCGTCAAGGGAATGTAGCAGCTGCTTTGATTACCGGTGCTCATCTTATAGGGACCGCAATAGTTATTCAGTCCTCCATGAAGTGGGCATCACAAGATGCAAATCTTGGTTTGATAGCTCTGCTTCTTGGGTTCGTTATCTCTCAGTTTTTGCTGGCTTTAGAAACTAGATTAAGACTTCTTTGGACAGGTGGTGGTTTAATTGAGGCCATAGAAAAAAAGCAAACCGCAGTTATTTTGAAGGCTGCGTTTCAGCACATTGGGGCTGCAATGGCCATAAGTGGTAGTGCGCATTTTGCTTCAGCATTGGAATATCAACTTGAGCTTGCTGTGCTAGCTTGGCTGTTTAGCTCAATTATATTTTTAGTGGCGTATCTTGCTTTAGCCGAAATATGTGTGCGTTTGATACTGCCAAAAAATAAAACAATAGAAGAAGGCAGAGCTACTCTAGAAGGGGCTATTTATTTAGGTTGGGGGTTTATACTTCCAGCATTGGCAAGTTAGTGAATGGCAAGCCTAAGCGCAGATCTTGCCTTAGCAAGCTAGCTATCATCGGCTTGACGAATAATGGTTTTATTAATAGCACTTGCATGTCTTTCGCGTAGCTCGCTATCAATGTATTTATCTGTGGTTGCCATACTAGAATGGCCAGCGTCTTCCTTTACATGTTCTCGTGGGCGTATCTTCACGTCCTCTGAAATACCAGTGTGCCTTAACCAATGGACAGTGGCTGCTTTTAATTCTGATGCTTCACTTGACTGACCTTGTTGAGCAAGAGATTCGTAGGCGAGATCAAAGCATTGCTGCACTAGGTTCCTAATTTGTCTTGTACTTGTAACAGGGCCTTTACCCTGGATTTTTACTATTAAAGGTGTGGCTTCTCCAGGAAATGGAAGTTCAGTAAGACCCAGATAAGACCTATACCGCTTAAGCGCTGTTAACATGCCGTTTGATACGGTAATAACTCTACTTTTATTCCCCTTACCGACGACATGAAACCACCAGTTTCGATCTTGGTCGGCTCTAAAATCACCCATAACAGGAACCGAACGTTCGTCTGCAACCAGTTCAGAAATTCGAAGATACATGCCGAGCAAGCAGTTTAAAACAAACAAAGTGCGCTCATGCTGCCTTGGCTGTGTTTCTGCTAGCTGCTCGGTTATTCGCATTACCTCATCCCATTGGTAATTGCTGATTCTTCGCACCGGAGCTGCATTTTGTGATTTTTGGATAAAGCGACTTCTCTGCCTTACAAGTGCAACTGGATTTGCAGTTAAAAATTCTTCTTGGATTAAAAAATTAAAAAATGAACTTAAAATAGCAAAAGCTGATTGTATCGCTTTCTGTGAAGGTGAATAATCTTCAGCTGCAGACTTTTGTTTTAACGCCTTGTTATAAGGCACTACAAATGGTCGCCAATCAGGGTTTTGAATCCTTAAGCCATCGCTACTTTTAAATCTAGCAACATTCTTTAAACCAACCCAACTGGTAGGAGGATTGATCGAAAATTCTAGATATTGCTCTATATGCTCACGCTTAATTTTAGTCAAATTTAAATCTGTTTTTAACCAAATCCATTGCAGCAATCTTTCAACTTCTCTACGGTAAGAATTGAAAGTAGCGCTGCTGCCTTTGTAACTAATTAGATAGCGTAAACTGAAAAAATAATCTTGTTGTTTTTCAGTTGATAGCATAGGCGCAATGACTTCGGCACCAGACCTGAAAGGGTCTGGCAAAAATTGAAGGTTGTCAAAAATAGCGCTTGGAAGAGAAGAGGGCATCTTTATCTTTTGATTTTCCAATTGATAGTTTCACCGGCTCTTAAGGGTACAATTACGTCTCCAGAAAATTCCATTTCTAATGGTGCTTTCCATGGTTGCTTGATTAAAGTGATGGTGTCTGAATTTCGATCAAGTCCATAGAAGTCTGCACCGTGTAAACTAGAAAATCCTTCTAATTTGTCTAGGGCACCAAGGTCATCAAAAATATCGGCATACAATTCAATTGCCGCATAAGAAGAAAAGCAACCAGCACAACCGCAGGCATTCTCTTTTTGATTTTTAGCATGGGGAGCTGAGTCTGTACCTAAGAAAAAACTCTTATGCCCACTGGCAACAACATCTTGGAGTGCTTGCTGGTGAATGTTTCTTTTTAAAATAGGCAGGCAATAAAAATGTGGTTTTATTCCACCTGCCAACATGTGGTTACGATTGTACGCAAGATGCTGAACGGTAATTGTTGCGCCAACATTATCACCTTGAGATTTTACGAAATCAGCTGATTCTTTGGTCGTTATGTGTTCAACAACCATTTTTAGGTTAGGCACGTCGAGAACCAGTTTAGCTAGAACTCTGTCTAGGAATTCTTTTTCCCGATCAAATATGTCCACATGGCTGTCAGTCACTTCACCATGAACCAGTAAAGGCATGTCGTTAGCGGCAAGCGCTTCGGCAATCCCCTTTAATCGTGACATATCTGTTAGGCCCGAATCTGAATTTGTGGTGGCGCCAGCCGGGTAAAGCTTAGCGGCAACTATTTTCCCAGTCTTAGCGGCTTCAGCAATGATTTCAGGCGTGGTGTTATCAGTTAAATAAAGCACCATTAAAGGTTTGAAATTAGATCCAGTTGGAACCTGAGCGTTGATTCGGTCCATGTAATTCAATGCTTGCTCAGCGTTCATAACAGGAGGCGAAAGGTTTGGCATTATGATTGCGCGACCCATAACATTAGCAGTCGGGGGTACGGTATATGGTAAAAAATCACCATCTCTAAGGTGTATATGCCAATCGTCTGGTCTGACAATAGTGAATTCATTCATAACGTCTAAAGCCTTGAGGTGATATATTTGCGAAGAATTATAGCAAAAAGCTTTATTTAGTACTAACAGAACGAACCGTTTATAAGGTGTCAGTCCAAGGCAGCTACTATTTGATAATTCCAATTATTCCGATAATAACAATTATCGGAAATTATAGAGGTAGCAACACTTATAATCAACCCATTAAAATAAGACCTAAATGACAATGCCGCTTTAGGTTTAGTAGATTTGAAGGAAATGTTCGATGTTTAAAAGCCTTTATGGAAATCAATAATTAAAGGAAAATAGGCAAAATAATCGTACAAAAAAGTGTGTTTAATTAAATTCAATCATAATATGTTTGTACTAGTTCGCAGCTCACAAACATGAAAATCCAAACGGCTTGCTAAGTTTAAGCTTAGCCAAAGTTCATATGTTCAGCCGTCGTTTTTTTCATAAGGCAGATTCAGCCCGGACTAATTTAGATCAACTGCGTATTTCTTTAATATATCTAAAGAAACAATCTCCAGAGCCTTAATATGGGTTCTTTGTAAATGAACTCTGGGGGCCATATCACTTTCCATTGCTTCTAACCATCGGCCTGCACACACACACCAGCTGTCTCCTGGTTTTAAGCCTTTAAAATTAAACTCTGGCATCGGAGTAGATAAATCGTTACCTTTGAATCTGGAATATTCAAGGAATTCCTGAGATGTTTCTATACAAACCGTATGCGAACCTGCATCTTCATCACAGGTATTACACTTTCCGTCTCTGTAAAATCCTGTTATAGGATTTTCACCACACATTTTAAGCTCTTCACCGAAGACATTAACCGATTTATCTATTTTCACTGTATTTTACCTTTAAAATTATTGCGAGCTAATGATTTTTTAAAATATGATATTTATACACATTTTGGCTAATAAAAAACCCAGTTAAATCCACTCTTATATTTAGCATTTAATATTGTTAACGATATTCTGTTAAATCGTTTACATTGTCAATTATCAGCTTAGAGATCTTTTTCCTTTGTAACGATCGAAGACATTAGAAGCGATCTGAATATTTTTAAAAATGTGATACCAAAAATAGTTAAATGTATTATTCAATCCATAGATTCATGAGTTTTTTATAATTTAATTTTTGATCTATTGATTGTTAAAATCAGATAAAGCTTTTCTTTTTTTTCATACTGGTTAATTTAATAACAAATTACCCCTCTTATTTTTGGTATTGAATTGTTCCTTACTCATCAGCTCACCTTTGGGGCTTTTGTCCCATACACCACCTTTTTTCCCGAAGAGCTGACACAAAAAAGGCCTAAGGGCTAAAACCCCTAAGCCTTTTTATGGATTTTATAACTAAATTAAGATCTAGCCGTTCTCATTGTTACAAACTCTTCAGCTGAACTTGGGTGGATCCCTATCGTACTGTCAAAAATGGCCTTAGTTGCGCCAGCTTTTATTGCAATTGCAATACCTTGCAGTATTTCAGCAGCGTGTTCCCCAACCATGTGGGCACCAATTACCTTATCATTTCCTGAATTAACAATAAGCTTCATGTAAGTACGCTCGGTAGAGTCCGTTAGCGTAAGTCTTAGCGCTTTAAATTCACTTTCATAAACCGATATTTCAATCCCCTGCTCTATTGATTGTTCTTCAGTCAATCCTACCGTCGCTAGGCTAGGTTGGCTAAATACTGCAGTTGGTATATCCGAATACGTTAAAATTTCATTAGAGCCTTGATACTGTTGACGCAAGAAAGTCATTGCTTCAGCCAGTGCAACAGGCGTCAATTGTGGCGTGTTTATTAAGTCTCCCATGGCATATATACCAGGTGCAGATGTTTCAAATTGATCGTTTACTTTTATCGTATTATTTTTATTTAGTTCGATATTTAAATCGTCGATGCCTAAGTTTTCAACATTAGGGTTTCGCCCAGCAGTATTGATTACTAAGTCAGTTTCTTCTGTTCTTCCAGATTTAAACGAGACTAAAAACTTATTGCCTTTTTGCTCAATAGACAGTGGAGGCTCAGGGATAAGCTCTATGCCTTTTTTTAAAATCTCCCGTTCAGCTATTTGTCTGGTTGAGTCATCAAAACCTCTTAACAGCTTTCCTGACCTAGATGCTATTTTAACTTCACACCCAAGGTTATTCAATATGCCAGAGAATTCTACAGCAATATAGCCGCTACCCACAACGACAGCTGTTTTAGGGAACGTCTCCATGTAGAAAAAGTCATTACTATTAATTGCCAGCTCTTCACCGTTTATTCCCAGTGATGCAGGCCAGCCACCCGTAGCTAGCAATATTTTATCTGCGGTATAATTTTTACCCTCTACGGTAACTGTATTAAGGCCATTTAATTTCCCGTGTCCCCAGAGTGTAGTTACACCACTATTGTCCAATAGGCCTTTATAGATACCATTTAAACGCTCTATTTCTTTTGTTTTGTTGTCCCTTAAAGTTGCCCAGTTAAACTCTTTTAATTCATAGTTAAGGCCATAGCTTGCGGCTTCATGTGCATATTGAGTAAATTCACTGGCATAAACAAACATCTTTTTAGGTACGCAGCCAACGTTTACACAGGTACCACCAAGGTAGCGGGATTCTACTACGGCTACTTTTTTGCCCATATTCGCTGCCATTCTACTGGCTCTTACGCCAGCAGAACCAGCTCCAATAACGATTAAATCAAAATCAAACTCACTCATTCTGTACTCTCTGTCGTTTATACTGTGGGCAGTTATTATGGCTTGTTGAGTTATAACTTAAGAACGGCCCTTAAATTTACAATTCCTGGTTGGACTTTATCTATAGAAATTTGCTCAACTTTAATTCCCTTTTGGGTCTCAAGTGTCTCAATCCAATCTATTGACGAGTCAAAACTTACTTTCTCTAGCCACACCCTTAAACCGGTTTTTCCGTTAGGTTCGAAGCGCTTTAATGTAATGCCTTTAACTTTAGCTAAACTATTAACTCGACTAAGTATGGAGCCTTTGTTATCTAAAGTGGCACTAGAAGACCCTTTAACCAAATAAGCATTTTGTTTTAATTTTTGATGAAACTTCAATTCTGCAGCCAGTTTGCTCTCGGCTTGCTTAATGTTTTCAATAGTGGGCTGAATTAACCATGCATAAATAAGCGCTAAGGCCATTAGAACTGCCAAGACCTTTAATACAAGTGCATCCCTTGGAGGTAAGGCTTGATACCAGCTATAGCTTTTTTTATAAGTCTCGCTAGACACCAAGCGTTGATGAGCTTGTTCTTTTAAAAGCGTGATTTTATTATCCATTGGATTTCACCTTAATAACGCCCTTCACTACATTGCCAGACTGATTTGCCGAAGCAATATCAACTTGCAGACCTTTATCAGTAAGTTTTTGTTTAATTTTTTCTAGCTGATTTACGCTAGAGCATATGAGAGAAATTTCTAATTGTTGATTTTTTTCACTATACTTAATCGAGCTATATTCAATGCCTTTAAATTCATTAATTTCACTGGCCGTATCACCAAGTAAGGCAGTAAAAGTGCCGCCACCCTGCCCGGACGCCGCCGAGTTCTTAATATAATCATTAAACTGTCGTTTCATTAATCGCTTTCTGACAACCTCATTAGGGAATAATTGCTTGTAAAACTCCATAGATGCTTGTTGAACGGCTCTTGCTTTACTTTCAGTCTGCGCCATATATATTTGTGCGATAAAAAATACAATAAATACTAAGGACGTAAGTAGTATTAACACACCTTTAAATTTAGAGAATTTTGCATTACTTTGTTTATTTACTCTTTTGAACTCACCGGTTAACAATGATGTTTTTTTAACATCAGCATTATCCAGCGCTTCTGCAATGATTTGAGGATTAACTTTTTTAATTTCAATATCTAAGTTTTCAAGTTGGGCCAATAAAAGATCGTCTACGGCACCTTTTTTCCCTGGTGATAGCTCGCAGATATTAATGATTTTAATATCTTTGTTGGTATCTAATATTGCAGCAAGACTGCTTTCTAAAAAGGATATAGGAAGGCTATAGGAATTTAATTTGTCTATTTTAACCATGGCTAGACTTTCAATTAACACCACTTCTATGGAGCTTGGGTTTGTTGGTATGCAGGCAGGAAGATAACTTATAGCAGATACGCTTTGGTCTTCCGAAAATGTGCTGACTAAGTTTTTATCTGCGATCGCTGCATATGCATGACCTGCCTCCTTACCTATATACTTTATATGGGTATTTTCTAGGTCACTGCTGATAGATTCTTCAATTGCGAAAGGGAGCGCTTTTTCAATTTGCTTATCTTGCTTCAGCGGCATGGCAACTGAGACAATATTAATCGCATTATCAATGATGAAAATGTTTTTATTATTAATATCTAGGTCTATCTCAACTTGTTGTAAGTTGAAGCTATCATCGAATTGATAATAACATCTGTCTGAGGTGTTTAGTAATAACGTATTCATTGTGCCCCGGCGCAATTCATTGTCTTAACGAGTCTATTTACATCGCTTGGTTTACGAGAAAAATCTCGATATATTGTACCTATAAAATCGGTATCAGGATCTCGCTTTATTATTGATTCTAACGCTATTTCTTGTGTTTCTGTCTTGAGTACGCTGATAACACTAAAATACTTGGTTTTCACGTCAAAGTCGCCGTTATCCCAAGCACTTGATGCAGTTTGCCCAGTTTGTCCGTTGTTAGTGTTGGCCGTTATTAAAGCTTTTATGCTGGGTTCTTCGAATAGGTCATTTACCTCTTTGAAGACAAAGTTGTTTCTTTCGCCAGGCCCACATGCATTTGATCTTGTTTTATTAATAATATCTCGGCTTTGCGCTAAGGTTAGCCCTGCATCCCAAGCTGAGAGAACCTCAGGGTTTGAGGTATTTATATTCAGAGGTGTGGCCATGGGTAAAGCGGATATAAATGGCTCTAGCAGTTTAAAGTCAGCGGTGTTCATACCTTGCACTAGCATTAGCTCACTCACATGGCTAAACTCAATTTCCGGCGATGTATAGCCTGGCGTTAGGCTTTCATATTCGTAGTTGAATGAACTACTTTCTGTAAACCACTCTGTTAAGTTCTGTGCCACACTAGTATCTATTCCTAGTCCAGAGAGCAATCTAGTAAATCGAGCTTTTGCTTGTGAATTTTGTGGGTGCTGTGGATGCAAAGAATTTACGTTAAAAAGCCCCTGCAGGTCTCTTATATAAATGGCTACCTGTGAATTCTCAAGTGTTAGAGGGAATGGTTGGTTCCAAAGTTCTGAGGCCGTATCCCATAATTCGTTTTCGTCTTTATCCCGTTTGTTATCATACATAAGCCCTGCTTTTGCTATATCTTCAATACTCAGAAGCGTGATAAAAGTATTTGTATTCTCTAAGGTTGAAGAAGCCTGTCTAAATGATTGCTCTTGCTGAGTTTGGATCGAGACAGCCAGCATGGACACCAAAGCAAAAATAAGTAGAACTGTTATAAGTGCAACCCCCGACTGTCTATTTAAACGCATAGCGAGGCACCTCAAATATACGTTCAATATTACCGTAAGATTTTGTGGTGAGTTTAAATTTAATTTGCACTAAATCAGCTAATAAACCCTGGCTCATGGACGGGGGGGGCCAATCATCTTGCCAGTCATTTGACCGTATTGAATTTTCGTCGTTCTGTAGGTCTAAAAGCAAGCCTCTAAATTGAAAGCTGGCCTCGGTGATATTATCTAGCAAAACTTGAATAATTGGCTGAGTATTTGTTGTTACGTCGAGTACAGGCCAGAATACTCGTACAAAGCAGTTAGCATCATTATTAGCCGCTTGCCCCTCATTATAAGGGGGACGTTCAGCATCGTCGCAATATTCATGATCAAGCGGACGCATAGCATAGGCAGCCCTTAACATATTAGACTGCTTTTTATCAGGGTTAAAAGGTTCGGCAGGTACACCAGAATATGAGAATTCAATAAGATTATCGCCTTCGCTAGTGACAGCCAATGAAAGATTCCCATATATATCGTTAGCCTGTCGCCCTGCAATCTGGCTGAAATCTTTACGCATAAATAAATCCATTCTTTGCAGATTTTTAATTTCAGCACTTCTTACTGCAAGACTCTGCTTAGTATCGGCGCCACTTATAAGTAATTGACTGGCACCCACACCAATTACTGCAGTAATGGTTACTGCTATAAGAACTTCTAACAGGGTAAATCCATGCTGGTTATTAAAGTGATTCATTAGCAAGGTACGCTGTAAGAGTAATAATCGATGAGGATTCATCCTTTAATGAAACGTTTACGGAGACCTCTTTCACCTCAAGGGGGATAGCAACACCTGAGAAACTTTTTTTATCGACAACCTTTTTAACAATAATCCATTCTAGGTTTGCCATTTTATAATTGGATGATTCAGACTTTATGTCTGGCCAAGGTTTAGATCTCATTTCTATTATTTCATTTTCAGCTATCCAATTGGCAAATACTTTCTGTTCAATTGTTATTTGATTATCAATTGCACCAATAGTTGCTTGGGACAAAGAAGTAGCAAGCAATGCAAATATAGTTAACGCGATCATTACTTCAAGTAAAGTAAACCCTTTATTAGTTAGCCATCTGTTGGATGCCTTTTTATTTATGATCCTCATAACTCTTTTGACTTACTTAGCTGGCCCAGTTTAAATCTACCAGCTCCATTTCCGATTACAGAAATGGTTTTTTCGTAGTCGGCTAAACCTACCTCAAATTTAATAATTGATTGTATGCCAGAGGCCTGAATAATAAGTTGTGGCACTACTGTATTGTCATTACTTTTCTGGAATGTTAGTGGCGACTCTGCATCATTAACGAATAGTTTTATTTCAGATTCTGTATCAAATTCTACAGGAATAAGTTTTCGTGATTGATATTCAGACCAATTCCATTTTTCTGGTGGATTGGTTTGAGGTTGATTGTTGGGAGCATTAACATCTACTTCCTCTTCAATTTTCTGCCAGCTATAAGGCGTGGCGCTGTACTTGGTAAAATAAATAGCAATACTTTTATTATTTAAAATAGCTTCGTCGGTAGCTTCATCTAAATAAAATAGAAGGCCTTGTGCGTTAATTTTTAAAGTATCTGCTCGAGGGTCGCCGTCGTTATTTAAAGCCGTAATAGAAACCAGTCCTGCAATCACAACGATCACAATAAGAATTTCTATTAGCGTAAATCCTCGATTAGATTTCATTATTTATTAATCAGCACTGCTTATATCGGTAGCGTCTCCTTCGCCACCCTCTTCGCCATCAGCTCCATAAGAGATTATTTCAAATTTACCTTGCTGTGAAATGTACAGATAGGCATTGCCCCAAGGGTCTGTTGGAAGTTTAGGTAAATAGCCTCCCGCTTTATAGTTTTTAGGCTCAGGTGTTCCAGAGGGCTTGCTTACTAGGGCTTCTATGCCCTGGCCTGTTGATGGGTAGGTATAATTATCAAGCTTATATCTAGAAAGTGTTGAAGCGATGGTCGACATTTCTGCCTGTGCAGTTTTTACTCGAGCGGCTCCAGCTTCACCAATTATGTTAGGTGCAACCATAGCAACTAAACCAGCAATAATAGCCACTACGATCATTATTTCTAATAACGTAAAGCCGGTCTGTTTCTTCATTCTATTCGCTTTCATCATATTGGTTCTCATTTTAGCTCCTATTATCCAATTAACTTATTCATGCTGGTGATGGGCAGCATTATCGCTACCACTATTAGTAATACCATTCCGCCCATGACTAGCAACATTATGGGCTCAAACATACCCACTAGAGTGGTAACTGTTGCTTGCAAGTCGTTCTCTTGATTAGTCGCTGCTCGTTCAAGCATGGAGTCTAGTTCGCCACTAGTTTCACCACTGGCAATCATGTGAAGCATCATAGGTTTAAAAATTTTTGTTTCATTTAATGCTTGGTGAAGGTTGCCTCCTTCCATTACCTGCTGAGCAGCCGTCGTGAGACGATCCTTGATCACTAGATTTTCAATAACTTGAGCTGAAATTCTCATGGCGTCAACTAAAGGCACTCCACTTGAATTTAAAATAGCTAAAGTGCTAATGAATCTTGATGTGTTGAAGCCTTTTATCATCTTGCCAAAAAAAGGCGTATTTAATAACAGTAAATGGTAGCGTCTTCTAAGGTCTTCTTTTTTCAAGGCTCTATTAAAAAGGAAGCCGGCCATTACAATTGCTATTAGTAATATCCATCCACTATTTTGCAAAAACTCACTTGCGTTTATCATTGTTTGAGTAAGTTGTGGTAATTCTTGGCCATTTTTAACGAAAACATCAACGATGTCTGGCACCACATAAGTTAGTAAGCCAACAACAATAATAACGGCTACAATACTTAGAATAACGGGATAGATGGCGGCCAATTTTATTTTTTGTTGGTTATTTTGAGATACTTCCATATGGTCGGCCAAGCGCTCTAATACAGTATCTAAATGTCCTGCGTGTTCGCCGGCAGCTACTGTGGCGCGATAGATTGTTGGAAATGCATAATCAAAACTATTAAGAGCAGCTGCTAGGCTATGACCTTCTAAAACTCGAGATCGAATCTCGAGCATCATGGTTTTAATTCTTTTTTTCTCAGTCTGCTCAGCAGTAGCTTTTAACGCTTCGTCAATGGGCAAGCCTGCTGAAATTAAAGTGGCCAGTTGGCGGGTGAGTAATGACAGATCGGCAACATTAATTTTCCATTTAAATAGCGCACTGCCGCCGCCTTCATTTGACTTGCTTTCAGTGGCTTCTACAGACACTGGCATCCACTGCTTATCTCTAAGCTGTTGCCTTACCTGTCTTGGGCTGTCGGCCTCGATAACGCCTTTTTTTTGTTTTCCTAATGCGTCGATCGCTGTGAAGGTAAAAGCTGCCATTTTATGCTTTACTCACACGAAGTATTTCTTCAAGGGTAGTTTCCCCTTTAACAACACGCTTAAATCCATCTTGTTGAATACTATTGCTGGATTTACGGGCGTATTTTTCAAGTTCGATTTCACTTTTACCCTCATGGATAAGTGACTTCATGTGCTCGTCAATTTCAATAATCTCGTAAATTCCTTGGCGACCTTTATATCCGGTACCACTGCATTCTGGGCAGCCATTTGCATGAAATAATGTTATTTCGTTGTCGGCTTCTAATTCTAGAAGCTGCTTTTCACTTTGATCAGGCTGGTAAGGCTTTTTGCATTCTGGACAAAGGGTTCTAACTAGCCGTTGAGCCACTACTCCAATTAAACTTGATGCAAGCAAGAATGGCTCTACACCCATATCTTGGATTCGAGTTACGGCGCCTGCAGCAGTATTAGTGTGCAGGGTAGATAATACCAGGTGACCTGTTAAAGATGCTTGCACTGCAATCTCTACAGTTTCTTTGTCGCGAATTTCACCAATCATTACTACGTCTGGATCCTGCCTAAGAATGGCTCTTAAGCCGCGGGCAAATGTCATGTCTACTTTGGTATTTACTTGAGTTTGACCTATGCCGGGTAAGCTGTACTCCACAGGGTCTTCTACCGTAAGAATGTTACGGGAGGTATTGTTTAAGTCGCTAAGTGCTGCATATAAGGAGGTTGTCTTGCCAGAGCCGGTAGGTCCAGTTACCAGTATTATTCCATGAGGTCGAAAGATTATGTTCTTTAATCGTTTTAGATTATCGCCAGCCATTCCAAGTTGTGCAAGATTTAAGCGTCCTGCCTTTTTGTCTAGCAAACGCATTACTACCCTTTCACCGTGAGTAGACGGCATAGTAGAAACACGAACATCAACCTCACGGCCTGCCACTTTTAGAGCTATACGACCATCTTGGGGGATGCGTCGCTCTGCTATATCCAGCTTAGACATAACCTTTATTCGACTTACCAATAACGGCGCAAGTGCTCGCCTTGGCTCCAAAACTTCCTGCAGAACACCATCTACCCTTGAGCGTACAACTAGGCGTTTTTCAAAGGTCTCTATGTGAATATCAGAGGCGTTGCGCTTTACGGCGTCGGTAAGTATGCCATTGATCAACCGAATAATAGGCGCATCGTCTTCCTGCTCAAGCAGGTCTTCAGTTTCTTGGATCATGTTAGCTAGGCTTGCTAGATCCATATCTTCACCCAGCTCTTCCATTGCCTCACGGCTGTCAGCCGCTTGCTGGTATATCCTTGCTAGGTGAGTCTCAAAGTCCGATTCAGTCACGGCTTCGAAGCGAATTTTTTGACCAAGCGTTCTCAAGCATTCTAGTTTGGCGCTGAGTGGAGTTTGATCGGTATGCCAGGCTGTGGTGATGCCGTCTTCATTGGTTTCGACTACAACACTAAAGCGCTTAGCAAAACCGTAAGGCAATTTCTGGAGTGTTTCCTGTTCTTCTACTAAATCCACTGTGTTAGGGTCCATTCTGTATAGCTATGCTATTTACCGAGTGATTATGCTTAGGGGTTTTATCTGCCTAAACTTATCGCTTTATTGTAATAGCATATTAGTTATTATAATGACCACTAGTGTACATAGTAGTTTCATAAAACTGAAACTTGTAACTAGTTTATATGCCAATTATGAAGAAAATAGTTTACTAAAATATGGCAGGTATAAAAAAACCCAGCAAAAGCTGGGTTTTTTTGGCTTTACTCTAATGAATAACCATCAGCTGATAAACTAGCAGAGGTTAAAGCTTAGAATCTAGCTCAGGTATAGCTTCGAATAAATCAGCAACTAGGCCGTAGTCAGCTACAGAGAAGATTGGAGCTTCTTCATCTTTGTTGATCGCAACGATCACTTTAGAGTCCTTCATGCCAGCTAAATGCTGAATAGCACCAGAAATACCAACAGCAACATATAAGCTAGGAGCAACAATTTTACCGGTTTGACCCACTTGCATGTCGTTAGGAACGAAGCCAGCATCAACAGCGGCACGCGATGCACCAACAGCTGCGCCAAGTTTGTCAGCTAGTTTATATAGCATTTCAAAGTTTTCGCCATTCTGCATGCCGCGACCACCAGAGATAACAATCTCGGCACCAGCCAGTTCAGGGCGATCTGATTTAGCCAGTTCTTCACCAACAAAAGCAGATATGCCTTTATCTGCAACAGCTACAACAGACTCTACAGAAGCAGAGCCTCCTTCAGCGGCAACAGGGTCGAAACCCGTTGTACGAACAGACATTACTTTAACTGCATCTGAACATTGAACAGTTGCAATTGCGTTACCAGCATAGATTGGACGCTGGAAAGTATCGGCAGAAACAACCGCTACTATCTCAGAGATCATGTTTACATCTAAAAGAGCTGCAGTACGTGGTAAAAAGTCCTTACCTGTAGTGGTGGCTGCGGCTAGAATGTGGCTATAGCCTTTGCCTAGCTCGGCTACTAAGTCGCCTACTGTTTCGCCTAGTTGATATTCGTAAGCTGCATCGTCAGCTACTAATACTTTAGAAACGCCTACAGCTTTAGCAGCGGCTTCCGCTGCTGGGCCACAATTAAGGCCAGCAACAAGAACGTCAACGTCTCCGCCAATTGCAGTTGCCGCAGCAATTGCATTTAGAGTCGCTCCATTTAAAGAAGCGTTATCGTGTTCAGCAACAACTAAAATACCCATTACAGCACCTTCGCTTCGGTTTTAAGTTTATCGATTAACTCGTCTACGCTAGTTACTTTGATGCCGGCTGAACGTTCAGCTGGAGCTTCAACTTTAACTAGAGTTTGAGAACATGTAATTTCAACACCTAAGTCAGCAGGAGACACTACTTCTAGTGGCTTACGCTTGGCTTTCATGATGTTAGGAAGAGACGCATAGCGCGGCTCGTTTAAACGTAAATCGGTAGTTACAATCGCAGGAAGAGAAAGTGCTACAGTGCGAAGGCCACCATCAATTTCACGAATAACATTAACTTTGTCGCCGTCTACAGTCACTTCCGAAGCAAATGTACCCTGAGGCAAGCCAGTTAAGGCCGCAAGCATTTGACCTGTTTGGTTGTTGTCGTTATCGATAGACTGTTTGCCTAAGATAACCAACTGAGGAGCTTCTTTCTCTACAACCGCTTTAAGAGCCTTGGCTACAGAAAGAGATTCTAATTTCTCATCGGTTTCAATTAAGATACCGCGATCAGCGCCTAGCGCTAGAGCTGTACGAATTTGCTCTTGAGAAACTTTAGGGCCAATGGAAACAACAATTATTTCAGTTGCAACGCCTTTTTCTTTTAGGCGCACAGCTTCTTCAACTGCAATTTCACAGAATGGGTTCATAGCCATTTTGACGTTGGTTAAATCAACATCGGTATTATCGGCTTTAACACGTATTTTCACGTTGTAATCAACTACGCGTTTAATAGCAACAAGAACCTTCATAGATTCCCCGTTATGTAGAATGAATTTGAGTAAGTAACCTTAGTTTATAAATATAAATATGGACCAAGAGATACTAATTAGCGCCGCACATACTGAACGTAAAACGCTCTGAGGTCAATAATGGCCAGCCATTACAATATGCATCTATGTATATTTACGCTTCAGGTAAGTAATTCGATCACCTAACGATCAATTTAATTCAAACGATCGTTTGAATCTTGGTCCACTTATGGGTTATTCTATAGATCAGCAATTTATTTAAGTGCTACTACAATATAAAAAGACATGCCGTTTGGTTATAAGGCGATACATAAGTATAATGATGCCAATTTTTTAGCTTAACTGGCCTAATCCGATACAGGGTATTCTCTGTATAAGGTAAGGTCGATATAAATTATTTTGCCATAAGTGGCATAAGTTTGATAAACAGCCTAGTTAATAAGGCTGATAATTATATGTTTGAGGAGAGATCAATGGAACGCGAAGCAATGGACTATGACGTTGTCATTATTGGCGGCGGACCTTCTGGCTTATCTACAGCCATTCGTTTGAAGCAATTAGCTGAAGAAAAAGGTGAGGAGCTTAGCGTTTGCCTAGTCGAGAAAGCGGCAGAAGTTGGTGGGCACATTTTATCTGGCGCGGTTATTGAAGACACGGCCTTGTTAGAGCTTTTTCCAAATTACAAAGAGCTTGGTGCCCCACTAAATACACCAGTGTTAAAAGATGAGGTTTATTTCTTAACTGGCGCAGATAAAGGCATCAAGACTCCAAACTGGATGGTTCCTAAACCAATGCATAACGATGGTAACTACATTGTAAGCCTTGCTAATGTTTGTCGTTGGTTAGGCGAACAGGCGGAAAACTTAGGTGTGGAGATCTACCCCGGCTTCTCAGCAGCCGATTACATTGTTGAAGATGGTCAAGTTAAGGGCATTATTACTGGTGATATGGGTATCAGTGAAGCTGGAGAGCATACAGAAAATTACATGCCAGGCATGGAACTTCGTGGTAAGTACACTGTTTTTGCTGAAGGTTGCCGCGGTCACCTTGGCAAACAGCTTATTAACGAATTTAAATTAGACGAAGGCAAAGATGCTCAACACTATGGTATTGGCATAAAAGAACTTTGGGACATAGACCCATCTAAGCATCAAGAAGGCTTAGTGGTTCACGGCGCTGGTTGGCCTTTGTCGGAGTCGGGTTCTACAGGTGGTTTTTTCTTGTACCACACTGAAAACAATCAAGTTGTTGTTGGTTTAATTACAGACCTATCTTACTCGAACCCCCATGTTAGCCCGTTCGATGAGTTTCAGCGATTGAAACTAAACTCTGTTCTTAAAAGCACATTAGACGGCGGTAAGCGTGTTTCTTATGGCGCCAGAGCAATCACTAAGGGCGGCCTAAACAGCTTACCTAAAATGACTTTTCCTGGTGGCTTAATTGTCGGCTGCGATGCTGGTACATTAGACTTTTCCAAAATCAAAGGCACACACACGGCAATGAAGAGCGGTATGATTGCTGCTGAAGAGATTATTAAAGCCATTGGCGCTGGTCGTGCTAATGACGAACTTACTGAATACACAACGGCTTTTGAAGCCAGTTGGGTATATAAAGATCTTAAGAATAGCCGTAACTTTGGCCCCGCCATGCATAAGTTTGGCATGTATGTTGGTGGTGCATTTAACTATATTCACCATAATATATTCCCTATTCCAGTTACTCTCCATGACACAACGCCAGATCACGCAACGCTTAAACTGGCTGCTGACAGCAAAAAAATCGCTTACCCTAAGCCAGACGGAGTAATCAGTTTTTCTAAACTTGATTCTGTATTTATTGGTAATGTAAACCACGCTGAAGATCAGCCTTGCCATCTTAAGTTAAAAGATGCGAGCATTCCGCTTGAGAAAAATCTACCTATGTACGACGAACCAGCTCAGCGCTATTGCCCTGCTGGCGTTTATGAGATTGTTGAAAATGAAGCGGGTGACCAGCGTTTTCAGATTAATTCTCAAAACTGTGTGCATTGTAAAACATGTGATATAAAAGACCCTTCTCAAAACATTACATGGGTAACCCCTGAGGGTGCTGGCGGCCCTAACTATCCTAATATGTAACTAATATTATTGAGTTAGATTAAAAAAGGAGTCTAGGCTCCTTTTTTTTGGCAAAACTAAACCCTGCATTTGCACTTTTGTTCCACGGGGAACATCCATGGTGTGGGATTAGTTGCTGAAATAAAAAGTTGCCAAATCCCTAACCGAGTTTAATTCTTTGCCCTTGGCTCTCAATGAAAAATCCATCAGCCTCTTTGTTGGTCATTTCTGCCAATTGATAAAATACGGTTCGGCTTAGTCGTGCGTATAGATTTTTACGGATTAATACTTTGGGTGCTTCGTGGTCATCCACCTCTAACAAACAATCAGGACCCAGAGTTACCTCTTCTCCCATGTTAGTCATGAGGATGATTGCCCCATCGACCTCTTCCATTAATGCAATAACGAATGGCTGGTCCTCCACAGAAATCTTCCATTTTTCAACTGGCGTAAGTAAGAAGTAATCCTCAGCTTCTTTTTTTAATATAGAGCTAAACAACCTTGATAGTTTTTGGCGTTTAATGATCCCTCCTTCATGGACCCAATCACCATTAGCCTTGATCACCATATCCATCTCGCCAGATAAATCTGGAGTCCAGCTTTCTATAGATGGAAGGCTCTCCATAGGGTTTTCAAATCGACCTAGCTGACTGAATAAGGTCGAAAAGCCTCCATTTTCTTTATCTGTCTCAAAACTCATAATCCGCGCTGCCATTCTTGTCGAAGTGGAATTGAACCTGGCTGATAAAGAACCTGATCAATTTGTGCAAGCATTGTTTCTTTATCCTGGCCTAAAGTGCCTTTTAATGGCAGGTAATTACTGGCGTGATCACTTCTGAACACTGTATTTTTCAACTTTAGATTAGATATGAAATGCTTTAGTTCTAGAAACAATCCAGTTTGGTCCATTAGTGACCAGTTAGCGCTTAACTCTCGCTTAAAGCCTTCCTTGAAGCGATCTTCACCTGTAGGGAATGAAACAATGAGAGTTGATAGGAAATCTGGCTGGCACTCATTCATAAGTAAGGCGCTATTAAGTGCATGTTGCTCAGAAAACTTAGGCCCGCCCAAGCCGTTTAGAATCATGACAGAGCTTTTGATTCCTGCGGCTCTAATTTTAATCAGAGCGTCTTTTTGGCTTTGGTAAGTCTCACCTTTGGATACAGCTTTTAATACGTCGTCATCGCCAGATTCACAGCCAACATATAAGATATCTAAGCCAAGTTGGTTCAGTAGTGACAAGTCAGTAACCGATTTTTTGTTAATATTCCTCGGTAAGCAATAGCTAGATACTCGCCTAACGGTTGGTATGTGCAGTTTTATTAGATTTAGAATGTTTTCGAGTCTTCGAGTGGCCAGAACCATGGCATCGCCGTCGGCTAGAAACACCTTCTCAAATGGCACTCCTGACTTAGCGGCCTTAATTATATCTTTCTCTACCTGGTCTTCACCGGTTGCCCTGAATTTCTTTTGGTCTTGGGTGTACATTTCGCAAAATGTACACTTATTCCATGAACAGCCGTTTGTTACTTGAAGAATAAGGGAGCGTGCTTCACTAGGTGGTCTAAATACAGGTTCAATATAAGAAAGCATGGTATTCCAAAGTTGATTTTGAGGTTATTTTCTCACGAGCATGCCCCCTTCCGCAAACAACCTGCACTATTTTATTAGCAATGGATTGTGTGGGTAGGAGTGGTAGTGACAAAGTTAAGTATAGTTTATCCAGAGCCTATAAGGCGTTAATAGATTTCAAGGGGGTTTAAAACGACATAAATTAAATCGCAAGAGTTGTAAAAATTGTAAGTGAAAACGAAGCTCTATCAGAGGAGGTGCAGGTAACAAGAAATGGATCTTATTTCGCGCTTGCAAAATAAGTAAAGAAACCCAAAGAAGCGGTTAGGATGATTGTGGTAAGCCGAATTATAAATTTAACAACAAGTCACCTTCTAAGACCGACTATTTTTTATGAGGACAGTAAACTTCTCAACGATTAATGGGGAACCAGTCTGTGAGTTCCAGCTATTGGGGCGCTAATAAGTAAATAACTTGATAAAGAAAAATTAGCAGAAAAAAAATCCTAAAATCAGCCCCTAAAGTGATAGTATCCATCGTCGTTATTTAGGGGGATATATGAATCAATACAAAACTGGTCAGCGCTACATCAGCTTAGCGGAGCCCGAGCTTGGACTGGGCATCGTAAGTAACTTAGAAGGTAGAAAAGTAACAATAGACTACCCTCTTACCGAAGATGCTCGCCTATACTCAACCGATTCAGCCTCCCTTATACGCTGCAAATTCGATATAGGCGACACTATACGAAATAATTCTGACGACACCTTTCAAATAGCAGACGTTGAGGACTCCAATGGTATTGTTGTGTATGTGTCAAACCAACATAAGCTACTTTCTGAATCAGATATATCTCCAAGTGAAGGCAAAGTCTCAGCCCTAGACCGTTTAGAGGCAGGCCAGATAGGTAGCACAAAGTGGTTCAATTTATACCGTAAACTAACCACGGCTTATACCGATTTCCAAGGATCCAAAAGCTACGGTTTTGTTGGCCCTAAAATCAATATAATTCCACATCAATATGATGTTGCCCAGCAAATCCTTAATATGCCGCTTCCTAGAGCACTGCTAGCAGATGAAGTTGGCCTTGGTAAAACCATCGAAGCTGGCTTGGTTATTCACCAGCTTATTGCCAGCGGTAGAGCCCAGCGTATATTAATTTGCACACCCGCATCGCTTGTAAATCAGTGGTTAGTGGAAATGAAGCGAAAGTTCAATTTGGATTGCACATTGGTTGATGATGAATTTTGTGCCGAATCCCAAGGGCAGAATCCATTCAATCAGATTCAGGTGGCTTTATGTAATTTTGATTGGCTTGCAAATAGTGAGTATCTGGACCAGGCCAGAGCAACAAACTGGGACATGATGGTTATAGATGAAAGTCATCGATTACAATTTGAATCTAAAGCTTATAAAACCGCACTTCAGCTTTCGAAAATTAGCTCTGGAGTCCTATTATTAACGGCCACACCTGAGCAGCTAGGGATCGAAAGCCACTTTGCACGCTTGCACCTACTTGACCCATTACGGTTTCCAGAATTAGATCAATTTTTAGCAGAAGAGCAACAATACGGCTTGATCAGTAATTTAGTTGATATAATTGAAACCGAAGGTTTGTCAGCCAGCTTACCCGATTTAGAGAAATTGAATGACGATAAGCTTTTATTGTTAGCTGAAGATACTATTGAGAATAATCTTGACGAATCTAAGTTTGTGGATTGGATGGCCGACAGATACGGTACTGGGCGGATGGTTTATCGAAATACTAGGCGCTCTATTCCTGGTTTCCCTGTGAGGCATACTGAGTTTTATCATCTTAAAGAAGTAACTAATCTTGAGTGGATTGTGGACTGGGTAGCCCAGCAGGGCGAGAATAAAATACTGGTTATCTGTAAGACAGCTGATCTTGCTCATGAAATTTCAACTCAGATTCAAAATATTACAGGCATTCCCACTGGTGCATTTCATGAACACTACTCTTTAGTTGAGCGTGATCAGATTGCGGCTCAATTTTCTGTTGTTGATGGTTTACAAATTTTAGTTTGTAGTGAAATTGGTGGCGAAGGTCGCAATTTTCAACATGCACAAAACTTAGTTTTATTTGATTTGCCGGCACACCCTGATCTTGTTGACCAGCGTATTGGTCGTCTCGATAGAATTGGCCAAGGCAGTGATATCTATGTTCACATTCCAATCCAATCTAAATCTTCCGAAGCTCGTTTAGCTGCACTATTTCATCATGGGTTTGATATGTTTTCGCAACCCAATCCAGCTGCTTCGCCGATCTTTGAAGCTTATAATTATGAAATAGATGAGATGCTAGACACAGGTGCCAACGCTGAAGCGACAATAATGCAGTGCCAGCAAGCTAGTATACAATTACTGGCAGAAATTGAAGACGGTCGAGATAAGTTATTAGAGCAACACTCGTTTTCTAAAGACCGGGTAGCACCACTTTTAGAAACCATAAACAAAACAGATACCAATAGTTACGAACTTGAATCGCTTATTATGAATATTTTCGATAATAGCTATATTGAAAGTGAGCGTACCTCAAATGACAATTTTATTATTAGCCCGCAAGAAAACTGTCCTTTTACATTCATAAATAGCATTAGAGAAGATCGCTGTACTATTACTTTTAATCGCGAGCAAGCGTCCATACGTGAAGAGCTTGAATTTGTTTCTTGGGATCATCCTTGGATCAAAGGAATGATTGATGACCTCGAGGCATCTGGAAATGCATTTACGTCTTGTAGTATGTTCAATGACCCTAGCCTCAAGAATGGTCAGATATTAGTTGAGTCATTTTTCCAGATAAAGGCTGAGGGCCCTGGTCGATTAGAATTAAATAGGTATCTCGCTCCACAGACTCGACATTATTTAATCAGTGAAGAATTAAAGAATATGGGTAAGCAGTTAGACCTAGCGGATATGCGTGAAAATAAAGAGCGGATTAAAAAAGATTTAGCAGCAGAAGTAACTCAAATGAAGATGGGGGAAATTACCAATGCCGTTTCGCTAGCTGAAAAACTGGCTGCGCACACCAGCCAAGACCAAATCAAACAAGCAATATCGGACCTTGCTGAGGCCAGCAAACAAGAGTTGGCTAGGTATCAGTCTTTGGAAATATCCCCAGGTAGTTATCAGTCTGAAATAGACGAATTAACTTCTAAAGCGGACGAATCAATCGAGCTGCTAAAAAATGCAAAGCCTAAACTAATGGGCCTTTGTGTATGGGTGAACTTTAAAAAGTAATATATTTAAAGATGAGCGAACTATTTTCATAAAAAATGGAGCTTAAGCTCCATTTTTTATGAAAGCCCTATTTCCTAATAATTAGGCCGGCATTGTAAGTGCTTTCTTAGACACTATTACGCCGTTATTATCTGCATAAATATAATCACCTGGATTAATTTGTACGCCCGCAAATTTAACAGGGACATTGATTTCGCCTATGCCCTTTTTCTCTGTTTTTCTTGGGTGAACTGCTAAAGCCTGTACCCCTAAGTTGGTTTCCATAATTACATCGATATCGCGAATACAACCAAATATAACAAAGCCTTCCCATCCGTTTTTGGCAGCCTTTTCTGCGAGCATATCGCCAAGCAAAGCATTGCGCATTGACCCACCGCCATCAACGACCATCACCTTGCCATTACCAGGCTTGCCCACACTCTCTTTAACTAAAGAGTTATCTTCATGACATTTAATGGTGACAACTTCACCGCCGAATGACTCCTTACCGCCAAAGTTATTAAAAATAGGATCTAGAACTTCTACTTCTGGGTATTCATCGCAAAGATCTGGAGTGATGTAGTTAGTCATTTTAATTATTTCCTTGTATAGAGTGAATCCATTTGGTTATTTTTGGCCAGACTTCAGTTTCAGCATGCTTACCAATCACCATATCAATATGACCAAAATCATGTGCCATACCATTTTTTTTACTTAGCTCATAAAACTTTGCTTCATTATCAATTGACAGAGCCAGTTTTTTACAGTGCTTCGCCGGATCGCCGGGATCACGGCCTCCCGCAAAAGCTAATACAGGGATGGATAGTTTGGTTAACTTATGCCAATACTTAATTCCCGACTGGCTTTTCCAGCCACTTAGCCACCCTGCATGCCTTACAAATTCTTTCGCAATTCCCATGGGTTCATGCTCAGGCCCTAGACTAGATTTAATAATGGGCTTTTTAACGCTTAATATGATTTTTGCTGCAAGCCTTAAAAATGGAATTCTTAGTGGTATAGGGAATCTAGAGACTTGAGAGCCAATGAGTATTAAGCCCAAATTATTCTCTACTGTTAAATGACCGCCCGCAATAGAGGTTGCAATTGTAACACCACCTAAAGAGTGGCCAAGCCAAATTGGTTTTTGTTTAGTTTGCTCGGTAACAAAAGCTTGTGCAGCGGGCAGGTCAAATTCAGCATATGCTTCCACATTATTAAGCTTGTAATGTGTGTTTGCAGGGCTGTCCCCGTGACCTCTCATTTCAAGCATCCAAGGATCTAAATTATGCTCCAATAAATACCTGGCTAGACCCTTACCCTTAGATGAAAACCAAAACCCTCGATTGGTAAAGCTTCCATGAACAAGTATTACAGGCTGACCTGTTCGCTCTGTATTAGGCTTGTAGTAGCCAAGCCGAGTCACAGCAAACTGCACTGATTTGTCGTTGCTAGAGTTTGGTTTTAATAGATAGGTGTCTTCAATAAATTCATCCACAACAACATCAGCTCTTACTAGCGATACTGGAAATAATTCACTACTGCTTTTCATATGCTCACTTTTAAAGAGATTTATCGGCTAAATAAAACCATGTGTCCAGAACAGAGTCTGGGTTTAAAGATATGGTTTCTACACCTTCACTAACAATCCATTGTGCGAAATCAGGGTGATCGCTTGGCCCCTGGCCACAAATACCAATGTATTTATTTTGTTTTTTACATGCTGTAATTGCCATGTGCAATAAGCTTTTTATTGCTTCGTTGCGTTCATCAAACAAGTGCGCAATAACACCTGAATCTCTATCTAAACCCAGTGTCAGTTGGGTTAAATCATTTGATCCTATGGAAAATCCATCAAAGTATTCAAGGAACTTGTCAGCTAATAAGGCGTTGGCTGGAAGCTCGCACATCATGATGATACGAAGTCCATTCTCCCCCCTCTTCAAACCATTCTCTCCCAGTAACTCTACCACTTGCTTGGCTTCGCCAAGGGTGCGAACAAATGGCACCATAAGCTCAATGTTTGTAAATCCCATTTCATTTCGCACTTTCTTAATGGCGCGGCATTCGAGCTCGAAGCAATCACGGAACGACTTGCTAATATAGCGAGCTGCACCACGAAAACCTAGCATCGGATTTTCTTCCGTTGGTTCGTAAAGTCTGCCGCCGATTAAATTGGCATATTCGTTTGATTTGAAATCTGAAAGCCTGACGATAACCTTCTTAGGTGCGAATGCTGCGGCCAAAGTACTAATACCCTCTGCCAGTTTGTCCACATAAAAATCCAGGGCTGATGGATATCCCGAAATACGCCTCTTAACTGTCGAGGAAACTTCGGGAGGTAACTCGTCAAAATTTAAAATTGCCTTAGGGTGTATGCCAATCATTCTGTTAATAATAAATTCTAGCCTGGCTAGCCCAACACCTGCATTTGGCAGACTTTGAAAATCAAAAGCTCTATCAGGGTTGCCAATATTCATCATTATATCTACAGGAATATCAGGCATGTTACCAACAGAGTTAGTCTTGTGCTCAAAGTTAAGTGCGCCTTCATAAATAAAGCCGGTATCACCTTCAGCGCATGAGACGGTTACGTGCTGACCTTCGGTTAAAACCCGGGTGGCATCACCGCAACCGACAACGGCAGGTATACCAAGCTCTCTTGCAATAATAGCTGCATGACAGGTGCGGCCACCTCTATTGGTAACAATAGCGCTGGCTTTCTTCATTATGGGTTCCCAGTCAGGGTCTGTCATATCAGCAACTAATATATCCCCTTCATTGATATCTGACATGCTTGACAGATGACTCAGAATTTTAACGGGGCCTTTACCAATTCTGTGTCCAACAGAGCGACCTTCGCATAAAACCTGCCCCGTTTCATTTAATATGTAACGTTCTAGGACACTTCTTTTAAGGTTAGACTTAACCGTTTCTGGTCGTGCTTGGACCACATAAATTTCACCAGAAATTCCATCTATAGCCCATTCTATATCCATCGCCTTTTTATAATGGTCTTCAATTTTTAATGCTATTGCTGCTAATTGCTGTACTTGCTGGTCATTGATGCTGAACGTTAACCGTTCGGCTTTATCCACACGTAAAGTTGTTACGCATTCATCGGTTGACGGATCTTCGCTGTATATCATCTTAATTGTTTTAGCGCCGAGATTTTTCCTTAAGATAGCTGGTTTCCCAGATCTTAATAGCGGCTTGTATACGTAAAACTCATCTGGGTTAACAGCCCCTTGCACAATGGTTTCGCCTAATCCAAATGCACTGGTTATAAATACAACTTGATCGAAGCCAGATTCGGTATCTATGGTAAACATAACCCCAGACTGGGCGAGATCGCTGCGTACCATCTGCTGGATGCCTACAGACAGTAAAGCACTTTCGTGTGAAAAACCTTGGTGTACCCGGTAGCTGATTGCTCGTTCATTATACAGGGAGGCATAGACGTGCTTGATTGCCTCTAAGGTTTTGCTTTCACCTTTTATATTTAGCAAGCTTTCCTGCTGGCCAGCAAAAGACGCGTCAACGAGGTCTTCAGTGGTGGCTGAAGATCTAATGGCAAGAGACATTTCTGTGTCTTCTTCATATAATGTTTTTAGCGCATCTTTAATTTGACTTACAACTAAAGGTGGAATCTCACCTGCTAAGATCAGAGACTTAATTTGTTTCGAGGCAGCTGCCAAATCGTTAAGGTTGTCAGAGTCTAAATTTGCAAGAATATCGGCTATTTTTTGCTCTATTTCATTATTCACTAAGAATAATTTAAAAGCCGCTGTTGTTAGTGCAAAACCCTTGGGTACTTTTACGCCACTTTGGGCAAGATTGCTTATCATCTCAC
>JBLHVV010000011.1:0-47642 GCA_047628755.1 Crocinitomicaceae bacterium | reverse complement strand
AATACTAACCTTTAATCTTTAATCTTTAATCTTTAATCTTTAATCTTTAATCTTTAATCTTTAATCTTTAATCTTTAATCTTTAATCAGTGTATGTCATCTAAACTGGCTGATATTTTAAATACTTCTTGGATAGATGTCTTTCCTTCGACAGCATAATCTAATGCCCATAAAGACATGGGATAATAATGCTTACTGTTCATGGCTGTTTTGGAAAATCGTGCTATATCACCTTGCCTTATTGCATCTAGCATATCGTCATCAAATTCAAGTAATTCGTAAACGCCTGTACGTCCTACGTATCCTGTATTTGAGCAATGATGACAACCGGCACCTAAATAAAATTTAAATTCATTTGGATTTTGTCCCATGCCTGTTAACCACGTTTTCTCTTGGCTAGTTAACACGTGGGGTTGCTTACAATTTTGACATAGTTTACGGACTAAACGCTGACTAATAACGGCTCTCAAACTTGATGCTACTAAATAAGAGTCTGCACCCATGTCCATTAATCGCATAACCGATGAAACCGCGTCGTTAGTATGTAACGTTGATAACACCATATGCCCTGTCATAGCTGCTCGCAAACCTATCTCAGCCGTCTCGGTGTCACGCATTTCACCAATTAGAATAATGTCTGGATCTTGCCTTAAGGCTGTACGCAATACTTTTGAGAATGTTAAGCCAATTTTTTCATTAACTTGAACCTGATTAATTCGAGGCAGTCTGTATTCGACAGGATCTTCTACTGTAATAATTTTTTTATTGGATTGGTTTAGTGTATTAATTGCCGCATATAAAGTAGTACTTTTACCACTACCAGTGGGGCCGGTTACTAATACCATTCCATGGGGGCGAGTAATGAGAGTTTGGAATCGATGTTTAATTTTATTTGGCATACCCAGCGAAGCTAAAGATAAAATTCCTTGGCTTTGATCTAATATTCGCATTACTACCGCTTCGCCGTATTGAGTTGGTAGCGTTGATAAACGTACATCTACACTGCGATTTAATATTCGAATATTAAAACGTCCATCTTGGGGTAAGCGCTTTTCAGCTATATCTAAACCTGACATAATTTTAAGCCGACTTACTAGCGCATTTACAACACGCTTTTCCTTCATGACTTGTTCTTGCAGCTCACCATCCACTCTTAAACGCACTCGAAGAACCGATTCATCAGGTTCGATATGAATATCGGAGGCGCCTACTTGTATCGCATCTTCAAATATATTTTGCAGTAATCGTACTACTGGTGCTTCACTAGCATCAGACTCCGCTAATAACGATTCTAAATCTAAATCTGTTTCTGAAAGTTCGTCATCTAATTCCTCTGCAATAGATGCGATTTGCTCGGTGCGACGATAAATTCGATCAATAGCATTAAGTACCTCCTGCTCTTTTACAAAGGCAGGAACAATGGTTCGTTTTAAACTTCTTTGAACCTCATCGACGGCAAGAATATCAAGAGGATCTACAAAACCAACAAAGTATTGAGTTTCTTCCTCCATTAAAATAATCGCACGATAACGACGAGCAATACTTTCAGGCAGTCTCCTTGTTAGTTCGTTATCAAACTGAAATCTTGCAATATCAATATATGGCATAGAAAAATGAACAGACAATTCTAATAGAAGCTTATCTTCTGCAATGAAACCAAGGTCAATTACGGTACTTCCAAACTTCCTGCCTGAGCGTTTTTGTTCATCCAACACCATCATTAATTGTTCTTGGCTTAACATGCCCTTATCAACTAATAGGTCACCTATTCTAGTTTTATGCTTAGGTGTATGATCACTCATAGGCTTAATCTCTTTAATCGGCTTTCACTGAAACGCCTTAAAGACATTGGTAGGTTGTTCATGGAGAGTGCCAGCTCATATAAACGCTTGGCACTGATCTTGTCACCTAGACTCTCTAAGCTGATAGCAAGTCCAGCTCGCCACTTTGACTGGTCTGGCTCCAATGGTATAAGGAGTTTATATAACTCAATGGCGCTACTGTGCAGACCTGCTCTCTGCTGACCTTGAGCGGCTAATGCTAGTAACGTAGTATTTTTTTCATAGTCCCTATGCTTTGATTTAATTCTTAACAGGACTTCAGCAGGGTTATCTTTCAACAGTAATCTTAACTGAACTTCTTCTTGTACTTTTCTTGATGCTTGCTCTAAATTAAATCTTGCAGCATTCATGTCACCGTTATTAATCGCTGCCACTGCCGATTCAGAAGCCTTACTGGTGTCAGTTTTTTTAGCTATTATTTTATCTGAATTCTTTTTCACCTCTATTTTTACAACTGAATCACTTTTAACAGGAATAGATTCTATCAACTCTGCTTTTGGCTGCATACTAATGGTATTGCTAGGCAAGCTAGTATCATTAATGTTCTGTTGCCCTACACTTGCAGGCACAGCAATCTTATTGTCTGCAATAAATAAGTCTTCTGGTAATCTGACTACTACTCTCTTAAAGTCTAATGTTGATGCTTGCTGTTGTATCTTTTTATTGGCCTCTAAGGATTGCAGATACATAATAGATGCCATAACACAGCAACAGATCATCGTTAGCAATAAGCCAAACCATAGCCATTTATTATTGGACTTGTCTTCTTCATAAAAAAATGGCGATGAACCTGCCACCTGATGAAGGCTTTTTCTTTGATCTAAATTCTTTAATACATCATTTACCACACTCATAGCTTATCCCCAAACGAACCATCTACTTTTAAAGGATACACCTTCGGTATCTTTTATTGCTGCGTTCACCATTGCTTTCTTTACTTTTTTTTGGCCTCTGCTAAAAGCTATAAGCATAGCTTTTCCACAGACTATATTAATTAATCTTGGCGTACCTTGTGTTGCTTTGAACAATAGCTTGATTGCGGACTGTTCGAATATTGGCTCGCCATTATATCCAGCCACTATCATTCGATGCTGAACATAATAATCGACGGATTTTTTATTTAGGGATTTTAGTTTATGACTAAAAGTAATCCGTTGTCTTAGCTGCCTGAAATGATATTTATCAATTATTTTATCTAGCTCTGGCTGGCCAAACAATACAATTTGTATAAGTTTTTTACTTTCTGTTTCAAGGTTTGTTAATAACCTTAGCTCCTCCAATGTTTCTTCTGGCAAAGCTTGTGCCTCATCAATAACAAGAATAACTTTTTTATTGTTTAATCCTAAGTCCATGAGTCTTAAACTTATGACATCTAATAAATCACGATCACTAGTACTGTCTAAGTCTGGTATTTCTAATTCCTTAGCAATAGCCAACTTAAGTTCAATTGGAGTTAATCTTGGATTAGGTAAATAGGCAGAATAATATTCTCGAGTCTCTAGGGTATTTAATAACCGACGGCATAATAACGTTTTCCCCGTTCCCACTTCGCCCGTCACCTTCATAAACCCTTCACCCGATGCAATTGAGAACATTAGCATATTAAAGCACTCGTGATGACTTGGTAATGCCAGGTAAAAGTTTGTATTAGGGACCAAAGAAAATGGCATTTCAGCAATGCCATAAAATGCACGAAAGTCATCTATGATGTCACCCATGCGTTTATCTTCAGTTAAACAACTTTCGTTATTAATAGTTTGATTCATCTGCACTGCCTGCAGCTCCTTTTTGCTTCCAACGTGGGAAATTATTTTTAATATCATTTATTTGATTATTCCAGCCTGATGGTTCAATTACTGTGGGCTGTAATAAAATAACTAACTCACTTTTACTATTGGTTTTTTCTACCTGTCTAAATAAGTACCCTAAAATCGGAATCTTTGATAGCCAAGGAACACTAGCATCAACATTTGATCTCTTATTTTGTAATAATCCACCTATCACAACTACCTGTCCACTAGCTGCACGAATGATACTGTCAGTTTCTCGTATCGAACTATATGCAAGTGGTAAATCAAAAATCGCACCACCTATATCAATTACTTTATTACGCTCAACCACTTCCGTAACGCTTGGGTGTACATGTAAAATTACTTCATTATTTTGGCCTATCTGTGGTGTGACATCCAGTGCAATACCCGAGAAAAAAGGCGTTAAACTAATTTCAGGTGCAGTACTAGTTGTAGTGCTGGTAGTAGTGGTGCTGTTACCTATATTTGTTACAAAAAACTCATCTGTTCCCACTTTGATTACGGCTTTTTGATTATTAACAGTTGATATTCTTGGACTGGAAAGTACTTGTACTTCACCTTGTCTTTGCAACATTTGAATAACCCCAGAAAAGTCTGACCCATTAAAGTTAAGCGAAAAAACGCCTCCTAAGTCATCAGAGTTCCGGACCGTTTCTGATGTTAACTGACCAGCCAAATCTGTTCCTGATGATGATAATGTATCCCACTGAATACCTGACTGAAATCCGGAGCTAAGAGTCACCTCTAAAATTTTAGCTTCGATTATTACTTGTTTCTGCAAACTAATTTCAGCTCGTTCCAGAAAGTCTTCAACTGCCGCAAGTTCATCTGGATAACCACGAACAACTACCAATCCAGCCTGAGCATCAACAACTACTCGTCGACCCACCCCATTTCCAATAATCATAGAAACTGAAGACTGCAAATTTAACCAAAAGTCGGTAGTAGCCTGTGTTTCGATTTTTGTTGCAGTAGAAATTTTTTGAGAATTCCCTGATGAACTAGAGCTACTAGATGAGCTTGAGTCTGAACTACCTGAATTATTGTTTGTATCACTTGCAGAAATACTGCCGCTAGACACCGACATACCTGACGAGCCAGTACGAGATACATTTAAATAATTTACTGGGAATACTCGATTCTGTAATGTCTTAGGTAAAATTCTATAACCATAACTGGTTGATATATACTGCAAACCATACACATCTTTAACTGCTTCTAATGTTTCTTCCAGTGTTACATCGTTAAGTTTCAAAGTGATTCGGGTTTTTATAGAAGGATCTACCAGAATGTTTATTCCCATACCATCCACTAATCCATGAAAAAAGGCATTTGCTGAATTAGACTTTGCAATTACGTCAAATCTTGATGGTGAGTCGTTTATATCTGGCGTTAATGCATCATAAGCATCATCGGGCACATCGATAGTTTCTGTGCTATTTATAGCTTTCAATGTATCGTCTATGATTGTTAATTCCACAGGCTTAGTAGTGCAGCCTGTAACTATAAATATTATGCTAATTATTATCGTCCTGATAATCATATTCATCCTCAATGACGCACTTTAACTGTGTTCGGTTTTAAATATAGAGTTCTTTGCTTATTTTTAATTTGTATAACTACTTTGTTTTCCCTTATAGATTTAACCAAAGCACTTTTAATATATTCGCCCTCTGCTACCACATAACCATTAATAACTGCACTCTTATGTTTTTCACCTATTACTATTTGTCGTAATATATATTTTATTGGAGGCTTTGATTTTTCATTTTTTATAGTTTCCTTAACAGTGGCCTGTTGATATCCCGGCGGGGCCATTGGATCAAATCCCAAAACAATATTGGTACTGGCCAGTATACAAATAATCATAATGCTAATTTTATAAACCAAATACATAATCACTGGTGCTCAATGTGTGTACATTTAAGATTAAAATACCCTGTGGATAACGTGTAGTTGTAAACTTAAGTTCATTCCAATACAGGTTCCAATCTTGATTTTCTATTCTCTCTAAATACTTTTTACTGCCGCTAAATGTTCCATCCATTTCTAAAGTAAGTGCATGTTTATATAGCAAACTGTCAGCCTCTGACTCGCCTTCTATTTTTATTGACTCGGCTTCTTTGTTATTTATTTTATTAATTTCTAGTTCCGAGTTCTGTAACAAAGCGCTAAATACACCATTCATATTTTTAGGGCTTATAAGTGCCGCTGTTATCGCACCTATTTCTTCTTGCTGTTTACCTATTTTTTTACGATATGATTTAATTTCTTTTCTATAAGGTTCATTTGCATCATTCCTAGAGTTCTTTTTAATTGTTTCAATATCTACTCTAGATAAATCTATTCTATTTTTAAATTCATTTAACTGGATATTTGAACCATCCCATTGCTGATACATTGGGATCCATAAAGCCGTAAAAAAACCTGCAATAATAATCACACAACTAGTAAATACAAAAATCTGCCTTTCGCGTAGCTCAAGCCGATTAAATACCTTTCTAAATATCTTCCAATTCTTCTTTGTTCTCATTATCGTCTCGTTTAGAGCTCACAATAAAATTTAAACCGCTTTCTGTGCGTGTCATCTCGAAAACTTCAAATTCTAAGTCTACGAAGGATGATATTTCTGATAATTTTTTTAAATATTCAGGTAACGACGCTGCGTATAAAGTACTGCCTATCAGCCTTATCTGCTGACCACCCTTGAGTATTTCTATTTGGGTCAACCAAAGATTTTTTTGTTGTATTTTAGAAAGTCCATCTAACATAGTCGAAAACGATTGCTGAGAAATATTCATCTCTCTGTTCTCTAAGTATTCTAGTACTCTTTTATTTTTACTGGCCCTTACCCTTAAAACATCTACCTGAGCTATTAACTTTCCATCAATTTTTGGTACTGGATACTTTCTTCTTGTTTGTTCTAACTGACCATTCAGATTATCTAATTGAGTTCTCTTTGTTTCCACCTCTTCTTTTTTTGATGTAGCTATAAACATTAATGCTATGGAGATTAACAAACTAAAAATAACACTATAACCAAGTACTATTAATAATATAGCTGCAGAAAAAGGTGGGTCGATAGTTTTAAATTCACTCTTAAAAAAATTAACTTGCTGCATCTATGGAGCCCGCCTTAGTACACTGCCAATTACAGATAAACAATGTGTTTGCTCAATATGGCTAAGTTTTATGCTTTCTGAAACAGGCAATACTTCGCTATAATTGAATATAGCAATAGGTGTATTAATATGGGAGTGCAGATCTTTTTCTAGTAAGATACTTTCATCTTCGATTGGCAGTACATAAATTTTACTGGCTATACCTTTACCTAATTGGCTTTCGTAATAATCTAGTGAACGCTGCAAATCTAACCCTAGTCGCTCTAACATAACTGAGTTGTCTAAACTAAATGCTCCTGTTTCGTGGGCTAAACTTGAGTAACCCATTTCAATTTGGCGTGAAAGGTACATCGCATCTTGGCTGTACATGAACATATCTCCCTGATTCTCTTTCATTTTTAACAAAGCTACTGTCCCAAAGTCCATTTCAGGTAAATATAACGCTATATTTCGTAATGCAAGCTCCGGAATATCAATCACATTGCAAGCCAGTCCACACTGCCTGACAAACTTAATTGCCTCTTCAATGGTTTCTTTAGCCGCTGCCACCGCATACAACATTTTTATACGTCCGCGGTATGCATCTTCTGGTAGTGGGAATGCATCAATAACAGCATCATCTATTGGCATGGTGATTAGGTCTTTTAAACGCCAGCGGACAGCTTCTAAGAGTTCATCTTCTTCTACAGGTGGGGTTTCTAGCAGCTGCAGCTCATACTGGCTTTCGTCTAAAACATAATTACAGTCTGCATTTTTCAACTTATTACTAGTCACCCATCCTTTTAAATAGGCCAATTGCTCGCTAGTCCCAATAGGCACATACTCGCAAAGCTTTACACAATATTCGCCACCTTCTAAGATGCTATAGCTCAGCGCCATGCCTTGCTCATTTCGCGAAATCCCCACAAAGCCTGAAGCTTTTCTTTCGTTTTTTGTAAACCAATATCTGGGGTCTAATGATAATTTAGGCAACCCATCACCTCTAAAATTGAAATATCTTCTATTTTAAACTTTAGTAACAGTTTAATGTTTTCGCCAATTTGAAATCGCTTTTTGTTATAAAAGAAGTCCCAATCATTCCAATTGACTGGGCTTAATAAGCCAAATCTTTATATTTGTAGGTAAAGTAAAAAAACTAAAAATATTTTCGCCCCATATGATGGGTTTAAGGTAAAATTAATTATTATTTTTAACATGTGCCTTTCTTATGCTTCATGTCGTACTTTTTGAACCAGAAATCCCACCAAACACCGGCAATATTATTCGCCTATGTGCCAATACGGGGTTTCAATTACATTTGATAGAACCGCTTGGGTTTGACTTAGATGAAAAGAAAGTTCGCAGAGCTGGACTTGATTATCACGAAATGACAAATATGAAGATTCACAAAAACTGGCAAGCTTTTGTTGATGACGTGGCACCTAAACGCAGTTATGCAATAACAACCAAAGGTAAGCAATGGCATACTGAAGTTAAATTCGAAGCGGGTGATGCCATTGTAATGGGGCCTGAGTCCCGTGGATTGCCTGATGAAATGCTGAATTCGCTTTCAGAACAAGAAAAAATATTAATCCCTATGGTGCCTGACAGCCGCAGCCTTAACCTTTCAAACGCCACATCTGTGATCATTTATGAAGCATGGCGTCAATTGGGCTTTAAAGGTGCCAAACGCTAATATGCTGAACCCACAAAAATACAACAAAACTGCATCGAAATTTACTTTATTTCAGGCATAAAAAAACCGTACTTGCTAATATCATATAGCGGCACGGTTGTAGTCAGAATATCATTGGATCAATGAGTGGCTTCTGTTTCAGCTTGCTTTGCAGCAGCTTGTGCTTGTTGCTGCTGAATTGTTTGTGCGTATATTGCATCAAAGTTTACTGGTGCAAGCATTAGCGCTGGGAAGCTGCCTTTAAGTACTAAACTATCGATAGCTTCACGAGCATATGGGAATAATATGTTAGGGCAATATGCACCAACAGCCTGATGCAATGCAGGCCCTTCAAGACCTTCAATTTTAAAGATTCCAGCCTGATGTACTTCAGCCAAAAAAGCGGTTTGCTCTTCGTTTTTAGCTGTTACGGTCAAAGTCAGCACTACTTCGTAGGTGTCGTCAGCTAATTTATTGCTTTTGGTGTTCAAATCTAAGTTGATTTGAGGCTTCCATTGTCCACGAAAGATTTCTGGGGCATTAGGGCTTTCAAAAGACGTGTCTTTTAAATAAATACGCTGAATACCGAAGTTACCCGACTTTGCTTCCGGAGCCGCTGCTTGTTCTGCCATGATAATTACCTTTAATGCATTATTCTTTTTAGGATGTTTTTTAATTTATATTACTAGCTTTACGACTTAACTAATGGAAGGTTGTTACTGGTCCAATCCATTATACCGCCCGTTAAGCGATAGACTTCACCAAAACCATTGTCTTTGAGGGTTTTGCTAGCAGATGAGGCCGTTTGACCATTCTTACATACCACTATAATAGGGCCGTTTTTGTGTTTTTCTAGCTCAGCAATGCGAGAAAGTAGCTGGGCGTTGCCAATATTCACTGAATCAACAATATGACCTGCTTTAAAATCCGCCTTTTCGCGAATATCTAGCACCAAGCCATTTTTTGAGTTAATTAATGCTGTGGCTTCATGAGTACTCACTTTCGGCCCTGCTTTTTGACCACTGTCCCACATTAATGCCATAAACATAACAGCCAAAGCCGATACCATCATCCAATGATTCGTTACAAACTCTACAAATTGTTCCATTACTTTACCTATCTACTAAATTTTTGTTGGTCTGTGACAAAATCAGTCATGAAGTATACCGCATTCCCAGCGGGCTAACAGGGGCATTATAAACAAAGCAGGATTTTAAACCTTAAAATAAAGAAGGGATCATCACATAGCCACGCAAGCCACAAACAGGTAAAGTCAGTTTAATTTTATTGACCTAGGTTATATCTGTTTATGTCTAATCAGCCAAAACCCGTTGCTCTAATTATCCTTGATGGCTTTGGTGAGCGTGAAGACGCCCAAGACAACGCCATAGCAGCGGCTAATACACCAACTTGGGATCATTTAAAGACAGAATATCCAAGGCAGTTAATTGCTACATCTGGTTTGGCGGTTGGTTTACCACATGGCCAAATGGGCAACTCTGAAGTAGGCCATATGAACCTTGGTGCTGGCCGCACCGTTTATCAAAACTTTACACGCATTAACAAAAGCATCGTGGATGGCGACTTCTTTGAAAATATCGCTTTAACTGGCGCTGTTGATAAGGCTGTAGCGGGTAATAAAGCGGTTCATATCTTAGGTTTACTTTCCTCCGGTGGCGTCCACAGCCATATAAAACACATAAAGTCCCTAGCTAACCTCGCCGCTAAACGAGGTGCTACGCATATCTATATACACGGTATATTAGACGGTCGCGATGTAGCACCGCAAAGTGCATTGCCTTTTATAACTGAAATGGAAGACCACATGAGTGGCTTGGGCCTAGGAAACGATGCCAAGCTAGCAACCTTAGTAGGTCGGTATTATGCAATGGACCGCGACAATCGCTGGGACCGAGTTCAACTTGCTTACGATATGTATACGCAAGGTAAATCCGCCTACCAGGCAGAAACTGGTGCCAAGGCCTTGGCCGCATCTTACTTGCGCCATGAACACGACGAATTCGTTAAAGACACGATTCTAGGCAATGCCGTTAAAGTAGAAGACGGAGACTCGATAATTTTTGCTAACTTTCGTCCAGATCGTGCCCGTGAAATTACCCGCGCATTTGTAGACGGTGTCGAATTTAATGGCTTTGAAAGGGCCGCCACCCCAAAGCTAAGCCAATTTGTCATGATGACTGAATATGCAGCCAGCATTAATACCATCTGCGCCTACCCTCCAACACCTATAGTTAACGGGCTTGGTGAGTATGTTTCTAACCTAGGCAAAACTCAATTACGTATTGCCGAAACAGAAAAGTACGCTCACGTTACTTTCTTTTTTAGTGGCGGACGTGAAGATGTTTACCCAGGTGAAGAGCGTATTTTAATTAACAGCCCAGATGTAGCCACTTACGATCTACAACCAGAAATGAGCGCCCCAGAGGTAACTGACAATCTAGTTAGAGTAATTGAAGAGCAGAAATATGACCTAATAATCTGTAATTACGCCAACGGTGATATGGTGGGCCATACAGGTGTATTTGATGCTGCTGTAAAAGCAGTTGAAGCCTTAGACGAGTGCTTAAAGCGTGTGACAGATGCGATATTAAAAGTGGGTGGTGCTTGTTTAATCACCGCCGACCACGGTAATTGTGAGCAAATGTTGGACGCAAACGGTGGGCCAATGACACAACATACAACTGGCCCTGTGAATCTAATATACGTAAGTAGCGAAGGTAAGAGCGCAAGCCTGAAAGAAGGCGGCGCTTTATGTGACATTGCCCCTACCTTGCTGAACTTGATGGGCGAAGTGGCACCAGTGGAGATGACGGGCTCAATACTGGTTGAGAGAGCTTAATGATCAAGCACATATTGATAACACTGTTCGTTTCAACACTGCTAACATCTGTTTCTTTGCCTGCATTGTCTGCCAATGCAAGTGATACAGCCGTCAGTAAAAAACAGTTAAGTGATGCCCACTTAAAAAAATTGCGGGACGATATAAACGAGCTACAAAATTATTTGAAAAAAGCCCAAGACGAGCACAAAGACCTAGTAGACTCCTTGCGTAAAAGTGATGAGGAAGTGGCTGAGGTCAGTAAGCTAGTTGAAGGCATAAAACAGTCGTTGCAGGAGGAACGAGCTCGCCTAAAAAAGCTCAAGAGCGAACAGAAATCGCTCAACCTAAGTAAAAATTCCCAACAGAAAACCTTAAAGAATATTATTCTAGCCACTTATAAACTAGGCCAAGAACCTCAAATCAAATTATTGCTCAACCAGCAAGACCCAAGCAAGCTGGCCCGTAATTTAAGCTACTTACAGTATTTTAACAGCGCTCACCAAAAACAAATTAATGAATACCGCATTACCTTTAATAAGCTGAATGTTGTGACTGATAAAGTTGCAGAGAAGCAAGAAATATTACAAGACAAACTTGTGGCCCTAAGATCCACTCGTAAACAATTAAAGTCTATTCAACTTTTGCAACAGAACAATGCCAACGCCTTAGACAATCAAATTAAAGATGATAATCAGCGATTAAGCCGCTTACGACAAGATCGTCAGAACCTGATGTCTTTATTAGGTCAAGTAGAACAGGTCTTTATGCCCTACGAGCGGAATAAAGAAAGCCGCCCATTTAACAAACTAAAAGGTAAGCTACCCAACCCAATTAATGTGAAACCGAAGCGCATGTTTGGCATGGTACAAAGCAATGGCAAACAACAGTGGGAAGGCTGGCTGTATCCAGCCAATGAGGGTAAGGGCGTGCAAGCGGTTCATCATGGACGGATCGTTTTTAGCGGTTGGTTACGTGGTTTTGGTTTGTTAACGATTGTTGATCATGGTCAAAGCTACATGAGTTTGTATGCTCGTAATCAATCATTATTGCGCAGTGTGGGTGATTGGGTCGAAGCTGGGGATACAATTGCAAAACTTGGCCGCAGTGGCGGCTATGATCAGTCTGCCTTGTATTTTGAAATACGCCATAAAGGCAAACCTCAAAATCCCACAAGATGGCTAAAGAAAAGTTAGCAGATTTTTGACAAAAAAGAGTTAAAACACCCTGTTTACTTCAATTTTCAGAACAATCTGTTATAACTTATACAGTTAATATCAAACACCAATAAATAGAGATGCCCATGTCACGCCTACTGATCATTATCCTATGCTCTGTATTTTCCTTTAGTATATTCGCTGAAGACGTTATTGAGAGCCAAGCCAAGGTGGCACCTTCTCGTTTGCCTCTAGAAGAATTGCGTGCATTTGCAGAAATTTTTGAACGAATTCGAACTAGCTATGTTGAAGTTGTAGATGATAAAACGTTATTAGAAAACGCTATCCACGGTATGCTAAGTGGACTGGATCCCCATTCATCTTATTTAGGCCCCGAGGACTTTGCAGAGTTACGAAATAATACCAGTGGTAAATTTGGTGGTTTAGGCATAGAAGTGGGCATTCAAAATGGCTTGATTAAAGTGGTCAGTCCCATCGACGACACTCCTGCGAAAAAAGCTGGCATTCTAGCCGGTGATATAATAATTAAAATTGACGGCACTCCCGTAAAAGGCATTGGGCTAACAAAGGCCATTGACAAAATGCGTGGCGAACCGGGTAGTGAAATTAGCCTGACTATTTTACGTGAAGGTGAAAGTCAGCCATTAGAAATTGCACTTAATAGGGCTGAAATAAAAATCACCAGCATAAAGCATAAACTTATTGATGAACGATTCGGCTATGTGCGTATTACGCAATTTCAAGAAAATACTGGCGCTGATATTTATGCTGCCTTACAGAAACTTCTAGCCGACAGTAAGGAAGGGTTAGCAGGAGTGGTATTAGACTTACGCAATAACCCAGGTGGAGTCTTAGACGCTGCTGTGGCGGTAAGCGATGTATTTATTAATGAAGGTACTCTAGTTTATACCAAAGGGCGGGTTAGCAATGCTGATACAAACTATCCAGCTACCGTAGATACGCTAATGCCAGATCTACCTCTGGTAGTACTGATTAATGCTGGTAGTGCATCTGCTTCTGAGATAGTTGCGGGCGCACTGCAAGATCATCAGCGTGCTGTTATTATGGGTACCCAGAGCTTTGGTAAAGGTTCGGTACAAACCGTTTTACCGCTCAATGGTGAGCATGCGTTAAAATTAACCACCGCTCGGTATTTCACACCCAATGGTCGCTCAATACAAGCTAAAGGTATCACTCCAGACATTGAGGTTAATCAAGGTAAGTTTACCGCTGTATCAGAGTCTGGGTATTATAAAGAAGCTGATTTAGATGGGCACTTAGAAAATGATAACAATGGCGCTGATAACCTAGAAAGTAAGACTACAAAAAAAATACTCTCATCATCTGAATTAATTAAAAAAGATTTTCAATTGCAGCAAGCCCTAACTGTATTAAAAGGCATGGATATATTCACCGCCAACGGCCAAAAAGTCGAGAGCGAGGAAAGTATTGAAGCTCCTAGTCTGTAGTAGTTTTCTGTTCGCTATTTTTTTTCAGACAACCCAAGCTGATGAAAGTGAACTCGCAACGATCAAAACTAACACCCCAGCTAAGTTAGCCATTGTTATAGACGATCTGGGTAATAGCTTACGTGCTGGGTTAGACGCAATTGCACTTCCCGCTCCTATTACCTTTGCAGTTATGCCCCACAGAAAGCACAGTAAGTTACTTGCCGAACGAGCAGGACGTTTAGGCCGTGACGTACTATTGCATGTGCCAATGAGCACTCTCAATGACCGTGCTCTTGGTGCTGGAGGCTTAACTGAAGATTTAGTCGAAAAAGATTTTAAAGATACATTACGCTTTTCAATTGCCAGCATCCCCTATATATCTGGGGTTAACAATCATATGGGGAGCCGATTAACGACACGCCCAACAGCTATGAAGTGGGTAATGGAAGTATTGGAACAAGAAAAACTATTTTTTTTAGATAGTCGAACTAACTCAAAGAGCGTTGCCTATGAAACGGCTCTTGAAATGGGCTTGCAAACAGCTAATCGAGATATTTTCTTAGATAATCAAATCAACATTGATCATATTCATAAGCAATTTAAAAAAGCGCTCACAATTGCTAAAAAATATGGAAGTGCGATTGCCATCGGCCACCCCCATCAAGCAACATTATCGTATCTGGAACACGTATTACCCCAACTTGAAGGCACTGATGTGGCTATTTACAGCCTCAGCGACCTATTAAAAGTGGGCATTATACAGAGACCCGATAGCGCAAGGGAAAGTGCTCCTATTAACGCCCCATCTCTAGACGCGTTAATAAAGTCCCTACAAGTTAACAACCTGCCGCCTCCTTAGTGCGCACTGCGCCAGCTTTACAAATAATTTCACAGTTCTGTTAAAAGCACATAACTTGTGAATTACTCGCTAGCGACTAGGCTAAAGTAACACAATTAGGAGAGTGATTAAATGATGCTTAACCGCTTCGCTTTTCGTTTAACCTTATTTATCAGTAGTCTGGTAATGCTCCCGAGCTTGACTCTCGCAGATGCTGTTACGCACGTAATTAAACAGCTCTCCCCCTCAGCTTTATCACCAACTGAAATGCATTCTGAATTAAGCTGGTTTCAACACACTGGACAATTGTTTAATGGTAAAAGCATTACCGTTATCAGCGAAGATATTCCCACCCATAGATGGGAGCGAGATGTTTTAGCCAAGCACTTTAAAGCGTTAACGGGTATCAGTGTGCATTTTGATATTATTGGTGAGGCAGGGGTTGTTGAAAACATGTTCAAGCAACTAAGTAGTGGCAAGCACCTCTATGATATTTATGTGAATGATGCCGATCACATCGGCACTCATACACGCCTACAAGGGGTAGTCGACCTTACTCAGTACATGCAAAACAAAGGTAAAGAGTTCACTAATCCTTTCCTGGATCTTGATGACTTTTTAAATTTGAAGTTTGGACAAGATTACCAAGGGCATCAACTACAATTACCCGATCAACAGTTTGCAAACCTATATTGGTATCGCCATGACTGGTTTACTCGCCCCGATATTCAAAAAGAATTCCGACAATTTACCACCTCAAAATATGGAAAGAAAAATGCCTACTCACTAGGTATTCCTATTAATTGGGCGGCATATGAGGATATTGCAGAGTTTTTTACAGAAACAAAAATTGATGGTGAGAAAGTGTATGGACATACCGACTTTGGTAAAAACTCCCCCTCTTTAGGTTGGCGCTTTACCGATGCCTGGCTGTCTATTGCTGGAGCTGGTGACAAAGGTTTACCCAATGGCTCTCCTGTTGATGAATGGGGCATTCGAACCGTCAATAATATTCCCCGAGGGTCTTCCATGGCGCGGGGTGGTGCCACTAACAGTCCTGCCGCCGTTTATGCGCTAGAAAGCTATATTGATTGGATGCAACGATTCAGTCCTCCTTCAGCCAAAGAGGGCACTTTCTTAGCCAGTGATGTCAGCGCTGCGCAAGGAAACGTAGCGCAGCAAATTTTCCTTTACACTCTTTGGATTAACCAGCCTGCATTCCATCGAGGTAAGATGTTAGATGACCAAGGAAAGACAGTTTGGCGTTTAGCCCCAACGCCACATGGGCGATACTGGGATAAGGGAATGAAAGTTGGCTACCAAGACGCTGGTAGTTGGACTATTCCCAAAAGCACAAAGGGAGGCAAGCGCGCAGCAGCTTGGCTATGGGCTCAGTTTTGTGTAAGTAAATCGGCCGCTCTGGCTAAATTTAAAGCAGGTGGTACACCGGTTAGGCACTCTACATTAGCCACTAATTTTGTCCAAAAAAACAAATCAAAATGGGGTGGATTAATCGAGTTTTATCAAAGTGATGCTATCAATCACTGGACTGATACAGGGTTAAATGTCCCTCACTACCCGCTGATGTTTCGAGTTTGGTGGCCTAATTTAAATAAAGCCATTAAGGGCGAAATTTCTGCAAAGAATGCTATGGATAATATCGCTGAGCAACAAGATTTGATAATGGGTAAGCTACAGTTAAATAAATACACACCTAAATTGAACCCACTCAAGAGTGACGAATATTGGTTAAAAAAAGCAGGTGCACCTAAGCCTTGGCGCGAACGAGAGAAACCCCGCACACGCCTGTTAAGGGAAGTAACTGATATTTGGGCGGAACTTTAGCCATGTTTAAATTAAATAAAATTAGCCGACAGATACTGATTTTAACCCTGAGCCTGGTCACTGTTTTTTCTTTTGGTATCTCCGCACTCATTGGCTTTCAATCCTTCAATGATATGAAAGACATCGCACTGCAGGGCACTCAATCGGCGGCTAAATTTTACGAAGCTGAACTTAAGACAAAAGTCGACCTGATTGGTAAATCTCTGTCTGAACTTAAAAACAACTTTATTATCAATGAACAATTAGAATTGGCCACCCAATACGGTCCACTTTACAGTGAAAATCAATCCAGTGAAATTAGCGACTCAGATGCCATTTTTTATTTTCAAAGCCAACTTAAGCTAGCCCGTTCGCTCATTCATTTATTAACTAATAACGATTTAGGCCAACTCACTGTTCACCATATAGCGCCATACAATCAATTTAAATTTAAAAAACCCTTGCCATCAATTATCATTACTGCCGATCACATTTGGCTGTATCGCTATCCAAATAAGTCTGCAAATGTATCTAATATTATTTATAAGTTGCCCATAAAAAATCTGCATCGTAATAAGGATGCTTTTGATTTGACCTCTATTTATGATAAAGATCCGGATTATTTTTATTCACTGATCGGTGCAGAAAAAACACTATTAGACCCAAGATTGTTTGTAAATAAAGAGATTGACGTTGAACATAAAAACTCAATTAAAAACAACATCCATCGTCTCAACAATAACTTGATTATTTCTATTGCTGGGAAAATACCTCTCTATTTAACTAATCCTGATAGCTGGGTTAAAACTATAAAAAACAGCTTAATAATAGAAGCCATTTATATACCATCTGCTAACATTCTGAATAATGCATCAGATCGTATGGGCGCTGATTTAGCCATTGTAGATGATGAACATATCTGGATCACAAGCCGCTATGATCAAGTGGCTGAATACCCTCGCATTCATAATAAAGCCGAAGATAAAGCTTATATACATTCAGAATTCCCTATTAGTATTGGCAGTGATACTCCTGGCCAATTCAAGATCATGGCCAAAAACTCTACCGTTGGTCTAAAAACCCGAGTAAATAATATTATCTTGCGGTTATTTTTAATTGCGCTAGTTGCTAACATCATTATTGGTATTTCACTTTATGCATTGGTAAATAAAATATTACGCAAGCCGTTAGCCAACTTAGTAGAGGGAGTAGATGCAATACATCAAGGCCAGTTAGATTATGTGGTAAATATTGAAGTGAGTAACGAGCTGTCATCGCTTGGTTCATCCTTTAACGAGATGACATCAACCATCAAAGATCAAAGAAATGAGCTCCGTAAAATTAATGAAAGCTTAGAAAACAAAGTAAAACAACGTACCGAGGAATTGCAATATGCGCAGCAACAATTAATATTAGCTGATAAAATGGCCACTTTGGGACAGTTAGTTGCAGGTATAGCCCATGAGATAAACACGCCTTTAGGCAATGCCATTACTGCCTTAAGTTTCAGTGAGCAGGAGCTGGTAAAAGTTAGAGTTAAGTTTTCAGATAAATCTCTTACGGCTACAAATTTTAGTGATTTTTTAGATTCAACATTTGAGTCATTGGGATTAGTAACTAATAATCTATCTAAAGCCATAGAATTAGTTCAAACCTTTAAAAAGGTGGCTGTTAATCAGTCTATAGAAGAGCTCACCACTTTCTCTCTAGAGGACCATATTCAAGAGGTACTAATAACTCTAAGACCTCAGTTAAAACAATCCACCGTTAACGTTACACTGGACTTAGCCCCTGGCTTGTTTATCAAAAGCTACCAAGGTGCCTATTATCACATTTTAAGTAATATGATTACCAATAGTCTTCGCCATGCTTTCCCTGATAAAAAAGGTAATATTCATTTATCTACTGAATTAAAAGATCAGGTACTTATTATTATTTATCAAGATGATGGTGTCGGTATGCCAGGTGAAATTCAGCCTAAAATTTTTGAACCTTTTTTTACTACTCGACGTGGTGACGGTGGCACAGGATTAGGGATGTATATGACATATAACATTGTTACTCAACGGCTTGGGGGCTCCATAGAGGTTGAGAGTCTGAAAGATAAAGGCCTTAAGTTCACCCTTATTCTTCCTATTGATTTAAATCAGGGGCTGCCGCAAGATTCCAATCCGTTTTCAATCGACTCTTCTGTTAAGCCCTAACTTGCTCCTAACCAGAAAATCATCTATCGCAGCCTATTTAAATTAATGCTTGCTCCAATTCTTCTAACTCCTCTAAACGCTCCATCCATTCTTCTTCTGTTGCGTCGAGAGACTTTTTTAACACCGCTTGGTCAGCGAGTACAGCTTGCAGTTTATCTTTGTTTTGAGGGTCGTATAAGCTGGTGTCTGCTAAACTGGTTTCCACTACTTTTATCTGGTCTTGCAAGCTTTCCACTTGAGCTTCAAGTTTGTCAACTTTCTTTTTAAGCGGACTCATTTTTTTGCGCATATCTGCTTCATGGCGCTTGCGCTCTTTTTTGGCTTCGGCACTATTTTCAGATGTAGCCAGCTCTACTACCGGTTGGCCAGCCAAATCTTGCTGTTTAATAAAAGTCCGGTAATCTTCTAAGTCACCATCAAACTCTGATACTTTTCCATCGTGCACCAGCAAGAATTCATCCACCGTATTTACCAATAAATGCCGGTCATGGCTAACCACCACAATCGCCCCTTCAAAGGTTTGTAGCGCTAGTGTAAGCGCTTGACGCATGTCTAAATCTAAATGGTTAGTAGGTTCATCCAATATTAATAAGTTTGGTTTTAACCACGCAATTCTAGCAAGCGCTAGCCGAGCTAGCTCACCACCAGAGAATTGTTCACAGGCATCAGTGGACTGATCACCATGAAAACCAAAACCACCGAGAAAATTACGACAAACCTGCTCACTGGCTCCAGGGGTAAGTTTTTGTAAATGTAAAATTGGGCTATAGCTCAGCTCTAACTCGTCGACTTGATGCTGTGCAAAATAACCCAATGATAAAAACTCTCCAGCAAAATACTCACCAGACAACAACTCTAGCTGTCGAACCAAGGCCTTAATCAAGGTAGATTTACCTGCACCATTAGCCCCCAGCAAACCAATTCTGTCACCGGGACGCAGATCTAGCTTTACCTTACTAAGCTGAACACTATTTTCAGTATATCCAATATCTGCATGAATTAATTTCAACAAAGGGTCACTGACTTTATCGGCGCTAGGGAATTCAAACTGAAATTCACTGTCAATATGAGCTGGGGCAATACGCTCCATGCGCTCTAAAGATTTCACCCTGCTTTGCGCCTGTTTGGCTTTACTTGCTTTTGCCTTGAAGCGAGTAATAAAACTTTCTATGTGCTTAATTTGCTCTTGCTGTTGAACATATAAGCTTTGCTGTTGAGCCAGACGTTCTGCTCTACGACGCTCAAAGTCTTCGTAATTACCACTGTACAAGTCGGTCTTCATTTGATTTAAATGAACGATGCCACCCACTACACTATCGATAAAATCTCTGTCATGGCTAATAAGCAACAGTGTACCGCGATACTTTTGTAAAAACGTTTCTAGCCACATGGCAGCATCTAAATCTAAATGGTTAGTAGGTTCATCCAGTAATAATAAGTCACTGGGCATAATCAATGCTTTGGCAAGATTTAAACGCATTCGCCAGCCACCGCTAAACGCACTTACTGGTTTCTGCATTTCTTCTGGCTTAAAGCCTAAACCGGCCAACATAGTTATGCCTTGGTGATCCACACCGTAGCCACTCACTAATTCAAACTCTCCATGAAGCTGAGCGAGCTTATTGTCGTCATGACCAGCTTCAGCTTCTGTAATAGCATTTTGAATACGACGGAATTCTTGGTGGCCATCTAATACATAATCTAAAGCTGATTTACTAGATGCTGCAACTTCCTGCGCCATATGTGCAATACGCCAGTTTTTGGGCATAAGTAAATCCCCTTGGTCTAAAGCAAGCTGTCCTAGTATTAATTTAAATAAAGTAGACTTACCAGCACCATTTGCACCTACTACAGCCACTTTGTGACCATCGTGTATGGTTAAATCGGCTTCTTGAAGAATGATTTTTGAGCCAAGGTGTAAATTAACCTGCTGCAGACGTATCATGGTGGACTTCACTATTCAGGTTTTTAAAAGGGGGTCATGTGACACAGGATGCGCATAATGCCATAAATTTGGCCGATAACCCATTTTGGCGTTACTCAGTTTCTGTTTATAGCAAAAATAACTGTGCCGATTTTCTACTGCATGCTCAAAACACATGGGGATTCGATGTTAATGTTTTGCTATTTATTGGCTGGCTTGCCAATCAGAAAAGGTTATTTATCGTTACAAAGCAACATCCAACACTCATAACAGCATTTCAAAAAGATATTACTGAAAGAATTCGATGTTTAAGAATTAAGGCTAAAGGTTTTGATAATTCCAAATTTTATAGGGCTCTATTAGATTTCGAGCTCCACGCAGAATACCATCAACAGGCTAGGTTGATTAGCCTACAAAAACTAATGCCAATTATGGATTTAAATTACAGGGATATTACCCGCAAAGGGATTGAGAACTATATTAGATTTGTTTTAGATTTAGATACACTAGGCTTAAAAGAAATGAAGTTAAATGAGTCTCAAGAGAACAATATCTGGCTGCAAACATTAATCGAATATTTGCAGCCAGTGTCTTAGTAACCTAACGAAGGTTTTAAATCTTCATTAGGTTAGTATGCACTGCTACTAAACGAAGATTATTTGTCTTCGTTGAAAATAGTCTGTACAGCTGCAGCCGGTGCTACAGGCTTAGCGGTTGCAACTTTAGCAGGCTTGTTAGCCGCTGCTTTAGCCACTTTAGCCGCTTTTATTTCAGCTTTTTTCGCTTTTTCAGCATCTTTCTTAGCAGTAACTTTCGCTTTTGCTGTTGCAACTGTGGCTTTTGCTTTTGCTTTAGCTTTAGCAGCACTTGCTTTAGCTTTAACTTTTGCATTTGCTGCGTCTGCTTTTGCTTTAGAAGCTGCTTTGGCTTTAGCTGCTTTAGCTTTAGAAACAGCTTTCTTAGCTTCTGATTTAGCCGCTAGTGCCACCTTTTTAGCTTCAGCTTTTTCAGCAGCCGCTAGTGTCTTAGCAACCGCTTTTTCAGCCGAGTTACGTGCAGCTTCTAATTGAGCCGCCTTTTTGTTAGATGCTTTAACAGCATTAAGTACTGAAGTAGCTTCTTTAGCAGTTACTTTAGCAGCTTTAGCAGCTGAAGCAGCTGTGGCCGCTTTAGCTTTAGCAGCAGCTAGTTGCTTAACACCAGCTGGAGTTTTCTTAGCTTTAACTTTAGAAGCAACTTTAGCAGTGGCTTCTTTTGCTTTAGTAGCAGCAACTTCAGCTTTAGAAGCAACAGCAGATACTTTAGCCGCTTCTTTAGTAGCAACAACAACTTCTTGAGCGCGAACTTTGGTTAGTTGAACAGCAAGTTTTGCAATTTCTGTTTCGATTAGAGCAACTGGGCTCACAACTTTTTTGGCTACTACTTTCTTAGCAGGAGCTTTTTTAGCAGCCACTTTTTTTGGAGCCACTTTTTTTGGAGCCGCTTTTTTCGCAGCTAGTTTTTTCGCAGGAGCTTTTTTAGTTGCAGCCATGAGATATTACCTTTAGTTAACTTAGTGTGGTTGCGCAATTATACAAAGCATCAAAAGTTAATCTAGTTAAAACAATTACTTTTTTGATTTAGATGGTCTTTTTTTACACTTTTTTCGTTTTATTATCTAAATGATGATTTAACCAAGCTAAAAGTGGCTGCCAATCGGCTTCATCTTTTTCATTTGGTGAAGAAAAGTCATGAATGCCCATGCCCAATTCTGAACCACGAACATAATGCTGGGTGTCTCGAATGGTTGCTATAAAGGGAATATTTAGGCTGCGCAGAAAAATTTCAAGCTTATTATAACCAAGTGTATTTCTCTTAACACGATTTGCAATCACTGCAATCGGCTTTGGCTGGCGACGATAACCAGGACTTAACAATACATCCTTAATAAATGACGTGGCTGCACGAATGTCAATAGCCGAAGGAACAATAGGAATTAAGATCGCATCGCATTGGCGAATGGCTTCTGATAAGTTTACTCCTGCCATTCCTGCAGGCGTGTCCATAATAATATGAGTGGTGACACTTGGCACTTTCAACTGAAAGCTTCGAGTCGAGCCTACATTCCCTTTAGCACAAACATCTACGGCATAAATAAAAGGTAAATTAGAAGTACGCTCTTTTACCCACTGACTAGATGACCCTTGCGGGTCATAATCAATGATCGCCACATTATTAGAGGTTTGAGCAAAATATGCTGCTACATTGGTAGCAATTGTGGTTTTACCACTGCCCCCCTTTGCATTAGCGACCAGTAATTTTTTAGGCGGAGATCGGCTGGTTACTCTAGGCTTTTGAGGACCAATGGGGTCGTTTAGTTTTCTATTCACGGATCCATCCAACAAGAGGCGCTAAACATGTATTTTCAATAGTACAATACACGACTAGCAATAAATTTGGCCAATCATTTAACAATAGTCTAAAATCCTCAAACCATTAACTATCAAGGATTGAAATTAAATGAAATTTTTTACCAAGCTACTATTATTAGCTTTAGTGGCTGCATTGGTCGCTCCATTTTTTATTAAGGGGAAAAACGGTGAGCCGTTATTAAACTTTAATGACTTCGTATCTGGTAATACAGCCATCAGCGGATTTGAGCCTAAAAAACCAACTAAAATGTACAAATGGAAAAATAGTAAGGGCGAATGGCAATTTGGCGATACTCCACCTGAAGATTCAAATGCATCTGAGATGCATGTTAAAACTCAAATCAATTCAATGAAGACCATAGAATTGCCCGATGGCTTTAAAGACCAGCAAGATGCCGATTCAAATACCCAATTTGACCCTTTAGAAAGTAACGCATCCCCTTTCAGCACAGCTCCACTTGAAAAAGTTCCTGATATGCTCAATCAAATAGAAGACTATCAGCAAAAATTAGATGATCGCGCTAAACTCTTAGATTCTCTTTAAACAAACTGTCGTTATGTATTAGTCAGTCAATTTGCCTTTTATTTAAGGTCGTATGTTATGCCGTTGGCTCCAACGGCACGATACGATTCAGTAGCAAATGCCACATCAACCACTTGGGTATTTTTAGTAGCCCAACCATTGCCACCTGATATTTTCCAGCTTCGTTTAAGTTCACCGTTATTAGTATCCCAAAGCTGAATCTTCCCACTGGAATTACCCGTTAATAACTCACTGTCATTAGCATTAAATCGCGCTGTTAAAAAATATCCTGAAGTGGCTTTAATACTACTACGAATTTTTCCTGTGACTAAATCCCAAATTAGCGTTTCACCACGATGACTTGCACCAAAACCCAGCGAGCCATCTTCACTAATTGCAACCACTCTCACCTGATTGCTCAGTTTCCAGCTACGAATCTCTTTTCCCGTTTGAAGATCCCAGACTTTAACATAAGAGTCATCACCACCCGTGATCGCCCACTTCCCGTCCGCACTCATGTCCACTGTTTGCACTACACCCTCGTGGGCAAGCCTTAGCTTTACGCCACCGTTCTTAATGTCAAATAATGCAGCTTCATAACTATCCAATCCCAACAAAGCATATTGACCGGTGTTACTTAGGTCCATATCGATAACGTCGGCAGGTGCTTCCCACAGCCAAAATGCTTCACCCGTTTTTGCATTCCAAAGTACAATCTTCCGATGACCTGAAGTGGCTGCGTACAAACCATTATCACTGATGCTGCTGGCAACAATACCTGACAGAGTGTCAGCCTTATGATTCCAGTTATATAAACGTTCAAAATCGTTTATGCTCCAGTAGCTACCGCCGTGGTGAATGGACCCTACTAGTACATATTCCCCATCTTTAGAAAGGCTTGCACTGTATACTCCCTGCACCGCCATTTCCCATTGCTTAATTGGACTATCGCCACTAGAACAAGCTGTCAGCAAGTAAAATATGATGATTAAGCTTAGGTATCTCATAACCGCAACGTTCCTTAGTTTTATTTAAGTTTAGGCTATGTCATGAAAAAAGTAGGACGCACCCAGCCAGTGACTCAGATAAAGTAATAAAGAGTATTAAACTAGACTAGGTTTAAAGTGATGTTAAGAGTCGAGCTGGGTAGCTCGACCAAAGAGGTTATTACTAAAAACGGAACTATGCGATGAGTTCTTTATGGGAGGTATGTAGTGCTTCTATCAATGAATCTTCAATTTGAAAACGCTCTTCTAGCAATTCACCTAAACCTGATAAGTCTTTTGATAAGTCTGACATGTTCTCTATACAATTTTCAGCCGTCTGGTAGCTGTCATTAAATTCCACACACTCAGAGGTAATAAATTCTAACCTTGGATAATGCTTGTTAGCTAACTCAATGCCGCCGTCATTATATTCTTCGGCTTCCTTAATTAGCTGTTCGTAAACTTCAAAGTGTCCAGCACTGCAATAATCCATTAATACTTGGCAAAACGCTTGAATTTTAATAGATACAGGGGTCTCCCGCGGGCTAAATGGTTTTAGTCCTTTAATGGCCACATACAAAACCAATAACTCTTGACGTTCATTCAACCATTTATCAATGATCTTACTCACACCACCCCAACGCTCTTGAGCATTCTGACAACCTTCTAGCATGGTAATTCCTCAACATAATATTTATTCAGATCGAGCCGCATAACACGCCCTAGTTACCCACAAATATAGGCATTGGATCCCGCCCCTGCAAGCTCATTTTTTTCTATATTTTTTACTTGAGTCTAGCCTTTTTTTACAATATGATCCCAAAGGAGTCATTGTAAAAGCGTACAGCTTATTAGGTCTATCCGGCCCTATTAACTGAAAAATAAACTTAAAGCTCGCTTTTATCTACTTAATCAACTTAACATTTCGTCTAGCAGAGTTATTCTAACTTTACTAAATGAAGCATCATATTTAATATTTTATCAACAGACCCTCTTTACTTTGATTTTTTATTGCCTGTTACAAATAATATAATCGATACAATCATGAACCCTACAAACCAAACCAATACCCAGGTTGGCATAGATAGACCGATAAACGACCAGTGTGCTTCGGCACAATTGCCATTACCTCTCAGCATAATGGTTAGCACTTCTGCCCATGGCAAAGTATCAACCATATAATCTAAACTAGGGCCGCAAGTAGGCACTTGATCGGCTGGTAGGCTTTGAATCCAAATATGTCGCCCAGCGACAAAAAGACCAAAACTGGCCGTCACGAACAGCAGCACCGAGTGCATTTTTTGCTTAATACCTTCTAGTCCTAAAATAAAGCCAGATAACGATACCAAACCCACTAATAATACTGCTATTCGCTGCATTACACACAATGGGCAAGGCTCTAAATACATGACATACTCAAAATAATAGGCCGCACCTAACAGACTCATACACGCCAAAAACATCAATAAAAACAGTTGTCTAATCGTAATAACCTTCATAACTATCCTTTTTCCTATGCGCTGAATAATCTAACCAATTTTTAAGACAGCTAATACTAGTATTTGTTAACTTTAATTCACCGCAGAATGGCTGTTTTAAACTATGCTTTGAGTAGGCATAAAATAAAGGGGTCATTCAATGCTTCGTATTATCTCATTCATTATCATTATTTGCATGGGTTCAATTAACTTTGCAATAGCAGAAGGCGGCGGCACTCAATACGTGCACTTACAACCCGCCTTTGTCCTCAATTACGGTGCAAATACTGTAGGACGACTTAAATATATTCGCACTGATATTGCTTTAAGGGTGGTAGGCGCAGAAGCCGCTGGCAAAGTGAACCATCATCAAGCCTATATTAGAAATCAACTGGTTCTTTTATTAAGCCAGCAAGATGAAGAGACAGTGAATTCAGCTCAAGGCAGAGAACTATTGCGCCAAGTGGCGTTAGATGAAATAAAAGCTTTATTAAGTAAATTAGAAGGGAAACCTTATATTGAAGATTTATATTTCCAAAATTTTGTTGCGCAAAATTGAGTATCTCACCCATTCATAAAAAGCGATCTATTGAAAAGGTTTAGTTAATTTGAATGGGTTTTAAAAGAGGTATGCTGAACGGAATATGCTTAAAAAACCCAACAAAAAAGCCAAATCTTTAGATTCAGCTTTTTTGTTCGGTTCCCGCAGCCTATTGGTGTTAATTAGGAATCTAGGCTAGATGATCGCCTTAACGCTTCTTTAATATCAAATTGCTCTCTACCATCGTGCCAGCCTGCTTCCCAGGCGTTTGCGATCATTTCAGCGCGATATATGCAAGAACTGAGAGTCTTTCCTACCATACCCGCCATAAAGCCATGGCGGTATGCTTTTTCTAGACTTTCCAGATCCCACTGGTTTTCAACCAGTTCCATAATGTAATCTCTAAGCGTTTAAACTAAATTTAACTTAGATTTGACTGATTACAAGGAAATGATTAGACCATTGAGGTCTCTCTAAAGGATCTAGGCCAGTTATGTGACACGGTTCACGATTTGGTTTGATATTCCGCTAGGTATTGGTTAAAACGTACTACATCAGAACCTTCTATTTCTCGCTGCCTTAACCAAGAATTTTTAGCCTCATAATGCCAAAAATCGGTTCTATTTGAACTTATTCCTGCCGAATATTGAAGGTTAATTTTATCAGCCTGATCATTGGCAAAGTGAGTAAACGATTGTTTGCTTTTCTCCATGCCAGCTAAAATTTTGGCGCTTGGGGTCAAAGATGGATCTAGCATTCTTTTTTCCATCGACGCTAGTGCCGATGAATAATTTTGCGTTTCGTGTTTATCATCTAAAATTTTCGCCAGAGGCTGTAACTGAGCAATTAACTCCTCGCCCCATTGGGATAATAGAACAGGATCTCCATGACGCATGAGTTTGAATTCAGGGTCACGCCCTTCTATCACCACTTTTTTATGATTCTGTTCCACTTCGCTACATTCTTCAGCTGATAGGAAAGGACTTGGGTGAACAAGGCAATACGCTAAAAATAAATCCATAAAATGAATTTGCTCTTCGTCTATCCCATAAGGTGTAAAAGGGTTTAGATCTAAGCAACGAACTTCGATATATTCAACCCCATGCTCGTTCAACGCTGTTAGTGGCTTCTCGCCATTTTTGCTATTTCGCTTGGGCCTAATATCGCTATAATATTCATTTTCAATTTGCAGTAAATTAGTATTCAGTTGCTTAAACTGGCCATCTTGCTCTACGCCGATATCCTGATATTTTTCAACTGGCTCACTCATGGCGTCTTTTAGAGTCTTGGTATAACTTGGCAAGCCATTAAAACAAACAAACAAACCGTCTTGGGCATTATTTTGATAACCCAATCCGCTCATGCGCAAACTTGTGGCATAAGGTCCATACAGGGTTGAATCATCCAAAGAATCCAGTCCATGACCATCTTCCTCGATAAAGCTTTTGTCTAGTGCTGGACTGGCTCCAAATAAATACAATAATAACCAAGAATAACGGCGGAAATTTCTGATCAATGAGAAGTACTCGTCACTGATATAATCTTTAGATACAGTTTCATTATTTAAATCCGCTTTAAACTGCCATAAAGAATCAGGCACAGAAAAGTTATAATGCAATCCTGCTATACATTGCATTTTACGACCATAACGATGCCATAAGCCATGGCGATATACATGTTTCAGCTGGCCAGAATTTGATTCGCCATAATAGGCTATTGGCACATCTAACTCGTCACTAATTACCCCTGGCATAGAAAAAGGCCAAATCCGTTCAGAGCCAATTTTAGAAGCTGTAAAAGAGTGCAGCTCTTTTAAGATATCAAGCACAGATTTAGGGTCATCTTTTGCTGGCGTTATAAACTCTAACAGAGCTTCGCTATAGTCAGTTGTAATATGTGTATGAGTTAATGCGCTGCCTAACTCTGGGGGATGAGGCAGCTGAGAAATCTGGCTATCTGCATTGACACGCAGGCCTTCTTTTTCGATACCGCGAACAAATTGAAGTGCCGCAGGGTCAATTTGCTGTAACGCCGATAAAACTTGCTGATATGAAAGTGACAAAAGAGCAATCCTAAAATGTGTTAGCCGCCATTATAGCCAGCTATCAAGTAAACAAAAAACAGTTAAATCGAAACAGTCCATTCCTTAATAAGACCTAACCAATAGGTCTTACAAGGGATTATAGACGCTTACCTTTTTTCTGCTGCGCCTTAGCAAACAACGCAGCCATACCATTATTAGAAGCTTGACTTGACTGCGCTTGATTGTGCTTGTCTACAGAACGCCCACCACCCTTAGATTTTCGTTCGGATCGCGGAGTGGCTTTTTCAGCTTGATAGTCACTGGCATTATCAGACATCCGCATAGACAAAGCGATACGCTTGCGCGCCGCTTCAACTTCCATCACTTTTACTTTGACGACGTCTCCAGCTTTAACCACTTCTCGGGGGTCCGAAATAAACGTGTCTGACATCATACTAATATGCACCAATCCATCTTGGTGAACACCAATATCTATAAACGCGCCAAACGCGGCTACGTTACTAACCACGCCTTCTAAAATCATGTCGTCACGTAGGTCGGTTATCTTCTCTACGCCTTCTTTAAATTCCGCTGTTACAAATTCTGGACGAGGATCGCGGCCAGGCTTTTCTAATTCGGATAAAATATCATTAATTGTAGGTAAGCCAACTTCTTCACTCACATAGTCACTGGCATTAACTGCTTTTAAAAATACACCGTCGCCTAGAATTGCAGATATCGCTTTACCCGCTTTAGCCGCTATATCTTTTACCAGCTTATAAGATTCAGGGTGAACCGAGCTGTTATCTAAAGGATTTTTACCATTGGTGATTTTTAAGAAACCAGCCGCCTGCTCAAATGTCTTGCCGCCTAAGCGCGGTACTTTTTTCAGATCTATTCGACTTTTGTATGCTCCGTTTTCTTCTCTGAATGCAACAATATTATTAGCGATTGTGGTATTCAATCCAGATACACGAGTAAGTAAAGGAGCCGATGCCGTATTTAAATCAACACCCACTGCATTTACACAATCCTCTACTACAGCGTCCAATGACCGAGCTAAAGATGATTGGCTCACATCGTGCTGGTACTGACCAACACCAATAGCCTTTGGATCAATCTTTACCAGCTCGGCTAACGGATCCTGCAGACGACGAGCAATAGAAATAGCACCGCGAATGGTTACATCTAAGTCTGGAAACTCTTTCGCACCGAGCTCTGACGCTGAATAGACTGATGCCCCAGCTTCACTTACTACAATCTTTTGAATCTTAAGCTCGCTGTGCTCTTTCATTATCTCGCCAACCAAGCGATCTGTCTCACGACTGGCCGTACCGTTACCAATGGCAACCAATTGCACGCCATGCTTAATACACAATGCACGAATAATGGCTTTAGCTTCGTGGCCTTGGTTTTGAGGTTGGTGAGGATAAATAACACCGTGTTCGAGTACTTTGCCTATGCCATCAACAACCACTACTTTTACGCCAGACCTAAAACCAGGGTCTAAGCCCAAGGTCGCTTTATGGCCAGCCGGTGCTGCCATTAGCAAGTCTTTTAGGTTTGTCGCAAATACTTTTATGGCTTCGGTTTCAGCGCTGTCGCGAATGCGGCCTATTAGCTCGGTTTCTAAATGAGTTAATAATTTAACCTTCCATGTCCACTTAACCACTTCAGATAACCAGCGATCAGCTGGGCGCAATTCATTTCTAATATTGTAAAAACCAGCCACCATTGATTCGCACGGACTTGGAGTTAATTTATCGCTTGGATCACCCACAACTAATGAAGAAGATAATATGCCCTCATTGCGGCCTCGCAATATGGCTAACGCACGATGGCCTGGTACGGTTTTTAAAGGTTCATCGTGCTCAAAGTAATCTTGAAATTTCTCTCCTTCAGCTTCCTTCCCTTGCATTACCCTAACCGTTAACGTGGCTTCATCCCAAAGAAAGGTTCTTAGTTTTTCTAACAGGTCAGCACTTTCGGCAAAACGTTCCATTAATATAAACTTGGCGCCGTCTAACGCCGCTTTAATATCCGCAATGCCCTTGTCTGCATTGATATAACTTGCGGCTTCTTTTTCAGGATTCAAGTTAGGGTCCTGTAATAAGCCATCCGCTAATGGCTCTAAACCTGCTTCAGTGGCAATCTGGCCCTTGGTGCGACGCTTAAGTTTGAAGGGTAAATAGAGATCTTCTAAGCGATTCTTAGTATCGGCCTGTTGAATTTGAGCCGCAAGAACATCGGTTAACTTTCCTTGCTCATTAATATTTTTAAGGATACTTGAACGACGTTCTTCTAGTTCGCGCAAGTAACGTAAACGCTCTTCTAAGGTTCGCAGCTGACCATCATCTAAGCCACCGGTTACTTCTTTACGATAGCGAGAAATAAAGGGCACAGTAGCCCCCTCGTCTAGCAAAGCAACAGACGCGCTAACCTGATTTACGTGGACATTTAGCTCTTGGGCTAAGGTAGAAGAAATACGATCCATATAGCTAACTCATTAAACCTGAAAAATATTTAATATTCTTTATATCATGCTATGCCTGAATAAAGTGCAGGCGCAGCAAGAGCGTGATTATAAATCACTAAAGGAAAAAATGCTGATGCTAATTTGGAATAAAACTGGGTTTTTTAAGTGTCAGCGACCATCGATCAAATTAGAGAGACGATTAGAAGGAAAATTTACGGGACAAACCTAAAAGCACCTGCTGAGTCACAAATCGATATTCGCCATTGCCACGGTGCTGATATTCTGAAATAGACAATTCTGTCTCCCATTTCTTCCAACCACCGATTATAAATAACTTAAAACCAGTACCATAACTACTCTCTTTAAAACGCTGCAAATCACATGCACTGTCGATGGAAACAGGATCGAGAGTATTGCCGTTAGATACCTCAGTGGCGGCGTCATAACAGGCTGTATTCTCTGTGGTATTTTGCTCAGTTTCATACGCGGTGCCTTTTACGGCGCTGTACATAAGGTTTATACCTAGCCCTAACTTGCCGTATCTATACGGCGTATCATCGCTTCTACCCCAGGTATAAAAAAGACTTGGACTAACCGATATGACACTCATACTGGAATAGGTACCCAAGTCATATGACGCGCCTTTATCATCACGCTTGATAAGCTGCTTAAACGCGTAATCATCAAAATAATCGAAGCCGAAACCATAACCCCAATTAGAACCAGTAAAATATGAATCACCCAAGGCAATACCGTAAACGGGTCTAGGCTTAGATCCGCTACTCAGGACGAAAGCCACCTTTTGCGATTTCGAATTTTGAAATTTCAGCTGTCGCTCAGTAAAACTGATCCCCAGCTTAAGATAAATACGTCCAAAAATGCCAATCATTGCATTAGCACATTCACTGCCACGGATTTCTTCATACAGCGCTTCACACTGCTCATAACTTTCATTAATGTGATTAACCGTATCCTTAATGTCAGCTATAGATTCGCTGATGGCTTTGGTAACGGAGTTTTCAGCCCAGCTAAAAATCGGGGTCAATAGTATAAGACATAGGTAAAATCGTGTCATTTACAACCTATAAAGCGATTAATAAAGGGTAGATAATAGCCAACTAATAAACTAATCATAGCAAAGTATTTAATACTAACTGCTAGTCTATGCTTAAACGTAAGATATCTAAGGCAACTGAAATTATGCTAATAAAAATTTTACTGTCCATTATACTCAGCTTTAGTCTTAGTCAGACTAGTTTCGGCTTAGAGTTAAATGGCTTAGGTTCGTACCAGCAACTTCGTAAAGAATTTTATATTGGTGCATTATATCTGACCGAGCAAGAGTCAGATCCTGCCGTCATAAAAGCCAGTAATACGAATAAGCGCATGACCCTCAAGGTCACCACTAAACGATGGAGTCCGAGGCGTTGGTCACTTCAATGGCAAAATGACATAGCCATTAATAACTCATTTGCAGATGACCCAGATCTGACGCAGCAGCTAATGACGTTTACGGGTTTTTTAGGGGCGAAGCTAATTAGTGGCGATGAGATTATTATTGATTACATTGCCGCAACTGGAACAGTTATAAAAATTAACAACGTTAGGATTATTGAAACAAAAACAGCCCAGTTATTTAACTATCTATTAAATATATGGATTGGAAAACTACCACCTTCTGGTGAATTCAAAAAGCGCATACTTGGACAAAAAGACACGACCACAGAAACCCTCCTAAATAGATATAACGCCATTACCTACAACCAAAGTCGAAGCGCACTAGTAGCCTCGTGGATTAAGTCTAGAGAAGATGCACTATTAGCTAAACAACGTAAAAAAGACCAAGCTAAAAAATCAATATTAGTTAAAGCACAGCAAGCAAGAGATACTGCTAACAAGCAGGCACAAGCTTCTATAGCCGCTGCGGCTAAAATAACAGCGATCAATAAAACCTACCAACTACCTAAAGTTATCGCTAAAAACAAAGTTATTAATGAGAAAAAGAAGATTGCTAGTATTGCCTCATCACAATCAGGTACTAAAAGTAAAACTGTTGTGGCTACAGAAAACAAATATTATTTAGATTTATATCGTTGGGAATTAATCCGCGAAATTAGAAATGCAATTGAATATCCTGAGTGGGCGAAAAAGTTTGGCCAGAAAGGTGATGTAACAATTAATTTTTTGGTTAATAGAAAGGCTGAAGTAAACAAGGTTGAAAGTGACAACCCAGATATCTCGATACTATTGGTATCAGAAGTTCATCGTGCAATATTGGCAGTAGTGCCGTTTATTCTAGCACCAGATGCATTAGCTGGTAACAATTGGCCAATGTCTATCACCTATAGTTTCAACCCTAAATCTGATCAGCAAGTATTTATTAAAAAACCAAAAAAACCTAATTCATTAATAAGTACAAAAAAAATAACTCGGGCAGAGTATAAAACGGCTTTAAATCGCTATATTGATGATGTAACAGACAGAATTAACGACAGTATTGAATACCCTGTATGGGCTAAAAAATTAAAGCAAAAAGGTAACGTAATAATTGAAATAACCATTAATGCAGATGGCACAATTTCTAAGATGATTGATAAAGACGTCAGTCGTTATGAAACATTAAATCAAGAAGTCCGCGACGCTATCGAACAGTCGACGCCATTGCCTGCTATTCCAAGCGAGTTAAAATTGAATACCACCACCATTGTCATCGAGCATGAATTTAAATAGTGCTAAACGTTTAAATCTGCCCATTAAACTATTCAGTACACAAAATTGGATAAATGCGATGGATGATTCAAAGTATCCACTAAAAGCGGCAAAGTCTTCTCAAGTTCTTCTTTAGATGTTGCTCCCCCAAGGCACAAACGAATGGCATCTGGAGGATTGTTATCGGTACAAAAAGCAGCACTGGACACCGCACTGATCTTTTGCGAGCGTAAATATGCGGCCAATAGCGATGGGTTAAGATTCATATCTTTAGGAAGATTCAACCAAAGGTGAAAACCTTCTGGATCGGTACTGTAATTGAAGTCACTAAGGTGACGCTTGACTATTAACTGGCGCGCTATAGATTCATGACGAATCGCAGTAACCATGGCACCGATGGTGCCGTCCTCTATCCAATGAGTGGCCATGGCCGTCGTTACTGGGCTGGCCATCACTGATAAAGACCTCAACCCTCCAGCCGTTCGCTGTGCCAATACTTTACTGGGTGCATAAAGATAAGCCGTGCGCATACCAGCTCCGAAGTATTTAGACAAACCCGTCAGGTAGTAGGTAATTTCAGGGGCAAAGGTGGCAATTGGAGGGATTGGATTAGCCGGCAGTAAAGCATAAGCGTCATCTTCTATGATTGGAATATTATAACGTAAAGCTAAATCAGCAACGGACTTGCGTCGTGTGAGGCTAATGGTATGGGCTGAGGGGTTTTGAATGGTGGGATTTAGATAAATAGCAGACACATTCTCAGTTTTACAACGCGCCTCTAACGACCTAATAATGGGACCATTCGAATCACTGTCAATGGCAATAAGTCTAACACCTAACTGTGTTGCAATGGCTTTAAGACCAGGATAAACAAGACTTTGAACGCACACTGTTCCACCCTGCCTGGCCAGTAATGAGAGCAATGCCACCAAGGCACTATGAATGCCAGGGCAAACTAACATTCGATCTGCATCGGCCATACCAAGCAACGGTTTCAACAAGTTGATTGCGGCTTCTTTATCGCGGATACTGCCACCAAAATCTTGATAACGCATGACAGAATAAATATCACGTTTATCCATGGCCGCTTCGAACCCCCTGCGTATTTTTTTTGTGAGCGATGATATCTGTGGCTCTGGAGGAAGATTCATGGTCATCTCATAATCACTGCCTCCTCTAAGTGGTATCGAACGAGTCCCTCCTTTAATAAACGTGCCCATTCCTGGCCGCGATAAAATAAGCCCCCTTTTTTTAGCTTCGTTATAAGCCCGCGCTACCGTGGTGTAATTTAAAGCTAGAATACTGGCCAATTGACGTAAAGTAGGAAGTTTATCTCGTCCTTTCAACTTGCCTTGATCTATGTCCTCAGCGATCAAATCTGCAATTAATAAATATGCAGGATGCTTTTCTGAGTTCTGAAGTGCAATAACCCAATGCCTGTAAGGTGAAAATTCCATAACATCGCTCGTATTTAAATGAATTCAATTACCTTCTTTTTGCATAAATCAGTCCATAGCTGAATGCATTGATTGCAGGCAATTGATTGGATTGATTGCATCATTATACGTCCAATTATGGCACTGATAATAAGCACCATAAACCTACACTGCGCCATCTTATCTCATTATTATTTATTCCTTTTTAACGCATATTGAAACGTCATTAAGCGCCCCTTGAACTTTTATTCAATTACAAAAAAAACTTCTCCCGCTAACCTTTTGATATATAAAGTTGATTGCATGTTGATCGCTTTTTCTAAAAAAATGTTGGTATATCCGTTGCAAATGACTTTATAGAATTCAAATGTTTTGAGTTTCTATTTCACAAATTATTCATTTTAAGGAGATAACTATGCCCGCCATAGACACACCATTAAATAAAGACGGTGATTTTTTTGTCGACTATGAAGAAAAAGTATTTGAAGACGTACAAGCAAAAGAAGGCGAAAAAGCTCTTGTGACTTTTCATACCGTTGCGTTTGAAGGTTCGATTGGTTTTGTAAATATGCTGCAAGCCACACGCTTGCAACGCAAAGGTTATGAAACGTCGATTTTACTATACGGGCCAGGAGTTAACTTGGGGATTCAAAGAGGCTTTCCAACACTGGGTGATGAAGCCTTTCCTGGGCATCAGAATTATACCAATCAGTTAAAAAAATTCATGACAGAAGGTGGCAAAATTTATGCTTGCCGATTCGCGCTTCAAGGTCTTTATGGACATGGAGAGGCAAATTTAATTGAAGGTATTGTGCCAATCAGCCCACTTGATGTGTTGGATTTAAAACTGCTGCATATGAGAGATGATGCCGTTGTTATAGACACCTGGACAATGTAGGTAGATGGCTGCGATGACGACTAATAGAATCGTACGCGCGGCTGCCGTTCAGCTCTCTCCCAGTTTAGAGAAAGCTGAGCTGACGCTTGCCAAAGTATTGGATGCCATCAGTGAGGCTGCCAGTAAAGGTGTAGAGATTATTGTTTTTCCTGAAACCTTTGTGCCTTATTACCCATATTTTTCATTTGTTCAACCTCCCATGAAGGCTGGCCCTGAACATATGCGTCTCTACGAAGAGGCCGTTATCATTCCTGGACCCATTACGGTTGCGGTAGCCGCACACGCTAAAGCAAAAAACATAGTAGTGGTATTGGGTGTCACCGAACGAGACTTTGGCTCGCTCTACAATACTCAACTTATTTTCAACAATGATGGTGAACAAGTTTTAAAACGAAGAAAACTGACACCTACTTATCATGAAAGAATGATTTGGGGTCAAGGAGATGCATCAGGTTTAAAAGTGGTAAATACCGGGGTAGGCCGGGTGGGCGCGTTAGCTTGCTGGGAACATTATAACCCATTAGCTCGCTATGCCTTAATGACCCAACACGAAGAAATTCATTGCGCGCAATTCCCTGGATCTTTGGTAGGCCCTATCTTTGCTGACCAAATAGAAGTGACTATTCGTCACCACGCGCTTGAAGCGGGCTGCTTTGTCATCAACTCAACAGGGTGGCTTACCGACCAACAAATTGAATCGATTACTGATGACCCATCACTGCAAAAAGGTCTGCGAGATGGTTGTATGACCACCATTATATCGCCCGAAGGTAAGCACCTGTGCGAGCCTTTACGAGAAGGGGAAGGCTTAGTCATCGCTGATTTAGACATGAGCTTAATAACCAAACGTAAACGCATGATGGATTCTGTTGGCCACTACGCACGCCCTGAACTTTTAAGTCTGGCGATAAATGATCAACAGGTACGCTACACACAGCCGTTTGATAATAAGACCTCAGACGAAACAAAATCCTCCCAGCAGTTATCGAAAGGAATGGACAATGACACTCCCAGCGACATCGAAACAGCGACTCATTACTGAAGTCCAAACCCATGGGGTGCGTTTGCTAAACCAGCAGCAAGAGCATGTAAGCCGACGAGGTGGCGCAGGTCCTTCTGATCACCAAGCTTTAGTAATCGATGGGGTGCCTATTATGGTGCCAGTGCATACTAACTCAGCACGGTCTTCACCCTTTACTTTAGACGAAAACGCCAAAGGCCAAAGCCAGCTGTTAAGCAACGGCATTCCTCTGGCTGACATAACCTTTGCTCAACAACCTAAGTTTTATCAATTAGAAACCGCTGAAGGCATTGCTTATTCTAAAATCGCCACACTGCACAGTACCGATGTACTGGCCACCACGGTGCTGCAAACTTGCATCCGTTACGAGAGTCGTCGCAAGACCTGCAAATTTTGTTCTATTGGGCAGTCCCTGGCAGCAGGCCGCACCATTGAACGTAAATATCCAGAGCAATTAGCTGAAGTAGCTAAGGCTGCAGTTAAACTGGATGGCGTTAAACATATGGTCATGACCACCGGCACACCGGCTACGCCTGACCGCGGAGCGAGCATTCTTTGTGACAGTGTTGAGGCCGTAAAAGCCGCCGTGGACTTGCCTATTCAAGTTCAGTGTGAGCCACCTGATGATTTTGCATGGTTCCAGAAACTAAAAGATGCTGGTGCCGATGCTTTGGGTATGCACCTTGAAGTGGTTACTCCTGAATTGCGTAAACAGATAATGCCAGGCAAGGCCGTAGTCAGTATCGACTATTACATGGCTGCATTTGAAGCCGCCGTTCCGGTCTTTGGTTGGGGCCAGGTAAGCACCTATATCCTTGCTGGTATTGGTGATACACCTGAGGCTATTCTCGAAATTTGTGATCGCCTACTGGCCATTGGGGTTTATCCTTTTGTGGTGCCTTTTGTGCCCATTAGCGGTACCCCCATGGAGGATCATCCCGCTCCTAATGCTGATTTTATGACGTCTATTTTAGCGCCACTGGGTCACAAAGTCAGTCAAGCGAATATTCGATCCGAAGATATAAAAGCCGGCTGTGGTCGCTGCGGTGCCTGCTCAACTTTGCGCACGTTTGAACAACCCATCGGCGCATAAATACTCAAAGGAGTGCCTCAATATGTATCAAAACAGTCACCAATCGTATTCCGATTTTACCGTTAAGTGGGCCACACTTGATTGGGAAATAGAGCAGGCATACGCCTTAAGAAAACGCGTATTCTGTGGCGAGCAAGATATATTTTTAGACAATGATCTAGATGAAATTGATGATCATGCTCAGGTACTGGTGGCTATCGCAAATCATGGCGGATGGCATGAACGGATTGTGGGCACAGTGCGCATCCATCAACAAGAAGCCGATTTATGGTGGGGTTCACGCTTGGCTGTTGAGCACGCATTTAGGCACCAAGTGGGGCTTGGTTCTGAGCTGATTCGGCTGGCTGTTTCCAGTGCCCATGCGCTGGGCTGTGAAACATTTCTTGCTCAAGTTCAAAAGCAAAATGAAACCCTGTTTCAAAAGCTTAACTGGGAAAGTTGCTATGACTTAATGGTCCGTAAAAAACCTCACGTGATGATGAAAGCCAATTTAAATGCGTACCCGCCTTGCTATAAACCCAACAGCGGATTTGTATTAAAAGCCCAACAAAACCGGTGTCTTTTAGAGCCGCTATCACCTTTACTCCATATTTATGATCAAGCCATTACTGAAGCACTCCCGCGTGCAAAAGGCAGACAGCATGCTGCTCGCTGAATTATTGAATGGGCTTAAACAATATTCTGGTATTGCCCAAAAAGCGGATATTCAGCGTGTGGCTAATATCCTTGCAAAAGGGTATCGGCGTGATTCCCATCCTAATGGCGACGATACCGCTGTGATCAAAACTGATAACGGTTTTGACTTATTGGCCACTGAAGGGTTTTTAACTCAATTTGTAGCGCAGGATCCTTGGTTCGCTGGTTGGTGTGGCCTGATGGTAAATATCAGTGACATTGCTTCAATGGGAGGACGACCCACTGCCGTAGTGAATGCATTGTGGGGGTCGGGGGATAAAGATTGCATGCAAATTATGCAAGGCATGGTAGATGCATCAAAGGTATTTCAAGTGCCCATTGTCGGTGGCCATACTCATTTTCACAGTGATCAAAATCAACTGTCAGTATCGATTCTTGGGCGAGCTAAAAAAATTCTTAGCAGTTTTGCGGCTGAGCCTGGGCATGACCTGGTCATGGCCGTTGATCTTAGAGGCGAATATCGTCAGCCGTTTCTTAATTGGAATGCAGCGACTACAGCACCGCCGAAAAGATTAAGGGATGACCTAGAGTTACTGCCTTATATCGCAGAGAATAATTTAGCCAACGCTGCCAAAGATATCAGTCAGGCCGGAATACTGGGCACCGCCCTTATGTTATTAGAATGCTCTGGAGTTGGAGCAGACATACGATTAGAAAATGTACCAAAACCATCCCATGTAAGCTGGCACGATTGGCTAAGATCATTCCCCAGTTTTGGCTACCTTTTCACCTGCCCACCAGAAAAAACCTTAGCGCTTATGGCCACCTTTGAAGCTCGTGATATTTGTGTGGCAAAGATCGGGGCAATTAAAGTCGCCCAAACTCTGGATGTGAGCCACCACCAACAGCAGGCTCAATTCTGGGATTTAAAAACCCAAGCTTTAACCGGCATGCTGCCCAATAACACGACCCCTTCTGAACTGGAAAAATATCATGCCTGAAAAACACTTTGACATTCAATGGCCCAACGGTGATCAGCAATCGTGTTACTCACCTTCAAGTATCATTAGCGATTACTTAATAGCCGAGCAAACCTATGCGCTAAAAGATTTTATTTATCAGGCCGAACTTGGTTTAAATGAAGCCAGTGAGCGCGTCAGATCTAAATATGGTTATGCTTGCTCAAGCGCGATGGATCAGCTCAATCAATTGAAAAAAGCAGCCACTAAATTTGAGCAATCACCTAAATCATTGGTCATTGTTAAGCGCATTTATTAAGTGCTATTTCACCACCATCAGCCCATACAAACTCACTTAAGCCAAAGGAGAAACAATGGCAACTATTAATAATACTAGCAACAAACGTTCTAACAAAAACACTCATGACCATTACACCGCAATCATAGTGGGCGGTGGACAGGCTGGACTGTCCATGAGTTATTATTTGCAGAAGTCAGGCATTGACCATCTGGTGGTTGAAAAAAGTACTCTGGCAAACGCTTGGAAAGACAAGCGCTGGGATTCTTTTACGCTGGTCACGCCTAACTGGCAATGTGATTTACCCGGCCATCCATACGATGGTGACGATCCACATGGATTCATGAACAGACAACAAATCAATGATTATCTTGACCGGTTTATTGTCAAAGTGAATCCACCAGCCGTGGAAAATACTCGTGTAATCGATGTGAGTGAGCTTCCCTCTAAACAGTTCCAGGTGATCACAACGGCTGGTACTTTTACTGCTGATCAGGTCATTGTCTCAGCAGGTGGTTATCATGATCCAATTATTCCTCCCATGGCAAGTGAGGTTCCCAACCACATTCACCAGATCCATTCTGAACAATATAAGAATGGCGAAGAGTTACCAAATGGTGCTGTTTTAGTAGTGGGTTCTGGACAATCTGGCGCTCAAATTGCTGAAGACCTGCACCTTACTGGAAAAAAAGTGTTCTTGGCCACTGGTGATGCCCCTCGATGTGCTCGATTTTATCGTGGTAAAGATGTAGTGGATTGGCTGGCTGAAATGGAGTACTACGATATGCCTATTCAGGACCATCCACTGCGCGAAGGGGTTCGCGATAATACTAATCATTACGTCACGGGTCGCGACGGTGGTCGTGATATTGACCTGCGCCAATTTGCTCAACAAGGTATGGAGTTATTTGGCCACCTCACAGGATATGACGGCGAGAATGTGACATTTTCAGCTAATCTTGTGGAAAACCTAAACAAAGCTGACGACGTGTATCACAATATTAATCGACGCATCGACAATTTCATTGAAAAAAACAACATAGACGCCCCAGTTGAAGCAAAATATGAAGCCACTTGGCAGCCCACATCTGAACGCGAGCAACTGAATTTAGAAACCTCTGACATTACTAGTATCGTTTGGTGTATTGGCTTTCGATCTAACTTTAGTTTTATCGATATCCCCGTTTTTAACGGCCGCAGTTACCCTGAACACACCCGTGGCATTACCTCTCACCCAGGTTTATATTTTTTGGGATTGCCTTGGCTGCATACCTGGGGATCAGGTCGTTTTTCTGGCATTTCAAGAGATGCAGAATTTTTATCACAACAGGTTGCTAAATTCTGTTCAACTAAATCGGATGAATTATTATCGGCTTAAATTATTAGCAGGCAAAAAAAAAGGAGCAACCATGCTCCTTTTTTATTTTGCTTATTTGAGCTTAAATAATCGTCCTGATTATTTAAGCTCTAACCTAGGGTAAGGTTATTCACTTGCTTTAAGAACCAGTTAAATCTGAGGTCCTGCTGCACGAATCGCATCAGATACATCATACTTCTTAAAGTTCTCAACAAACTGTTTAGCCAATCCCGCTGCAATTTCATCGTACTTAGCTTGATCAGCCCAAGCACCACGAGGGTTAAGCAGTTTACTATCAACCCCTTCAACGGCCTTAGGAACTTTTAAGCCAAATAATGGAATGGTTTCAGTTTCGGCGTCACGTAATGCACCCGACTGAATACCCGCAATCACTGCTCGGGTGGTTGGAATTGAAAAACGTTCGCCGCCGGCACCATTAGGGCCGCCCGTCCAACCTGTATTCACCAAATAAACTTGAGAATCAAATTCCGTGACGCGCTTCATTAGAAGCTCTGCGTATTCACCCGCTGGACGTGGGAAAAATGGCGCACCAAAGCAAGTAGAAAAAGTAGACTTAAGACCTTTAGATCCGCCCATTTCTGTTGAACCCACTAGCGCGGTGTAACCCGATAAAAAATGGTAAGCCGCTTGTTCTTTAGACAGGATAGAAACAGGAGGAAGAACACCTGTCATATCACACGTTAAGAAAATAACAGCCTTAGGCTCGCCTGCCTGGTTTTCTAATACGCGTTTTTCAATGTGTTCTAAAGGATAAGCACAACGGCCATTTTCAGTAAGGCTAACGTCGTTATAATCGGCTACACGAGTTTCATCATCTATGACAACGTTCTCAACGATGGCACCAAATTTAATCGCATCCCAAATAACAGGTTCATTCTTCTGCGAAAGGTCGATGGTTTTTGCATAGCAACCACCTTCAATATTAAATACTGTGCCTTTACCCCAACCGTGTTCATCGTCACCGATTAGGTAACGGCTTTGGTCAGCCGATAAAGTGGTTTTACCAGTGCCTGACAAACCAAAGAAAAGACACGTATCGCCGTCTTCGCCTACGTTAGCCGAACAATGCATTGGCAATACATCTTTTTCAGGCAGCAGAAAGTTTTGTACTGAGAACATAGCTTTTTTCATTTCGCCAGCGTAACGCATGCCTGCAAGCAGCACCTTACGCTTAGCAAAGTTGATCATCACACAACCGTCAGAGTTGGTGCCGTCACGCTCAGGGTCACATTCGAAACCTGCAGCGTTAAGGATTTGCCACTCAGCTTTATCCGCTGGGTTATAGCTTGCTGGACGGATAAATAAGTTGCGACCAAACAGGTTTTGCCAAGCCGTCTGCGTCGTCATTTTAACTGGAAGGTAATGATTAGAGTCGGCACCCACATGCACTTCAGATACAAACTTGTCGTGTTGGTCTAAATAGGTCTCAACGCGATCCCAAAGGGCATCAAATTTGTCAGCGTCAAAAGGGCGGTTAACATTGCCCCAGTCAATTGCGTCTGACGTGCTTGGCTCTTGCACAATGAATCGATCCATTGGAGAACGACCAGTACGCTTACCGGTGGTTACTACAAAGGCGCCATTATCTTGCATACGGCCTTCGCCGCGCTCAAGCGCTTTTTCTACTAATACAGCAGAGGAAAGGTCGGTGTAAACGGTGGTCATAATATTGCCAATCCATAAGTTAGATCAAATAGCTTTTGACTAAATGACTAGAGACATTACCGTCAATACTTGGATATGTATTAACGAATTTGAAAATTTTGGCTGATAATTATGCCAGAAAATACACCCTAGGCGAATAGCAATGACCACAAAAGGGACCACTGAGACGGTTTTTGACTTTAAAGAGGGCACAAGCCCTGTGGACATGGGGGGTATACAAGGTATTTATGATGACTATATCTACTATAGATACAATCAATGTACAGGAATTAGCTCAAATGCCCATAAAATGGGGCTTTTTGTAATTTTTTTACAAGAATGTAAGTGATATTAAAGGACTATATCCAAAAAAAAGCACCAATATTGGTGCCTTCATTAGTGAAGTCCCTTACCTGCCTTTGCGCTTTCTAATGGAAATAATTCACTGACATCTAACTGAGTAAAGCTGTAATGCTGGCCACAAAACTGGCAGTCGGCACGAATCTTACTTTGCTCTTCAATGATCTCTTGGCATTGGTCAAAACCCAAATGTGTCAGCGCTGTTGATAAGCGGTCTTTAGAACAACTGCAGCTAAACTGCAAACACTCTTCATCATACATCATGACTTTTTCTTCGTTATATAGACGATATAACAACTCGTTATTATCTAAGTAAAGCAGTTCGTCGCTGCGAATTGTACTACCAAGATGAGTTAGGCGGTTCCAGGCGTCCTCGTCTACTTCTAGGCCTTCTTGAATTTCCCCCAATTCAGGTAACTCTTGCAGTAAAAAACCTGCTGCAACATTGTCTTCGCAAGACAACCAAATGCGCGTACCCAACTGCTCAGATTGTTTAAAGTATCCTTCCATACACTTTGCGATATCGTCCCCTTCTAACGCTACAATACCTTGATAACGCTGGCCTTTATCAGGCTCCATAGTTATGACTAACTGCCCATTTGTGCCTAGCAATTGACCATCTTCGGGATTAATTTCTATTTCCTCGTCAATGCTTGCTATGCCACGTAATTTGCCGTCGTGGCTGGTTTCAGCCAATAGAAACTTTATCGGGCCGTTGGTTTGAATTTGTAGGGTTAGCAGGCCTTTAATTTTTACCGTGGCACTTAATAATGCGGCAGCCGCTAATAACTCACCCAATAATTTATTCACCGGTTCTGGATAATTTTGACGTTGGAATATGTCATTGAGTGTTTGCTTTAAACCCACTAGCTCGCCTCGAACATGCGAGTTTGAAAATGTGAATCGTTGAAGAGTATCGCTAGTGGCCATAAGTTACCTGACTGTTAATAATAAATTTAAATGCTAAAAATAAAACGTATAAATATTAAAGATCGTTGCTATCACGAAATTTATGAATCTGGCGACGCTCTTTTTTATTGGGCTTGTGGTCAAACAAAGGGTTTGACTTATTAAACTTACGACGGCGCTCAGTTTCATCCATTCTGTGCTTAATACTTTCAGCCGTTTCTTCATATAATAATGCCGCCTCTACGGCACCGCGACGCTGATCACTGATCGTTTTAATTACCACTGTTTTTTCATCAAAACCCTGACGCACTTTTAACGTGGCTCCTTGCTCTACCACTTTGCTTACCTTGCTGCGCTGACCTTCATATTGGACTTTGCCGCCTTCAATAGCATTTTTTGCTAAGGCACGAGTTTTGTAAAAACGTGCAGCCCACAACCATTTATCTAGGCGGATTTTCATGTCTTTACTGCTATCTACTTTACTCATTTTGTTACTTTTTTGATTGCTGTTTAGCTACTATTAAGCCTAAGTTAGTTAAATTTTAGGCATGATATCTTTAAATTCATCCACACTTTTGAATTGTTCTAACTCACGCTTACTTTTCTGGCTGTCGGGCTGACATACACAGAGTAAATGCTTAAAACCAAATCGTTGTGCCGATTCTAACACAGCTACACTGTCGTCAATTAAAACAGTGCGTTCTATATCAAAGCCTTCATCAGCTAAAAGATGTTTCCAAAACGCTTGATTTTCTTTTGGGTACCGATAATCATGAGAGCTAATTATACGATCCACCATTTTATCTAAACCAGTATGAATCATTTTTAAATCCACACTGTCTCTATGGGCGTTGGTAACAATTACACTGCGTTTACCTGCTTGCTTTAAACTCGCTAAAAAATCAGGAACATGGGGTCTAAATTGTATTTTATGGGCTATTTCATGTTTAATTTTCGCTATGGGTAATTGCGTTAACTCACTCCAATAATCCAAGCAATACCACTCTAGTTGACCCACTTTTTCTTTCATTGTAGCGGTGAGTGTTTCTAAAGCCTGGGCTGGGCTCATATTATGGTGGTCTGCATACTTAACTGGCAGATGCTCTAGCCAAAAGTAATTATCAAAGTGTAAATCTAATAAAGTACCGTCCATGTCTAGTAAAACGGTATCTATGTTATTCCAATCGATCATTTAGGTAGCGCCTTTTATCATTCACACTTATGCTATTACAATTTATTATAGTTGGATTACCATGAGCCAGAAACCAGAGATATTAAATTCGCACATTGTGGCACAAAGTCGCTTATTCAAAATCGAATCGTTAGAGTTAAGATTTTCAAACGGGGTAGAACGTACTTACGAACGCCTGGTACCCGGTGGGTCTGGAGCCGTTATGATGGTACCCATTAACGAAAAAAACGAAGTACTGCTAATTAAAGAGTACGGCGTAGGAATTGAAGATTATACCCTAACTTTACCAAAAGGCGCCGTGGATTTAGGCGAAACTATAGAACATGCAGCCAATAGAGAGTTAAAAGAAGAGATCTCTTATGGAGCAAAAGAACTTTATTATCTGAAGAAACTCAGTTTATCTCCTAGTTATATGAAAAGTGGTATTGACGTATTTGTAGCACTAGAGCTATATAATGCTTCGTTAGAAGGTGACGAACCAGAACCTTTAGAGGTGGTGGCCTGGCCGTTAGACAATATAGATGAACTTGTTATGCGTAACGACGTCACAGAAGGCCGGGCCATTGCGGCCCTATATCTAGCTAAAGCTTGGCTGAGTGCTCACAATGGAACTGTAAATAAGGATTAATTATGCAACCTAAGTATGCCGACGTAATTGCACTGGCGAAGCAAGCTGGTGATGCGATTCTGGATATTTATAATAGCAGCGAATATACAACTGTGGTCGAAAAGGCTGACAATAGCCCTTTAACAGATGCCGATTTAGCCGCTCATAAAATATTAATGGCAGGCCTAAAGTCCATTTTAGACCTGCCTATTATTAGCGAAGAGTCAGACCTACCGTCGAAAGAAGATAGGGACAATTGGCAGCAATTTTGGCTCATAGATCCTTTAGATGGAACCAAAGAATTCATAGAGCGCAATGGCGAGTTCACTGTTAATATTGCCTTAATATCCAATCATGAGCCTGTTTTTGGTCTTATATATGCCCCTGTTACTGACGAGGTATTTTATGGTGGCAACGACAAAGCTTATTGTATTAAGGGTAACCATGCTCCAGTACGACTGAAAGCGAGCAACCCTAGCGTTCAAATTAGAGAGCACAATCAAGTCCGTATATTTGGCAGTCGCAGGCACGCCACAGAACAACTTGAACGCTTACGCGAACACCTTATTGAGCGATTGGCACCCACAGAACTTATATTAGTGGGCAGTGCATTAAAGTTAGCCTATTTAGCCGAAGGTCAAGCCGAATTATATCCTAGATACGGCAATGTTAACGAATGGGATATTGCTGCAGGTCACGCAATTTTACGCTGTGTCGGTGGAGACATTCTTACACTGCAATACGAGCCCATGAAGTACGGCCATAAACCCAGTATGATAGTGCCTGGATTTCTTGCCATAGGCTGCCTTGATTACGACTGGCGACCATTGTTATTAACTTAATCACTCTAGATTAATAACTCATTGCAATTAAAACAGCCGAATTACATTGCTTTAGAAAATACCTAATATGAAAGCTTTACCAGCCATTCTTTTTGTCATTAGGGTTGGTCTTTTCATTCTAAAACAGTGTTAAAGCAAGATCACAAGATTGTTCATTTTGTCTAGACTTAATTCATACCAAGACAAATGAGCGAATTATGACCTACACCATTCACCCCAAGATTTATCGCTTAAACCATGAGATTAAAACCTTAGAAAGGCTGGCAACCAGTGCTCGTCAGCGCATTGGAATGTCTAGCCCAGCCATACTGCAAAACTACAAAGAAATGATTCAGGTGCGCAAAGAGTTAATATTAATGTTAAACAAGAAGCACGAGAGATATGTGCAACAAAGATTAGCAATAATGTAATAGAAAACGCAGTACCACCCTACCCTAGGTGTTAAAAGGGCGCATTATGCGCTCTTTTTTTATGTCTATGTTTTATACTCTATTATAATTTTAGTGCGTATTTGGATTGGCGCGTATTTAGATTGGC
>JBLHVV010000010.1:0-49174 GCA_047628755.1 Crocinitomicaceae bacterium | reverse complement strand
CCACCCATTGCCATGGCGCGAGCATCGGTTGGTGCGAAAGGTATTGCAGCTACTTGAAGCGAGGCCAATGTAATGGCAGCCCCTAACAAAATTCTTTTATTGTTCATTTTGTGTCCTTATTTATATGTTGGCCATTGATAGTTTAATACTAGTGGAAGCTATACTTTTTATTAGGTTGTAATGGCATTAAAAATTGTAAGGTTAGATTCTAAGGTAATAGTAAGATGTTTGATAGGGTAGCCTGTGAAGCAATTAGATTAATACTGGGTTAGTGCTTGCTAGGTCCATTTTTAAGCTTTATATTCATTTGATGGATTATTTAAACTGTTTTCGAAAACGCTTCTTTTCTATGCGAGTCATTATTTGGCTTGTAGGAGTTAGTGGGTTTTGAGATGACGTTTAAATACGTGCAATAAGAATTTCAAAAACCGCGACTTAAGTTTGCGGTTTTTTTGTTTTAGCCACTGGTTTTATTCTTGGCACTTCAACTCTCTGCAATCAGCCGCATTATTTTTAATTCAGTTAAATACAGTTAAATTATTAGTATATAAAAGGAAAAAGCCATGAACGTGGCATCGGTTTATGCGTCAGTTATTTTAATTTGGTCAACCACTCCGTTAGGTATTCGATTCAGCGTTGAATCGTTAGATTTTGTGCAAGCACTGGCTATTCGTATGTGGATCAGTCTGCTTATTTGCGGGCTGTTAATAAAAGTATTTTCGCTTACATTTAAGTGGAGCCGACCGGCTTTTCTTGGATATTTTGCCGGATCGGTTGCCATTACTGGCGCGATGCTTTGTGTTTACTGGGCGGCATTAACTTTACCGAGTGGTTTAATAGCCGTGTTGTGGGGAATCAGTCCACTAGTAATAAGCCTTTACAGTCGCTGGTTGTTACCGAATTCAGGATTAGACGCTCGTCGTATAACGTCTATTTTATTTGCAGTACTAGGGCTGTACATTATTTTCGCCCAAGGTATCGATGTGAGTGGTGATATGGTGGCGGCACTATTGGTGTTAATGCTTGGAATTAATCTTCATGGCATCAGTTCAGTTATGCTGCAACATCAACAGTTAGTGAAAGGATATTCGGCCGTGCACCCAATAGTACAAACAACGGGGGCGTTATTAATTTCGGCACCTGTGTATGCCGTTTTGTGGTGGGCGTTTAGTCCGCCGTTACCTAATGATGTGTCGGCTAAGTCGATGCTTGCGATTGGCTATTTAGCGGTATTTGGCTCGGTATTAGGATTTGTTGGATATTTTTATTTAATGAATCGAATGTCAGCTGCAAATGTTTCGTTGATCACATTAATTACGCCAGTGTTGGCGCTAATACTAGGTGCGTACTTAGCGGATGAAAAATTAGAATTACAAACTCTGGCTGGAACGGTCGTAATATTGTCAGCTTTGATTATTTACCACTTGCAACATGTGCGTTTTATGCTGGGTAAAATACTAGGTTATAGCCTAAACAAAACCTAAACATTTAACATTGCAGGCCGATATAGCTTTCAAGAATGGATGCAACGCATCTAAAAATTGATGCACCAGCATTAAAAAATTGAAAGGAGTGTTACATGAAACGTCTAGCAGGATTGCTACTAGTAATGTGCTTGTTACCGTTGTCGGGTTGCAGCATGCTAAATTTTTGGGATGATGACGAAGATGAGGTGCAGGATGTTTCGGGCAATGGTTCTATGCTTACATCTGAAGCCACTAATGTTGACCCCGTTGCGCCATTAATTCTTCGCGTTGTAGGTTATGGTGCTATTAACCCAAAAGCGAAGGGTATGAGTAAGGTACAAAAACGCTTAATGTCTATTAGAGCCAGCCGTCTAGATGCATATCGTTCTATGGCCGAGCGAGTGTATGGAACTAAAATTACTGGTAGTTCTACTGTGCGTGATTTAGTTGTTCAAAATGATATTTTCCGTTCTTATGTAGATACCTTTATTCATGGCGCGCGAGTTATCTCTACTGATGTTTTAGAAGATGGCAGCGTAGAAACTGTTTTAGAGATGGTGGTAGATGCAGGCTTTCGTAATTGTTTAATTACTGAAAACTCTATGCGGTTTAATTCAGATTGTCGATCAGGGGTTATGCATGGAGGCAAAAGTAGTATGAAAACCACTAGCTATAGTGGCGTTAATAGAGTTCAAAGTCAGTCGGCAATTCCTGAAACCAATCACTACTTTATTGATTAATTCGTATAAATAATAAAGGAGCAGTACGATGAAATTAGTTATCTCACTTGTGACCATATTATTTATTGCGCCAGTTTCATTGGGCGCAGAAATAATTTCTATGGGTTCGGCGGTAATGGGAGCCGATTTAATGGCCAGTCGAGACGATGCCGTTCGCGATGCTTTACGCCAGGCATCATTACAGGTTGGTGGATCAATTCATTCTTCGCAGATGTTAGTAGATGGTTTAGTGACTCAAGACCAGACTCAGTTAAAAACCAATGGTCAGTTTCGCCATGTGCGAGTACTTAATGAAAAATTGCATAACGGTATTATAGAAGTCAAAATTCGAGCTGAGTTCATAGAAGGTGGACAGTGCAAGACTAATCAAGGGAATGGCTATCGTAAAGCGGTTGCTGTTGCAGGCTTTGCCTTACAAAATCCTAAAGACGCAGTATTAGGTGGGCTTTATAATATAGAGCAAAGATTGTCTGGCGTATTGTCTAAGACTTTAAATGCACGTCATCGCTTGCATGCAATGGACAGTGGTCATGTTTTGTTGTTTAGCAGTGTTGATAGAGCGCCGTCGTCACAAAATAATCTACAGCGCTTAACCAATGGTGTAGAACTAGCCAAGGAGCTAGGCGCACAATTTGTTGTCAGCGGTGTGATTCGTGACTTAGCAATGATCAATCCAGATGCCGATGTTAAACGAATTTGGGACATTCCATTAGATTCTGTTGGTTTGTCTAGAGACAAACGTGATAGAAATTTTGTTTTAGATGTATATGTACACGACGGCATTAGTGGTTCGCTAATGTTTCAAAATACCTATGCTACAAGTGGTGTATGGGAATATGATGATTATAAACGCACTGGATTCGCCACGTCTGAATTCTGGAAAGTAGATTATGGCATTCAAGTTAAGTCACTTTTGTCAAAAGTGGTTAATGATTTAAATCAAAATTTAGGTTGCCAGCCTTATATGGCCAAAATCATTCACACTGAAGGAGATTATGTGAAGGTTGATACTGGAGGTAGTGTCGGTATGCGTCCAGGTGATGAGTTAACAGTTTTTCGTACTAGTACATTTTATAATTTAGACCAAGAGGCTATGACTCAATTAAAAGATACCAAAGTTAAAGCGACTATTACTCAAGTGCAGCCCAAATTTGCCATCGCTAAGCTTAATAAAACTCCCAGCAGGTATGCAATTCAACGAGAAGACGTAATAGTTGCTTGGTAGTAAGGTAAAGCCGTTATAAAAAAGCGTTATGTTCGCAATAAAGCCGAAGCCTGTTCTATATCTAGGTCACTCATGGGCGACTTACTTTTAGAGCAGGAATAAGATTTAAGGGCTTTGCCTTGATCATTCAATGAATGCAAATAAACATCAAACCCCCATAGTGTGCGTAAATGTTTTACTACTTCAGAGGCGTCTTCAGTAAGTGGAACATTATTGTTACGATAATGGTGTAATGTTAATGAACGGTCCCCAGTAACATCCACGTTAAAAACTTGAATATTCGGTTCCCGCTGCGACAAATCATACTGTTTAGCAAGGTTACTTCTAACCGCTTTATAGCCATCATTGTCATGAATAGCATCTATTTCTATATGCGCTTTTGTTTCGTTATCGCTGATAGAGAATAATTTTAAATCACGCATTAATTTTGGTGAGAGGTACTGCAGTATAAAACTCTCATCTTTAAAATTTTCCATTGCAAAGTGCAATGTATCTAGCCAGTTACTGCCTGCTATATCTGGAAACCATTCTTGGTCTTCTGCGGTTGGATGCTCACAAATTCGGCGAATATCTACCATCATGCTAAACCCTAATGTATAGGGATTAATACCATTAAAATAAGGGCTGTCAAAAGCTGGTTGATAGATGACGCTAGTATGGCTTTGCAAAAACTCCATCATAAAGCCATCGGTAACTAAACCTTCGTCATACATGGTATTTAATAATGTGTAGTGCCAAAAAGTGGCCCATCCTTCATTCATCACCTGAGTTTGGCGTTGAGGGTAAAAGTATTGCGCCATCTTTCTTACTATGCGAATAATCTCCCGTTGCCATGACTGCAGTAATGGAGCGTTCTTTTCTAAGAAATATAAAATGTTTTCTTGAGGCTCACTGGGGAAACGTTTCTTCTCATAGCCTGAAGATTTATCTTGAGTTGGAATCGTGCGCCAAAGATCATTGACTTGCTGCTGTAATATTTCTTCACGGTCTTGCTGGCGCTGTTCTTCTTCCTCAGAGCTAATGGGTCTGGGGCGTTTGTAACGGTCTACGCCGTAGTTCATAAGAGCATGGGCAGCGTCTAAAGTTTCTTCTACAGCATCAATGCCATGACGTTCTTCACAGTCTTTTATATATTTTTTTGCAAATACCAAGTAGTCAATAATTGCGCTGGCATCGGTCCAAGTTTTAAATAAATAATTGCCTTTAAAAAATGAGTTGTGCCCATAGCACGCATGAGCAATTACCAAAGCCTGCATAGTGATTGTATTTTCTTCCATTAAATATGCGATGCATGGATCGCTATTAATCACAATTTCGTATGCTAGACCCATCTCGCCTCTTTGATAATGAGTTTGAGTATTTAAAAACTGCTTGCCATAAGACCAGTGATGATAAGAAATTGGCATGCCAACAGATGCATAGGCATCCATCATTTGCTCAGCTGTAATAACCTCTATTTGATTTGGGAAAGTATCTAAGCGATAACTTTTTGCAATACGGGCGATTTCTTTATCATAGGTTTCTAATAGTTCGAATGTCCATTCAGAGCTTGTAGACAACGGCGTACGTTGTTTTTTATGGTTGATATCACTTCTGTCAGTTTTAGGTCTTTGCTTTGAACGGTTTTCTTTTAAATCTATTTGACTCGCTGTAGGCTTATGTGGCTCTGTCATACAGCCTCCTTCTCTTGTGTTTGTGAGAATAGCTGTCTGAATACTCTATAAATTTCTGATGTATGTGAAATTTGTTCCATTGCAAATCGTTTCCCAAGCGGACCTAGTAATTCTTTATAGGCATACCATAAGGCTTGGTGCTCATTAGGCGTAATCTCAATATAAGCAAAGTACTGTGAACTTGGCATAATTCTTTGGCGTAAAACTTCTGCGCAATGGGGGCTGTCATCATTCCAGTTGTCGCCGTCACTGGCTTGTGCGCCATAAATATTCCATTGGCTTGAGTCGTAGCGCTCTTCAATAATGTCGGCCATTAACTCTAGGGCACTGGATACAATGGTGCCGCCAGTTTCACGGCTATAAAAAAAGTCTTCTTCAGATACTTCTTTAGCACTGGTGTGATGGCGAATGAAAACAACTTCTGTTTTTTCATAGCTCCTTTGCAAAAATAAATACAGTAAAATATAAAATCGTTTAGCCATATCCTTAATCTTTTGCGTCATAGATCCAGAAACATCCATAACACAAAACATAACGGCTTTAGAGCTAGGGACAGGTTCTTTGATAATATTTCGATACTTAATGTCAAAGGTATCAATAAAAGGTATACGTTTTATTTTATCTTCGAGCCTATTAATCTCCATTTTAAATTCTTCAATTTTCATGTGGTTTTGCAACTCTTTATCTTTTTCTAATTCTTCTTCTTTTTCCAGTGTAAGTTTTTTAATTTTTTTACGTGAGCCAGCAGACAATGCTATGCGTCTAGCTTGAGCACTGCGCATAGATTTTACAATTGCCAGGTTATTGGCTGTACCAGAAGCGGTAAAGCCAGCTCGTCGATATTCTACTGCATCGGTATCATTGAGTGTTTTTTTTACTAAGTTTGGCAATTCTAGGTCTTCAAATACATAATCTAAAAACTCTTCTTTACTGATGGTGAAAGAAAAGTCATCATCACCTTCACCTTGGTTACTGGCTTTGCCATCGCCGCTGCCGCCACCACTGCCTGCTGGAGGCCTTGCTATTTTGTCGCCTGCATTAAATTCTTTATTGCCAGGCAGCACTTTATTGCGATTACCTCCTGATCCATGGCTAAATACAGGCTCTGAAGTATCACGAGTGGGAATGCTGATTTTTTCGCCTCGCTCTATATCAGTAATAGACCGATCGTTTACCGCATCACTTACGGCTCTTTTTATATGGCTTTTGTATCGACGCAAAAATCTTTGTCGATTCACCATACTTTTATTTTTGCCATTTAAGCGGCGATCGATAATATAACTCATGAACTCACTCCATTAAGGATGTGACACTACAATTAATTTTCCATTACTTTTTTCGTGTGTTTAATTATATTTTACTGTGATTTTCTGACACGTAGATACCATTCAGATAACAGTCTTACTTGCTTCTCTGTATAGCCCCGTTCAACCATTCGATCTACAAAGTTGTCATGTTTTGTTTGATCGTCATTAGAGCCCTTGGCGTTAAAGCTAATCACGGGTAACAGGTCTTCAGTGTTAGCGAACATTTTTTTCTCAATAACAGCACGCATTTTTTCATAGCTCTGCCAGCTGGGGTTTTTACCTGAATTATTGGCTTTGGCTCTTAGTACAAAGTTGACGACTTCGTTTCTAAAGTCTTTTGGATTGCTGATGCCTGCGGGCTTTTCAATTTTTTCTAATTCTTCGTTAATGGCTACACGATCTAATATCTCTCCTGTTTCTGGGTCTCTGTATTCTTGGTCTTGAATCCAAAAGTCAGCGTAGGTTACATAGCGATCAAATATGTTTTGCCCATATTCGCTATAAGACTCTAAATATGCGGTTTGTATTTCTTTACCAATAAAGTCTATATATTTTGGTGCTAGGTATTCTTTAATAAAGCTTAGATATTTATCAGCTATTTCTCGTTGAAATTGCTCTTGCTCAATTTGTTTTTCAAGCACATACATAAGATGGACAGGGTTAGCGGCCACTTCACTTGAATCAAAGTTAAATACCTTGGATAAAATTTTGAAAGCAAAGCGAGTAGACAATCCATTCATGCCTTCGTTAACACCCGCACTGTCATGATACTCTTGAATAGACTTTGCTTTTGGGTCGGTATCTTTTAAGTTTTCTCCATCGTAAATCCTCATCTTACTAAAGATGCTGGAGTTGTCTGGTTCAATAATGCGAGAGAGTATCGAAAACTGCGCCAACATATTTAATGTGTCTGGCGCGCAAGGGGATTTTGCTAGGGAGCTATTGGTCAGAAGCTTTTTATAAATTTCAACTTCTTCACTTATCTGCAAGCAGTAGGGTACCTTTACGATATACACTCGGTCGATAAAGGCTTCATTGGTTTTATTGTTTTTAAAGGTTTGCCATTCGCTTTCATTTGAGTGTGCCATTAAGACACCATCAAAAGGTATGGCCCCCATTCCTTCTGTACCGTTGTAGTTGCCTTCCTGGGTGGCTGTCAACAGCGGATGTAATACTTTAATTGGGGCTTTGAACATCTCTACGAATTCCATTAGCCCCTGATTTGCTCGACATAAAGCCCCAGAAAAGCTGTATGCGTCAGGATCGTTCTGGCTAAATTCTTCTAGTTGACGAATATCTACTTTACCCACCAATGCAGATATATCTTGATTGTTTTCGTCTCCTGGTTCGGTTTTGGCCACGGCAATTTGATCGGTTATGCTGGGGTACATCTTAACCACTTTGAATTGGCTTATATCTCCTTTGTATTCATGAAGCCGCTTTGCCGCCCAAGGGGACATAATACCTTTTACATAGCGGTTAGGAATTCCATAGTCTTCCTGTAAAATGGTTGCGTCTTCTTCTGGTTTAAATAGTCCTAAAGGAGACTCAAAAACAGGTGAACCTTGAATGGCATAAAAAGGGATGTGTTCAACTAAATGTTTTAGACGCTCGGCTAACGACGATTTACCACCGCCTACTGGACCCAGTAAATATAAGATTTGCTTTCTTTCTTCTAAGCCCTGAGCTGCATGACGAAAATAAGAGACTATTTGCTCAACGGCTTCTTCCATGCCATAAAATTCGTTAAATGCAGGATAGCGTCTGATAATTTTATTTGAAAATATACGGCTAAGACGAGGATCATTTGCGGTATCAACTAATTCAGGCTTACCAATGGCCGCCAATAAGCGCTCGGGAGCACTGGCGTACACATTTATGTCATTTTTACAGAGCTGCAGATAGTCTTGCAGACTCATGACTTCTTCTTGAGTGGTTTTGTATCTGTCTTGATAATGTTTAAAAATACTCACGATTCCACCTTTATATTGCTTAGTTAATAACTTATATAATTCCTATCCGCCATCTGTAAATAAATTCTATTGAATTATTTAATTTTAGCTCATTTGTATTGCATGTGTTCAAGTAATAAATTCAATTTAATTGTTTATTTATTAACTTGGTAGGTTTTTATTTCTAAACGTCATTTTTTTCGCGTTTAAAAAGTATGTGCATAGGTTATGCCTATTTAAATATTATTTAATATTTTATTTAAACAAGTGTCTGAATACATAGGTCGTGCAACTTAAGGGGGTATAAATTTTGCGAGGAGGAAGTTCAATGAATAAAATAGATGTTTTTGTGATGAAACCCTGTAACCATACGATAATCGGTTACAGGATAGTGCCTTAAATTATCTCTATAGAGCGAGTGATCTAAACGTTGCTTTCAACTAAGTCTGGAAACGCAATTTTCCACACTTCAAATCCACCATCCAGGCTATACGCTTGTTTGAATCCCTGTTCAAATAAATATTGGGCAGCACCCTGGCTAGAATTTCCATGATAGCAACAAACAACAATGCTTTTGTCATATTCGCCAGTCTCTATGAGCTTTCCAACGCTGTTGTTATCCAGTAATAAGGCATTGCTTATATGACCAGAGAAATAGCTATTAGGATCGCGTACATCAACGATAGTTAATGATTCTGTATCTATTTTTTGTTTAAGTTGCTCAGCACTAATACGTTGAAACATCGGATAACCTACTAATCTAAATGATCGAATTTTATTTGTTTAATATTTACATATATTGTTTAAAAAAAGTGCGAGTATCGACATTCATTAGCGTCATTGGCCCTCCCCACACACAGCCAGTATCAAGCCCAGTAACCTGTGGATGGTCAAATAAACCATTCAATGCAGCCCAATGACCAAAAATAAGTTGGTTTTTCTTTAATTTATTTTCGTAATGAAACCAAGGTTTAAAGCCCTTTTTAGTCTCTATTTCGCTCTCTTTGTTTTCAAAATCAAGTTCACCACTTGCACCTATAAAGCGCATGCGTGTTAAGTAATTGGTAATAACCCTTAATCGTTCCATACCCTTTAAATTCTCGTTCCAACAGTCGGGCTCGTTACCGTACATTGCGCGGTAAAATTTATAATGCTGATCACTCTTTAAAACTAGTTGCACCTCATCAGAAAGGGACTTGGCTTTTTTTACACTCCACATGGGAGGGATACCAGCATGGCTCATGACGAGTTTTTTGTCTTTGTCCCAATGTACTAGGGGTTGTTTGCGTAGCCATTTTAGAATTTTGTCTGCGTTTTCAGACGCTGCTATAGTAAGTAATTCACTTTCAGGCTTCACTTTTCTTTCACCGTAGGCCACGGCTAATAAATGCAGGTCATGATTGCCCAGTACAACTTTAAGACTTTTGCGCATACTATATAAAAATTCTAACGTCCCCAAGCTGTCTGGTCCACGGTTTACTAAGTCGCCAACACACCAGAGCTGATCTTGGCTTGGATCAAAATTAATGCGATCTAATAATTTTTTTAGTGGATCAAGGCAGCCTTGTAAATCACCCACTGCAAAGGTTCTTCCCATGGTCAATCGCGCTCTTAATATTTTCTAAAAATCATGAATTTTTAATGCAAGCTATTGGTGGCAGCCAATGTAAATACAGGAATGCTGATGTCAAAGTATTCACCTTCAGCATCAATCATTCTATAACTACCTTGCATTGTGCCCACGGCGCTTTCCATTATGGTGCCACTGGTATATACGTATTCTTCTCCCGGCTGTATCGTCGGCTGCTCGCCTATCACACCGTCACCACGAACTTCGGTAGTGGCCATCGTTTCGCCATTGGTGATTACCCAGTGGCGAGTGAGTAGTTTGGCATGTGACTGACCATTATTTTTGATAGTTACGGTGTAGGCGTACACAAATCGACCTTCGTCTGGCTTCGACTCAGATAAAAGAAAATAAGGTTCAACTCCAACAATAACATCTACATTAGCCATTTTTTTTCTCACTATTTTCAAATACAAAGTCGGCTATTTTTACAAATTCAGCTAACGATAAACGTTCTGGGCGTAATCCTGCGTCAATACCTAGGGCACTAAGCTGCTCGTCCGTGATGATTTTTTTTAGGTTGTTACGCAGAGTTTTACGACGCATAGAAAAACTTTGACGGACAATATTTTCTAATGTTTTATGATTTTTTACTGGGTGAGGCAATACCTTGTGTGGTACCAAGCGCACAATAGCACTGTCTACTTTGGGAGCAGGGTGAAATGCTTCTGGGCCCACGTCAAACATGTGCTGAACATCGCAAAAGTATTGCGCCATAATAGATAGGCGACCATAGTTGTTCTCACCAGGACCTGATGCCATACGCTGTACTACTTCTTTTTGCAGCATAAAGTGCATGTCTTTTACTGTATCTGAATAACTCAGCAAATGAAAAATAAGTGGGGTAGAGATATTGTAAGGCAAGTTACCCACAATTCTTAAAGGTCGTTCATCTACTTTTAATGTTTGGAAATCAAACTGCAAAGCATCGGCTTCATTCACCACAAACCCTGCATGATTGAAGAACTTTACTTTTAAGCCTGGAATTAAATCACGGTCTAACTCTACTACGTTTAGATGGCCTTCGGTTGCATCTAACAAATGCTCTGTAATGGCGCCCATACCGGGGCCAATTTCTATCATATTGTCGCCTACTTTAGGGCGAATGCTTTTTACTATGTTGCGAATGACATTGTCATCATGCAAAAAGTTTTGGCCAAAGCGTTTTCTGGCCTGATGGCCTTTATGTGTTCGACTCATACTGCTGGTCCCTGTTTGGCGCTTTTACCATTCTGTGAATTAAAATTACAGCTGGCCATAAGTTCGGCGTAATCAATTGCTGTATAAAGGCTGCCGCTGTTGGCTGTTCCCGTGCCTGCTAGATCAAGTGCTGTGCCATGGTCCACTGAAGTGCGAATAATAGGCATGCCTAATGTAATATTCGCGGCTTGCCCAAAACCTTTGTACTTTAATACCGGTAAGCCTTGATCATGATACATAGCCAATACCGCGTCACCCTTTTGCAAAACTTTATCAGTAAATAAAGTGTCGGCAGGAAGTGGGCCTATTAGGCTAATGCCTTGGGCACGAAGCTTATCTAAAGCAGGCTCTATCACTTCAATTTCTTCTGTGCCCATATGGCCTCCTTCACCTGCATGTGGATTTAATCCACATACTAGGATATTGGCGTTTGGTAAGCCAAAAAATTGCTTCAGGTCGTTATTTAAAATAGTGGTCACTTGAGATATACGTTGCTCGGTAATGGCAGCAGGCACATCCTTTAATGGTAAGTGAGTTGTTACTAATGCCACCATAAGACCCTTGGTAGCTAACATCATTACGACTCTTTCTGAGCCAGTGTACTCTTCTAGGTATTCTGTGTGGCCAGTAAACGGAATGCCCGCGTCATTAATAACGCCCTTGTGAACAGGTGCTGTGACCATGGCATCAAACTCACCGTCTAGGCAGCCTTGAGCCGCACTAGCAAGGGTTTCTAGAATATATGGCCCGTTAGCTGGGTTTAGCTTGCCAACCTCTTCAGCCTCTGCAAGTTGAACTGATTTAACCCAGATTTCACCTGCTAATGCAGGTGTTTTATCCGTAGGATTGTACGTCTTTACCGTTAATGGCAAACCTAAAATAGTGGCGCGCCTCTGTAATAAGGCCGGGTCACAAATGGCTATAATTTGACTGGCATGACTTTTTTGTGCAAGTTGCACGGTTAGGTCTGGACCTATGCCGGCTGGCTCTCCGACGGTTAGGGCTAGCCTATAGCTCATCTTTTATTTCCACATAGGCATCGGTACGAATCTGACGTAACCAGATTGGCAGCTCTTCTTCAAAGCGACGGCTATATAATAATTGACGTGCTTGGTTACGCTGAATTTCTTCGCCTAGGTCTTTGTTGCGGTAATCTGTTACTTCTAATACATGCCAACCGAATCTAGATTTAAATGGTTTGCTTAGCTGACCTTTTTTAGACGCTTTCATAGTTTTCTCAAACGCTGGGACCATGTCGCCATCATTAATCCAATTTAGCTCGCCACCATTAACTTTACTGCCAGGGTCGTCGCTGAATTCTTTGGCAAGTTTGGTAAAGTCTTCACCAGCTTTAATGCGCTTATAGATTTTTTTGATCAACACTTCAGATTCTTTATCTGTGCGGATTTGATTTTCCTGAAGTAAGATATGACGTGCCTTGGTTTGTTTTACTAATTTGCTGGCACCACCACGTTTTTCATTAATTTTAATAATATGAAAACCACTGGCACTTCGAATAGGTTCGCTTACATTGCCTTTTTTAAGTGATGGGACTACGTTAGCGAATAATGAAGGCAGCTCACCTTGCTTTCTCCAGCCTAGGTCGCCGCCCTTTAGCGCATTTCGACCTTCCGAGTTAGAGATGGCTGTTTGTGCAAAATCATCGCCATTACGTAATTTTTTAACCAAGCTATTGGCTTTTTTCTCAGCGGCTTTTAACTGCTCACGACTGGCTTGGCTTGGTACTTGAATTAGAATATGGCCTAAACGGAATTCTTCTTCAGATGCACTTTTACCGCGGCTACTATTTAGGAATGCATCAATATCTTGATCACTTATTTGAATTTTATTACCCACTCGATAACGCTGAACTTCAGATACTAGACGCTCACGACGAATCTGTTCGCGGGCTTGCACATAAGGTACACCGTCTTTTTCAAGAGCAGCTTTAAAGTTACTAAGAGATAGATTGTTTTGTTTAGCTATAGTCTGGATTGTTTGATTGAGTTGCTGGTCACTTATACGCATACCTGAGCGTTCAGCCAGTTGTAGCTGAATACTCTCCACAACCAATCGTTCTAGTACCTGAGCTTTTAGGACAGAATCTGGTGGCAATCGTAAACTCTTACTTTGATTTTTTACTACATCGACTCTATTATTCAAATCGCTTTGTAAAATTATATCGTCATCTACAATAGCAATTATTTTATCTAAGGTTTTTATTTGACCGTGGCTTAATGCGCTGGCAAGTATTGCCGCTGCGATTAGCAGTGTGCTTCCTAATTTATTAATAATCATGTATCTGCCTTTGTCCATAACCTAGAATTCTTTCGCTTAATATATCGTCTGTTTTACTGCCTAGAATGCCTAGGCCTTTTAAATGTAATTGCAACATAAGTTGGTAGTCTTTGGTGCTATTGCTTTCGGTATGTTCTTCGTACGTGGCTTGTACACGCCAGCAACAGTTTTGATATTCAAGTCCAAGAATACCCTCAATATTTAATAAGTTATCTTCTTCTAGCGCAGTCTTTTCCGCTGCGTCGTAGGAAAATATATCTTGTTTCTTTTGCCCATAAAATGCCCATCTATCGTTGATTGGCACAAATAGCGATACACCCACTTGTTTTTGTTTAGTAGATTCAACCTGAGTAAAGTTCATATCCAGTAGAAAATGATCCTGATTTAAGTAGTTAAGCTGCGCACTGGCTTTTTCTATATGATCTTCATCACCTGAGGCATATGGATTGTAAAGGGCATCTAACTTAAATCGCCAGTCATCTGCAAATAGCCATTGTATTTCTCCTGCTAGGGAGGAGTTATTAGTTTCATCTGTAGCTTCTGAGTTTGTATCCCCTGGGATGAGTTCTACTTGCCTGTCGTCAAAGTAAAAAACTTGTCCCATGCTAGCTCGGAATACCTCTGAACCGAGTTCATTTAAGAAGCGTGTAGTTAGACCTAAACTTAATTGTTTAGTATCGCCAATGCGGTCTAAGCCAGTAAATCGGTTAGCTTTAAAAATAGAGTTGTAGCTGAATGTGGTTTCAGTTGTGTCAAATAATGGGATGTTACTCTGGTCTTCGAAAGGTGTATAAGCCAACATCAATCTAGGCTCTAAAGTTTGAATAAAACCTTGATTCGATATGCGACTATTGCGTTCAAAGTACAGTCCTGCATCTATGCTTGCGGCATATATACTTCGGTTAGTTTCATCTTGGTAGCCACTACTAACAGCGCTTACGTCTATATTTTGAAAGCTGTATTGGCTGCTAGAGATCTCCATTGTTGGCTTTACATAGCCATATATTGCTTGCATTGGATATTGAAGTTTTATATCGGCATGTAAACGCTCACCATCTATTTTATCAACCCCAGTTAATTGGTCATTATCTCGAGTAAATCGGGTGGCCTGTATTTTAAAGTCATAATTAAATTTATTGGGGATAGTTGCATTTAGTTTGCTTAGTTCTACTTGGGGTAGTCTGTGATACGGCTTAGATCTGTCAGCAATGCTCCTATCAATAGTTTGGTATTGCTCTAGGCGCATTAAAAACTTCCAGCTATTGTCGTTAAATTCTAACTCCGCGTTTTGTTTAAGGTAGCTGCTGCGATTGATGACTCCTGATCGTGCAAAGTCATCATCAAAATCAATATCACTTACTTCTTGATAGTTAATTCGATTTTGCCAGTACTTGCCAATACTAACACTGTGTTGAAGGCCTCGAGACCAGCGCTCACTTTCTTCTCGGAAGTTTTCATCGTTAATATCTAAGTCATTAGCTTCGTCATTGCCTAGATAACTAAAGTCTATTTGGCCTTTACCTAAAATATTTAAATAGCGGAATTCATTTTCAGCCATTAAGCCGTGTTCGCGCAGGTATCTTGGAGTGAAGGTGCCGTCGTAATTTGGCGCTATATTGATATAAACTGGGGCTGCAAACTCTGTAATACTCACGTTAAGTGGCGTACTATCGTAGGATCTGATGCTGAGCCCAAACTCGGGGTTTAAGAAGCCCGTTAAGCGTTCTGCGGTTACTGGAAATCGGTAGTAGGGAAGGTATAGAACTGGAATTTCCATAATTCTAACCCGGCCATTATAAGCTTCGCCGTAGCCTTTTTCCTGATATATATTAATTTCACTGGCCATTATATCCCAGTCATTGTGCCCAGGTTCACAAAATGTATAGCTAGATTGCTTGAGCGAAAGGTCGCTGCCGTTGGTGATTACTATCTCGTCAGCTGAGCCCCGCATGTGAGATTCTGCGATAGTATAGCGACCTTGCGATAAGTTAGCGTTTAAGCTTTCTGTGTTGTAGTCAAGTTGCTGGGCTGCAATGTTTATAGAGCCATCGCTAAAAACAATATTCCCTTTGAATTGCGCCGTGCCTGCTTCTTGCCGATAGAGCATACTGTCGGATTGTATTTGGCGACCTTGCTGCTCTAAAGACACATTTCCACTAAAAGTAGCGCCCGTTTTTTCATTAAAGTCGACTTTGTCACTTTCAACATTCAACGCTTTACCGCTAGCAAATGAATTAATAGGCACAATATAGTCCCCAGTACAAAAGCTGGGTAGGCGAGCTTGGTGCTCGGAGGTTAACTGCGAGCGTTCTCGCCAGTTTAGCCAATGCCACTCATTCTGAGTGGCTGCTGGCTCTTTGGTCAGCTCTCCAGCAAAACTTAATGATGCTGCGAATTGCTGAATAAATAGGGCGGTAAAAATAAGCCCAGTACGTGGCATGTTGTTGAAATTCCTAATCAAATCTAAAACTTATGGTATCGTTCACCCAGAACTTTAAAATTGTACGTTTTATCCCATATAAGGGCCAGTATTCCGTATGGATGATCGCCAAAAATCACTACAAGCTTGGGTTAATCAAACCTTAGCTAATAAGAGCTTAGCCGAACCTCAAGGTTCCCTGTTAACTGTGTCGGGTGATGCCAGCTTTAGGCGATATTTTCGCCAGCTGGTTGAACAAGGCAGCTATATTGCCGTGGATGCTCCGCCAGATAAAGAAAATAGTGCGTCTTTTGTAAATATAGCCAAAGAATGGTTTGTTCAGGGGGTGAATGTGCCCCAAATCATCCATTCTGACCTAGAACAAGGCTTTATGCTGCTGTCTGACATGGGCGATCAAATGCTATTTCCATTATTGGAAGAGGGTAAAGCTGATGTTTATTACCCTAAAGCCTTCGATAGTCTTATTGCCATTCAGCAAACAAAATACGACCTTCCCAGTTACGATGCTGAGCTATTAGACCGTGAAATGGCTTTATTTTCTGATTGGTATTTAGCTGAGCACTTAAACTTTAAAATGTCCCGCAGTGACCAGCTAATGCTTAGCGAAACCTTTGAATTACTCCGTGAAAGTGCACTCGGACAAGTTCAAGTTCCCGTGCATCGAGATTATCATAGCCGAAATATAATGGTTTTAGCAGATGACAGTCTTGGTATTATTGACTTTCAGGACGGTGTACATGGACCCATTACCTATGACCTTGCCAGTTTATTGCGGGATGCCTATATCGCATGGCCGCAAGAACAGGTAGAGAGCTGGGTAGCATTATATTTTGAGAAAGCCCGTAGTGCCGGTTTAATAGGCGCATTAAGCAATGACCAGTTAATGCTGTGGTTTGACTGGATGGGCTTGCAACGACACCTTAAAGTGGTGGGTATCTTTGCTAGATTAAGAATTCGGGACGGTAAATCAGGTTACATGGAGGATATCCCTCGTACCTTTAAATACATTAGGCAAGTGAGTGCCAAGTACGATGCATTAACGGCATTTAACCAGTGGTTAGAAATAACACTTGTGCCGTTTTTACAAGCAAATGGTCATGTGGTTTTGCCATTGTCCGAGACGGAAACTTAACATGCGAGCCATGATTTTAGCCGCGGGCTTAGGCAGGCGCATGCGGCCACTTACAAATAATACTCCAAAGCCAATGCTAAAAGTAGCTGGTGTACCGTTAATAGAGCATCAGGTGCGCAGGTTGGTGGCTGCAGGGGTCACAGAAATTGTAATTAATCATGCTTATTTAGGTGAGAAAATAGAAACTTATCTTAAAGATGGTTCAGATTTTAACTGTCAAATTCAATATAGTGCAGAAACAGAGCCATTAGAAACGGGTGGCGGTATTTTTAATGCATTACCATTATTAGGCGAAGATCCTTTTTTATTAGTGAATGGGGATATTTGGTTAGATTTAGACTATGGCTCTCTAACCTCTCAACTGCTTTCTAAGAACACACTAAATGGGTTGGCTCATTTAGTACTGGTAAATAACCCTAATCATAATTCTAATGGGGATTTTTATCTTACTGATGGCTTGGTATCTGAGAATGATTTAGGCTCGGGTAATAAAGATAAGTATACATTTAGTGGTGTCAGTATTATCCACCCAAATTTATTCGCTGACTGCGTGGCTGGCGTATTTAAATTAGCCCCACTATTTAAACAAGCTATGGGTAACTCTAAAGTGACTGGTCAATTATATTCTGGTTATTGGCTTGATGTGGGAACTCCAGAGCGTTTAGCAACTCTAGAAAATTATGTGTCTAAAAAGCCGCAGTAATTATTTACAGAACCAGTTATATAGCTGGTTAGAAAAAGAATTAATATAATGATGGGCTGTATTTTATGTTAGCAGGTTTTGCCGGGAAATTAATTGGTGCGTTTATAGGGTTAGCCTACGGCGGTATTTTTGGTTTGCTGCTGGGTTTTCTGGTGGGTAATGCTTTTGATCGCATGCAAGCTAAACGTAAAGGCCCAAAAATAAATCATGACGGTGGTAACCCAAATGTATTTTTCCGTGTGACATTTTTAGTTATGGGGCAGTTGGCAAAAAGCGATGGGCGAGTGAGCGAAGAAGAAATATCACAAGCACGATTTATTATGGATCAAATGCAGTTGAACGAAAGCCAAAGAAAAAGCGCTATTGATTTTTTTAATGAAGGTAAAAGCCCACATATTAATCTTAATCATGAACTTGAACAGCTAATTCGTAGTGTTGGGCATCGAGGTTCTTTGATTCAAATGTTTGTGGAAATTCAGTTAAGTGTAGCCTATGCCGACGGCGAATTGAGCTTACAGGAAAAGCATATTTTAGATAAAGTTTGCCGTATTTTAGGCATTAATCAGCTCCAATTTAAATTTATACATGACCGCATGCGCGCCAGCAACGAACAGTTTAAAGGCAAGTTTAATCAAAGCTTTACCAGCAGCGGTAATGAACTTAAAACAGCCTACAGAGTATTAGGTGTATCTGATAATGCTACTAATGCAGAAGTAAAAAAAGCGTATCGCAGATTAATGAGCGAGCATCACCCAGATAAGTTAGTGGCAAAAGGGTTACCAGAAGAGATGATGCAGTTGGCAAAGGAAAAAACTCAAGATATTCAAACGGCCTACGACAAGGTTAAAAAAGCCCGTAAAGCCGCTGAAGTATAAACATTAATTACTGGCCATTTAAAGGCGGGTAACCTTCTTCGCGATACAGCGGAAGAGTTTTAGTTATGGCTATGCATTCTGCTTCCATAAGCTTGCGACAGCTAATGGCTAAATCTAACGCATCGTCCAGAGTCAGCCCTTCAGTGCTAATAGGCTCTAGGCATTTTACCTTGATAGTACCTGAGCGATACTTGAAATAATTCATACTCTTATCTCGCAAAGAAAAGCACACGGGCTGAATTGGCACTCCAGCTTCTATGGCTAATTTAAATGCTCCTAATTTAAATGGCAAAGGCTTTCCCCAGTTACGAGTGCCTTCGGGGAAAATCAACAACGATAAGTTATTATCAATTAGTTTTTTAGCCGCAATGCTTAATGTTTTTTTTGATTTTTGTTTATTGGCGCGCTTGATCATTATGTTGCCCCCTAAAAAGAACAAAAGGCCAACAAAAGGAATGTAAACTACTTCCCACTTCGCTAAAGAAACTGTGCCCCGACGAATGGCACTTTCGGCAAAAAACATATCATGAGTATCTTGATGGTTCGCAATGATTATGCTGCTGCTATGGGGTGTTAAGCGTTGTTCGTTTTCAAATTGGTAGTTAACGCCCCAGTATATTGCCATGATTTTTGTTAAAATAGTTGAAACATCTCCCATGTTATTACGGTGTAAGGGTCTAATAATTGTAAGTGGAATAAGCGAAAGTGCAGTAAGGGCAAGCAGCACAAAGCTAATAGAAATTCGAATTTTATACATCTAAACACCTGCCATTTATTCTGTTTTTATTAAAGGTGGCAATCAATAAGCTGGCGATTAATCAATATATGCATTAATTATAAAGTAACCCTCAACTTAATGTGGTCTATTTAACCAGAATAGGGCCACAATGACGATGAATAATGCATCGCAACTGGGTACAATGCTTCTACTATACCGACCACTGCTCAGAGCCAGTCTTTATGCCTTCTAAAAATACACCATTAATCGCACCGTCTATTTTATCGGCCAACTTTGCTTGCTTAGGTCAAGAAGTCGATAATGTATTACAAGCAGGCGCTGATATTGTGCATTTTGATGTAATGGATAACCATTACGTGCCTAATTTAACCATTGGGCCAATGGTATGTAAGGCTTTGCGCAATCACGGTGTCACAGCGCCCATTGATGTGCATTTAATGGTAACTCCAGTTGATCGCATGATTGGCGACTTTGCTGAAGCTGGTGCTACCTATATCACCTTTCATCCTGAAGCATCTGATCACATAGACCGTTCGTTGCAACTAATTGAAAGTGCGGGTTGTAAAGCGGGTTTAGTTTTTAATCCAGCTACTCCATTACATTATTTAGAACACGTAATGGATCGCCTAGATATGATTTTATTGATGTCGGTAAATCCCGGTTTTGGTGGTCAAAGCTTTATTCCTCATACACTAGAGAAGCTTAAAGCGGTCCGTAAGATGATTGATGACAGCGGCTTAAACATTCGTTTAGAAATTGATGGTGGTGTTAAAATAGACAATATTGGCGAGATTGCCGCAGCTGGAGCCGATACATTTGTGGCGGGCAGTGCGATTTTTAATGCTAATGATTACAAAACTACTATCGACGCCATGCGTGCTGAAATAGCCAAAGTGACGGTTTGATTGTTGTATTGATTCGGAATTAACTATGAATTTATCGCTTAAACCGTTTAAGGCTGTGATTTTTGATTTAGACGGCACACTAGTAGACAGCGTGCCAGACATCTCTCTGGCTTTGAACCATGCCTTGACGGGTATGAAGTTGCCATCGGTTAGTGAAGACCAGGTGCGTCTTTGGATAGGCAATGGCAGTCGTAAGCTAATGGAGCGATGTTTGCAGGCTGATAATATGCAGGTTCATAATCAGCTAGATATCGATGGACTTAACGTTTCTGGCATTTCTATTATTGATGAATTTCATAAATCATTTCTAACAAGCTATAAACAGTTTTTATGCACAAACAGTAAGCTTTATCCTGGTGTATTAGAACTGTTGGGTAAGCTAAAACAGCAAAATATACCTATGGGTCTAGTAACCAATAAGCCCATAGAATTTGTACCTAAATTATTAAGCTTGTTAAACATTGATGACTACTTTGAATCAGTTATTGGTGGCGATTCGTTGGCTGAAAAAAAGCCCAGTTCGATGCCATTAATATATACGGCTGCACAGCTAGGTATTGATGTTAAAGATTGCTTAATGGTGGGTGATAGTTCGTCAGACGTGTTGTCTGCCCAAGCTGCGAGTATGCCTTGTGTATTATTAAGGCAAGGTTATAACCAAGGGCAAGATTTAGCTGCTTTAAAGCCAGATTGGCTATTGGATAATATTAACGATCTTTTAATTTGCCCATGATTGCAAAGTAGTAAGAATAGAGTGTTCCATAAAAATAACTGGCCAGCGGCCGTCTAAGGCTATTTAATGCCGATTTTTAATTAATCAATTAGGATCAACTGAAATATGTTTAAAGACTCAATTGTCTTAATTGTGCTGTTATGTGTGGTGTTAGGAGCTAATAGTTCTGAAGCCAGACGTTACAATTTAGATATACAATCAGGTTCGTTAATGGGTTTAGTTCACGTATCTATTGGCACCGCATTTTGGCAGCGGCACAATCTATCGGCTGGCATAGGTTATGTGCCTAAACTTGATTATCATGCCGAAATGGCGCTCTATAGCTTTCGTTATCGTTACCAGCATCCTAAATTTTGGCAGTTTACTTTGCCGAGTGATCAGCAGGTTACCGTGCTACCATTTAATGTGGGCGTCTCCTTATTACTAGGTGATGACGAAAGCCTATATTTTGATTTACCTGATAGGTATCCAGACAATTACTACACGCCTACCGGTAAGAGAATTGTATTTAATTATCAGACAATATTTATGTTTACTCCTGAGCTTGAGTTCTACATAGACTTTTCTGTCTTAGACGTGGGGCTTATTGGGTACATAAGAGAGCCTGATTTTTATTACGATAATTATGACTTTTTAGGTTTGGACGGTATAACGACTTGGGGCTTTGGTATGCGCTACCAATTTTAAGGGTGAAGTTAGTGACATTTAAAAATTATATTTTAGTTCTATTAGTGGCGTTATTAACGGGCTGCCAGTATGAAATATCCCCTTGGTCTACCGATGTAGATTGTCCCACGTCAGTATCGGTTGCATATAATCTTGAGCGGTTAAGAGCGCAGGAAATAGCAGAAGGCTTGCGCAGTGATTATAAAGTGGCATTACTAAGTGACCCTCAGTTTTATCCTGGTGCGTTTGAAGATGTGATAAAACGCATTAATAGAATGGATGATGTGGCCTTTATTCTATTGTCTGGCGACCTTGCAGAAACGGGTATAAAAGCTGAATTTGAATGGACCTGCAAGGGCATGGCTGAATCCAATAAACCAATTTTTGCTGTGGTAGGAAATCACGATGCGTTAGCGTTTGGTAAAGAAATTTGGCTGGAAAATTTTGGCCCATTTGATTACAGCTTCAGTTATCAAAACTCGAAATTTGTAGCCTACAACGATAATAAGTATGAGTTCGAAAACCTGCCTAATAGAATATTTTTACAACAAGAAGCAGAAGGTTTTGCAGATAGAACAGCAGCTGGGGGATATACATTTGCAGTGAGTCATATTCCACCTTGGGAAGAAGATATTCAGTTGAGTGCAGATCTTGAATCTTACGGCTATGATTTAACAATACATGGGCATGAACATAACTTTGATTATTGGCAAGTGTCGGGTGTTCCACTTGCTCATTATATAACGTCTTTTACTAAGGAGAAAGAATACGGAATATTAACGGTTAATAGTTCAGGGCTTACTTTAGAGAACTGTACTAGCAGAGGCTGTACAGTGGCTAGCGTTCGAGACAGAACATTTTAAAGCCCAGATATTAGATGTATTTCAGCAAAAATAGAATTTCTATTCCTTATCTAAGGTAAAAACACCAGATACTTTTTTGTTAGTTCCGTCAGCAGTACCTAAGTTGTAACCACCGGCGAAAATGTTACCAGGGTCAACAAATATTCCACCAATGTTACCAATTACTTGAGTAGATAATGTGGTTCCAGTAACGGTTCCACTTATATTGTTGGTGATAAATTCTGGTTTATCTGTTGCCATTTGACCACTGAAATTTACATCCCAGATAGACGACGCTACACTTGGTATTCCCAAGTCAACATTACTGCCATTAGCCAAAACTTCTATATTTAATTTACCGTCTGTAATTGCACCAGTATTAAAGTTCACATCAAATTTACCCGTTAAGTTTTGAACTATCCCGTCTTCAGAAAACCCTATGCACTGACTATAATCTAGGCAATTTAAATTGTTAGTAGAAAAGCTTGCCGCACCAGAAAGAGTATTTATATCAGCCCGTTCAGCTGCGACCCAAAAGGCAAGAGTTTGGTTTTCTTCCCGTAAATTTGAGTTATTAATACTGCCGTCAGGGTTAGTGGCTTGCTCGTATATTTGAATACCATTCCCTGGTTCGGTTAACCAGGCACCCCAGCGTATTTTCTCTTTATCTTTATTCACTTGAATACTGCAAGTTTGACCGCTGTTACCGCAATCAGTAAACGATTTAAGGCTGTTAGTAAGTTGCAAGTTTGCACTTGGTTTAGCAACTTCATTAATAGTCAATCCGTTTTGATCTATAGAAGGATCGCTCAGCACCAAAATAGGCCTGCCACCACCGCTAGCACCTAGATCCCAGGCACCCGAATCAATGAACATATCTAGATCAACTTCGCTTGTCCAATCATCATTGTTACTAAGCGGGTCACCACCTAGCATAGTTTCTAGTGTATCGGCGTCATCACCATCAAAATACAGTTCTAATCGGATTAAAAATTTATCTGGATCGGGTCCTGATTTAAAAGAAAATTCACTGGTGGTTGGGTCAATTGTATTGATGGATGCGTAAATATCAGAAGAAATAAAGGCATTAATATTAGCTAATAAATCTTGTTTAGACGTAACTGTCGCATTAATCGGAATAGAAATATTAAACTCTGTGGTGGTATTATTAGTAGTGTTTAAAATTTCATAAGAAAGGTTGATTCCAGCTGTACCTGCGGGTAAAGCTGTAACATAGGTTCCAGATATATCGGTAGTCACGGGATTAGGAGAAATTATTATTGCCTCTTCAAAATTAAATGATAGATTCCCACTTGCAGCCTCCTGACTGTATTCCATAGGCATAACCATAATACCGAGCTTACCTGATGCTACTAAGTTATATTCTTCTTGGCTAATAACCCCTTCTGGAAATAGATTATCTATGGATGGTAGGTTGTCATACAATTGATTAATAAATATAGAATTATTAACGGGCAGAGGTATATCGTCTAATAGGTCAAGATTATCAAGATTATCAATTGCTGCAACTTCGCTAGGCCCTAAATCGTTAAGGTCTTCTTCTTCTGTTAAGAAGCCACTATCGATCAGTGCTTCTTCAAATCTGTCTTTACTTTCTTCAACTGCAACAATTAATTTTTGAGCTAGAGCATCATTGGTCTCTTGTTCGACACTCGATGTAGCATCGGCAGAATTAGGTAAAATAGCTAAGGGCTTAATGGGTTTATTATTTTTAGCAGTAGAGGTAGCAGCAGGAGTGGTAACGTCAGCTATTGACTGTTCAGAGTTTTCATCAGTTGAGTCAACCAGCGTATCTTGGATGTCATTATCAGCGTCCACATTAGCGGTGTTATTTGATTCTGCTTTATCACCATCACCAGAATTTTCGCCTGATTCGGTTTCTTCAGTAGAGCCTTTATCTGATTCTATTTTATCACTAGAATTTTCCTCGGATTCTGTTTCATCAGCAGTGCCTTTATCTGAATCTGACTCATCAGGAATTTCATTTTTTGATTTTTCATTCTCTTCTTCTTTTATTTCTTCAGGTACTACATCTGTTGCCGAGTTTTTAGTTAGTGCCGCTGGAGCTTCTAATAATCCTTTAGGTGATTTATTTTTTGAAACTCGAGTAAAGTTATAATTTCCATTTACCCCCAGTTGAATTGAACCAGCCTCATTTTCAACCGTGATGCTACCACTATAAACGGCCATTACAAAGTCACCACTCGTCTCTTGATGGACTTCATAATTTGTGCCACGAATCCCGATTGATGCCGCTGGAGTATCTATTTTGTAGGCTGACTTATCTCCTTTCCCAATCTTACCTGAAATTTTTCGAAACCCACCTTTGACTAATTTCATAAATACTTTTTCTTTTATATTCTCATTTTTACTTTCCAGTCTATATTCTGCTATGTTCATTTCACTATTGGCCTTAATTGTCATTAGCGCTTTGTCTATGAACCTAATTTGTATACTGCTTACTTCACCCGTCTTAATTATGTCACCACTCATTATTTCAGAGCGACGTTTTAGTACACGACTTTCCCCAGTATCTGAAACAGCTATCACACTGCCCTTAGTCAAAATAACGCGGCCAGCAACAGCTGAAAAAGCATGGGTAGGGAATAAAGTCAGACAGAAAAATAAACCTGTTAAAATCGAAATTTTTTGTATAAGTTTCATAATACCTTCCTAGGATTTTATAATCCTGGATTGAAAATTAGAAGTTGTAGGTCAAACCAAATTCAGCTTTAAAACGGTCATAACTATTAGCAACTAAAGTACTGTCGCTGACTGTGGCACTGTAGTCATTTCGAATACTAACATTAGTATTAAATGAATATCTCCAACCTATGCCTACTGTAGCCAAGTTGTCTTTCCTTAATTTATTATAGAATGCAGTATTAATAGCACTGTGCTTACTGCTCAATATATTAACCATCCAATACTGACTAGTCCGCTGATTTAATAAGCTGGATCTATAATAGGTAAAGCCTTGTGATTCTTTACCGCTGTGCTTATTGCTGTTTTTAGCCGCAGTGTCAGATGAAAATAAAAAGCTAAAAAACCAATTGTCATTTTTCACTGCAGAGGAATAAGTCAAATTAAACTGTCGCTGTGTCATGTCACCATTCGTGTTTGAATCATAGCTAGAATCGCCATAGTTAACAGCGAAGTTAAGGTTTGCTCCAGACTTTAACAGCCAAGTAGCCTGCCCTATCCCAGACGCGCTATTTAAAAAGTTCATACCATCAAGATTGACTAATTGATAGCGGGCCGCAGCTCGCCATTTGATGGCCCCGGTATAAAAACCATAGCCAGCTTCGAGCATAGCGGTATCAAGGTTAAAGGTATCTATCTTAGAGTTTGTACGTTTGGTGTATGTGGCACTTACATCATAGGAAGTTGTTTTACTAATAGGTGATAAGTAATTAAAATTTAACAGAGTACTAAAATAGCTACTGCCAGTTTCACGGCTATCATCATTAAGTAAAATGTTCACAGGGAAGGTGAGTTCTTCTTTGGGTAAAAAACTTTCATTTGTGGCACTGTTTATATTGCTGTCCCAACCAGCAGCCATATCCATAGAAAATAATAGTCTGGGTTTAACCATGCGGCTAAGGTCTGCAATACTGTCTAAAAATAACTGTACATTACGTTTTACTGTATCAGGAGGGTTCTGCATCAGTATTCTGTTAAATTCAACTTCAGCACGCCTGAGGTTACGTAAATAAAAATGGATTCTTGCTATCTCCAATCGATATCGTGCTTGGTTTGGATAAAGTAATAACAAGCGTTCAAATGCAAACAGTGCATCATCATAATGGGCTGTTTCAATAGCCGCCATACCATATAAAAAGTCAAAATAAGGCTCGCCCTCAAGATCCTCTGCAAAGCTATGGGCAAGCTCATAAGCTTGTTTGAATTGTCTGCGTTTAACTAGAATGTTCAATGCTTCTAATGGATTTGAAAATTTTTCATTTGAAAATGTCGGTGCCTCAAGTTGTGCTGATCTATTCTCTGTATAGGCATTAGATGCCGTTAGCATATTTAATAACATTACAAATAGCAGTGTTAATTGCTTCATGGTATTACAATCCATCCAATATTAATTCTATCCTTATAAATTTTAGTCTAGCAGCGATTGCCATAAGTGCTTTTTTTTCTGAGGCTAAGCTATTATAGATATAGTAAATATTATTGTTATGCACTGGGGACGTAAGGGATGAAGCGAATTACTAATTTAGGTCGCGGTAAGATATTGATTATTATGAATAAAGTGCCGTTCTTTAAAAGTTTTTCTCCTATTCAGCGTGAGCGAGTGCTCGATAATGATGCCGCTTTTTTTGTCGCTAATGAAAACGAATATATAATTGAGCAAGATACGCTAGATACGGCATTTTATATTCTATTAAGTGGATCAGCACGAGTCACATTAGAGGGCGTAGAAGAATCACTGGCCACGGTGGGGCCTGGAGATTTTTTTGGTGAAATAGCCTTTATTCAAAATACATCTAGAACATCTAATGTTATCGCAAATGAAGTGTGTATTTTAATGAAAGTTGATAGACGTTTATTAGGCGCATTAAACGCTGAGGTACGAGAGAAATTTAAAGATCAAGTGATTATTAAGTTGGCAAAAATGGTTGCGGCAACAAACGAGGAAACGAAACGGTAATATTCCACATTTGATACAATTATCAAGAAAATACCTAGAGCTGCTTAATTTTGATCTGTATCAAGTTTTTATTAAAACAAGAAGATGGTTATGACATAGGTTGATTTAAGTCAACTTAACAATTTATCTCTGAGATATGCTGAATCTATTATCAATACAAATGAATAGATGAGGCAAATATCATGTATATGGATGAATACATATTGGCAGGATTATTAATTATTGCGCTTACATGCGGATTTTTTGTCGGTGTGTACCAATATATTAAAAATGACATTAAAAAGCACGAAAACGATGTTCATTAATTTTTAAGAAATGGCTTTGCCACAGCAATGGCCACTGGCCCAAGCCCATTGAAAGTTAAAGCCTCCAAGGTGTCCGGTGACGTCCAGAACCTCTCCAATAAAATACAATCCTTTTACTTTTTTAGCTTCAAAGGTTTTTGAACTGATTTCGTCAGTGTTTACGCCACCTAGCGTTACTTCAGCTTTTTTATAGCCTTCGGTACCACTTGGAATAAACTGCCAGTTTTGGAATAGGCTGGCGATTCGTTCTAAGTCGGCATGTTTGTATTGCTGCAATGATTTACTTAAGTCTTCTTGGGCACAAAAAGCTTGAATCACTCGTTCTGGTATATGAGTCTTTAGTACATTAATTAGGTGTTTATTGGGAGCCGATTGCTGATGATGAATTAGTGCGGCTGTTAAATCTAGATCGGGCAGACAACGCACAGTTATGGTTTTACCCGAAGTCCAATATGAGCTAATTTGCAATACAGCCGGCCCAGACAAGCCTTTATGGGTGAATAATATATTTTCACGAAAGCTTTGATCATTACAAGATATCTCTGTGTCGATGCTTACACCAGCCAGTCCGTCGAAGCGCTTTTTTTCGGCGGCATCAAAGGTAAAGGGCACTAAGCCAGGTTGGGTGTTGGTGGTTTTTAGGCCAAACTGCCTTGCTATTCTGTGACCAAAGTCAGTAGCCCCCATCGTTGGGAAGCTCATAGCGCCAGTGGCAATCACTAATGACGGAGTTTCATATGCTCCTGCATTGGTTTCAAGTGTAAATAATGACACTGAAGGATTATTGATGGATTTAACCGTACAATCCAGTGTGATGGTTACACCCAGTTGCTGGCAGCGATCTAGCAACATATTCAAAATAGCTTCGCTTTTATTATCACTGAATAACTGACCTAATTTTTTCTCATTCCATGGCAATTGAGCTTTATCAACTTCGGCAATAAAGTCCCATTGGGTGTAGCGCTTTAACGCAGACTTACAAAAGTGTGGGTTGTTACTAAGAAAGTTGCTGGGCTCAATGTTTATATTGGTAAAGTTACAGCGACCACCGCCGCTGATCAGAATCTTTTTACCTGCTTTGTTGGAATGGTCTAGTACGGTCACTGTTTTTCCGTCTTCTGCTGCGCTTATGGCGCACATGAGGCCAGCGGCACCTGCACCAATAACAATGGCTTGAGGTTGAAAGGTGACGGCTGAAGACATTATAAACCCAGTACAAGTAACAAAGAGCGGCATTATATAAATACTACAACGCTGTGTCCTTAACTAAATGACCTTACTTGTAATAAACCTTCAGGCCCGTTTGAGCGTTCTTTGCTTAAGGTGCATCATGACCCCAAAGCCGCTTAACAGCAGTGTTAAAACCAATACCGCGATCATTAGCATATCTCGGTTAAAACGGCCTAGTATTGGGGTCAACAGACCCCACTTGTGTAGAAAGCTAAAGCTATAGCCCTCTAGTTGATCTGAAAATTTGCTGCGATCAACTAGGATTTGACTCACGGGATCAATATATACACGATCACCATTTTCGGATTGTGCCATCCATACGGGGAGTCTTTTATTTCTAAAGTCATACTTTGGCCCAAAATGGGTGATCATTTCTAACTGAGGTTCGCTGGTATTTAGTAAGGTTTTAGCTTGTTCAGTAACCAGTAACTTGTCTAAAGTTTTATCAAACGTATTGTCAGATGAACCATCAGCATTTATATAAGTCACTTTAGATTCTGAAGCGGCTCCCTTAAAACGCTTTTCTCGAGTATTTTTATTATCTAATGAATTACCTGTCTCGTTATTAGTATTAGCTAAGCTACTAATACGATAATAAGCATAACTCTCTTTATTACTTGTAGCGCTCGGAGTTTTTAATAGTTGGTTGTGTAACTGAGCAGGAATATTCATCAAGCTAATTTGACTAATATTAGTGGGTATTTCCTCATTATTTATATAAATCGATTTCCAATCATTTAACTGTAGGTCTTGACTTAAACGTAATCCGCTCACAGATTCACTTAAGCTAGAGTGTAATAAATGATAAGTACCACTTATAGAAAATAAAATCAGTGGAACGGTTACCACATATGCAATACGTCTATGCCATCGACGTTTTGCATCTTTTATTTTATTTTTTCGATTTATACGAATAATAAATACTAAACTTGTAATAGCCATAAGACTAATAATACTGACTATTATAGTGGTTGATATTAAGCGTAATATTTCATAATCATCTAGCCAATTAAATGTATGGAAAAGTTGAAATATTTTCCTTAATGATCTTTTCCAATCATTTGTAATGCTTGCCAGTGCTTGAGTTTCGGTGTGAATGAAAATAGTAAGGTTGTCGTTAGTATCATAGTTAATCTTATATATGGGGAGCAGTCGATTGACAGCTGGATATTCTGTATCAAATTGCGTTTTAAATTCGATATCTCTAATAATATTTTTAGCCGATAAGTAGTATTCGCCTAACCAAACGGCCTGCTTTTCATCATGGTTAAGCTGTTCGTTAAAATCTACTGTAGAAAAATATCTTCGAGGCGATGTTTCATCTTCTGTTATTTGTAATAAAGCCTGATTTTTAAAGGGTATGAATTTAGCGACCTTAGCAGTGGTTAGTTTGTTCTGTTTAATAATGGTAGAAACAGACTGTAAGCCATCACTTTCGATAGTTAATTTTGGAGGGAATCTTTTTTCTGCTTGTGGTCCTGTCCACGCCATTAATGGATGGGTAAGCGCAGATAATGTGTATATTAAAATACATGCTAGAGCTGGCCATACTAGCAATAAATGCCATTTTCTTGCAGATTGAATTGATATCATATTTGAACCACATAGTCAGTAATGCAGATAGTTAACTGCGCTAATTAAATTTTTAAAATTATGGTTTGAAGCTAGGGATCAAAAGCTAGCTCTAATTCCAGCAAACACAGATAATGGAGCACCTGGCCTATATTTAACTTCAGATGAGCCCACTTGTAGGGAGGTATAGGTGCTGTACCGTTTGTCCTCAATGTTTTGAATGCGGCCATATAATTCAAGGGTCTCATTCAGTTTATAACGGGAACGTAAGTTAACTAAATTGTGGCCTTTGTATTCGTCAGTATTTGTTTCATCTACATAATACTTACCCACATGTTCCATTTCTATTTCTGCCATAAACCCGTATAAGTAATTTGGTTCAAATCTTATTGATATATTAGCCAATGTTTTGGGTGCTTTACCTACAGTGTTTCCGTTAAAATTAACAACTTGGTTTTTAGGACTGCAACTAAAGCAAAAATAAGTATAAGAGAAGTCACCATAGGTTTGTTCACTAACACTCAATGAAGATTGAAAACTAAACGATTCTGAGATTCCACCAGTTAAGCTTATTTCAATTCCCTTGTGAATGGTTTCGCCCGCATTCACCGATTCACGAGTACTCTCACTGTTAATGATGTTTACAATGTCGTCAGTTTTTTCCATATAATAAACTGCAATTTCATAGCTAAGATCGATAGGTGTAATACCGCGAAAGCCAATTTCATAACTGTCAGACTTAACCGGTTTTAAATCGATGGTGCCAGCGTTAGAGCCCGATCGAAATAATGACCCCACAGACGGTGCTCGAAATGCGTGACGATAATTAGCATAAATATCATGTAGTTCGTTAAGTTTTAATACAGCCCCAAGTTTAGGGCTTAAGTGGTCGTAGTCTATGGTCTGAGAATCTGGACGCAGGTAGCCGCTGTCCAAGGCAGTGGTTAAATTGTCTGTGTATTTCACCGAAAAGTGGTCGTAGCGCAGTCCAGTGTGCAATAACAGGTTAGGGCTTAGGTAATGCTCGTATTGTACATAGGGACTTATACTGGTTTGTATGGCATCAAAGTCATAATTTAAATTTTTAGTTTTTGTAAATCCATTATAAATATCGTTAATTGGATTAGGAAGATCTACTTTAAACTCTTGGGTTTCTGAAGGGGTGTGATCAATGTCTATACCTGTAATTATTTGGTTTTTGTTAGGCAGTTTGTAGCGGTATTTAGTGATAACACCAAATGATTGGAATTTAGTTTCGCGAAAATTTGGGTCATAGCTAACCATCCAACTTGGCATCATGCTGGATTTATTATAGCGATAGAAAGGTGTTAAAGTTAATAAAGATTGTGTATCAATGGTGTAGCTGTATTCGCTAGAGATTCGTAATGCTTCAATTTCTCGTGCGCCAACATCTCCCTGAAATTCATTTTTTTTTACGTTATTTTTATAGTCTTCAAAACTCAAAGCCGATATGCCGCTTTGATCTACCTTAGTATAAGACAATGTTGTTTTACTTGTGGATGCATTTGATAAGTCATGATTGATTCTAGTATTGATACTGGTGCGTTCGTAATCAGCGGCATCTCTAAAGCCTTCGTTGGTGGTTCTGTTAATACTGGCAGAGACTCCTGTTTTATCTGTAACGGGTTTGCCAGCAGTAAGTAACAATCGTTGCCATTTAAAAGAACCCAGTTCCGCATCTACTTTAACCTCAGATTGTTCAGGAATGCCTGTACTAATACTATTTATTACACCACCTATCGCATCGCTGCCATAAAGCGCCGAGCCAGGCCCCTTGGTTATTTCTAGACGTTTACTTTGTGGGATATTTATTTCATACAAGCCGTTATGATTAAAAAAACCAGTAGGACGTGTTGGTATGCCATCTTCTAAAAATAAATACACGCCACTGGTAGTAATCGGTTGACGGATTGCGGTCATATGTCCTTCGCCACCCAAATTATTAATGTACACACCTGCGCTGCGATTTAAAATTTCACTTGGATGAGACGGCGATACATTCAAAATTTCTTGCCGAGTTAAAACGCTAACCGATTCGGCTAGTTCGCTTTTAGAGCGCTGTTCTTTGGTAGATGTGATCACTACTTTATCGAGTAAGGTATTTTCTTCGGAAAAACTTAAGGGGGATAGAGCGATTGTTGAAAATAGCAGGAGTAGTATAGATGGAGAAAATAAGTAATATCTTTTGATTATATTCATTGCCAAAACCTTAGTTGTTTAAGGTATTTTAGATATATTCAAAGTATTATGTAATGTGACACTTTGTCGCACCCTAATATTTTAACTGGATACACTTAAAGTAAATCTAAAGTAGATTTTAATTTATCTCCTGTTTTAAAAGCTTCGTTCATTTTTATAATAAAGTTTTTATCAATTACCACTGTAGTGGCCATTGTACCGCTGAATATAGCTTGCAAATTGTCATCTATGTCAGCAATTACATCAAAATCAGAGTAGCCAGAAGACCTTTGAGATCTAGAGCTGAAATTAATGGAACCTGACACATAGTCTACAAATATAAATTCCACATTATTGTATTCAGTTCTAAAATTATTTCGTATGTATTGCATGTGTGAGTCACACACAGGACACCACATAGTAAAATATAAAACAACAGCATCTGCTGTTTGCAAGCGACTGCTAATAAGCTCTGTGTTAGATGTTGATAGCGTAAATGAAAAATCATCAGTAGTTGTTCCTACTATAGCAGTAGCGTTCTCAGGCAGCTGGTCATTACTGGGAAATAAATCTTCTTGGCAACCCGTTATAAAAAATAAAGTAAAAATTAAACTATAAATTCGTACATTATAAAGAATAGACATGGCTAACTCCCATTGAAACGGTTTGGGTTTTAGGATAGTTACGGCCCGTTACAGCTTGATTAAACGATATTTTTAAAATCCAGTCTCGTAAACTGCTGTTATAAGCAAACGCGATACCTGAGGTGTCTTTGTCGAAACCGCTGCTGGAATCGTTTAAACCATCGTATTTGGTTTTTGCTTGTTTTAATGTGGAATAACTGACAGTGGCGGTTAGCATGGCAAGATTGGGTAGAAACCAAGTATAGGCACCACTGAATACACTGCTCATGCGCTCACCCAGTTGCTTATTATAAGGTGTAACTGTTTGGCCATACTCTTGATTGACTGGACGCTTTATTGAAATACCGTAGCTTCCTTGCCACCCAAGACTAAATGGGTAGACTGTTTTTTCAATAATTACATTGCTGTCCCAGCGATAAAACCCCAGCCCAGTAATATCGAAGCTATTATCTACACGATCACCGTAGGCACTAATACCAGTAGGCAAAGTGAGGCTTGTACCAAAATACAAGCTTGGTTTTAAACTTTCCCAGCCGTTGATTCTATATACGCAGGTGACACGCTCAAACGCTTCGTACCATAAGCCAACTTGGGTATCACCCAAGCCTTGAACAGAACGGCTATCGCCACTGTATTTATTTTGGTTGTCGATTAAAGATGCACTTACATTCACTTGCCATTGCTCTGCTATGCGATGAGCATATGAAACATTCATGCGTCGCTGAGATAACTCGCTACCCACAGGGTCAGCTTGGTAGTTACCTTGCTGTGTCCAGTAGCCGTTGTAGGTTTCTTTGGCAAATGAAATATCCCACATGGCGTCATCAAATTTTGGCAAGATAACTCCTGAACTGGCGCCTCCGCCACAGCATGAGGCTGAAAAAGTAGGGGAGCAGAAAAATAAAATAGTAAGTAATAAAAACAAGTCTTTGATATTTACCTGCTTAGTTGGCTTCATAACTTTTTTATATTGATACATAGTAGTTACATGCTGTGCATTGTTGATCCAGACGCTGATGCTTCATCTGAAAAGTAAAACGTTGCATATTCTGTGCTGTCACCTTTCATTTTTTGTTCGCTGTTTACAGCGAGTCGAACATTCACTTCATCGGTCTCGTCACCAGCTAAACTGAGACCTGTTGCCTTGTATTGGCCTGCTTTGTCGGCAACTGCAGATGCTGTAATCCAATTATTTTCGGTATCACATTCGGCAGCACATATTTCTACTAAAACAGAACTTACCATTAAGTCATAATCAGACATAGCCATCATACTAGAAGATGTAAGGCTCATTCCCATTGAACCGGACATATCCATTTCAGCTTCGCCAACTAGGGTTATGCCATCTACTAATGCCGTATGTTTCATCATGGTTTCGCGTGCGGCGATATAAACAGTGAATGAATTCATACTGTCTGTCACATGGCGTGTTTCATTATACAAAAGGTAAGGACGACCCACTTCGTTGCCCATACTTGAGATTTTATCACTGCTGCCCAAAAGCACTTCTCTATCGCTCATCATCATGTCCACATCAACTGAAAATGTATCTTCTTCGCCGTCAAACGCTACCTTAAAAGACCATTCACCCAGTTCAGCGCCAGAGGGCATTAAAAAGTAGGCTTTGGTTTTAAATTGGTTGTTTTCATCTAAAGAGCCAGAGCGTGAAGACATTGGAGTGTCGTGGTTCATACCACTTACCATTTGCATGAGTGGTGTAATCGTTACGTCTGTATCGATCGGCGCATCGCCGTCGGCTTCGATGATGGTAACGGTAATATCGGCTGATGCGTTCCTAACATCGGTCATATTAAATGAGGCGATATAATCGCCACTTAGGCTAAGTGATCTGGTAAATCCAGTTGTCTCAAGTTCAGGCTGAGATTCAGACTCAGAGCCACAAGCAGTGACAATAAATGGAATGGCTAGAATGGCTAGAATGCGTTTCATTAAATATCCCCAATTTGATAATGCAATGATATTAGATTAAAAAGTGCCATTGTTAGCTGTGACATATTGTCGCACCCCCGACTAACTTTTAAGAAGCTAACACTTTAGTTAGACATATCGAGTCTTTATAACCATTTTTTCTAACGAACGGTTCTACTTCTGCTTACCCCCTAAAATTTGATATATTGTTATATGTTATGCATTTAATAGTCATATTTAGTATTAAAGTTCTAGTAGAGTTGTTTGTGACTTTGGGTCAGCTCTGTTTAAATTATATACAGGAACAATTATTCACTAGGCAGTAGATATGCAAATAAATGGTTCAGGTAATCCCATGAATTCAGGTCTTGCAGGTATTCAGCAAGGCCAAGATAAAATGACACGGGCTGCTCAAGAGATAGCATCGTCTAGTGGCCAAATGCCAGTAAAGCCCAATCAGGGTGTTAAAGAAGTGGATTTAGAAAAAGCATTGCTAGATCAAAAGCAGGGCCAAAGAGAAGTAGAGGTGTCTGCCAAAGTCGTGCAAGCGGGCAGCCAGATGATTGGCAGCTTGGTAGATTTAAAAGTATAAACATCCCATTTTCTAAGGGATATCGAGGTTAATGTGAATATCACATTTGGAAATTCAGTAAACACAGGCCAAGCCAGTAACGTGCAAGTGAGCGATGCGCGTAATGGTGTCGCGGTGCCTGCAGCTTCTGAAAACCTCGATAGCACCAGCTTTACTCCGGTAGATGAAGCGCAAAAAAGTGGGCGTCCCCAACAAGAGGGGTCAGATAAAGGCAGTGAATCACGTCTTGCAGCTGACCAAGTCCGTGTTGAACGTCGTGAGCAAGCAAGAGTACAAAGAGACCAGCAGGATGAGCAGCAAGCCGACAGTCGCCAGCAAAAAGATATCGACCAATCCCAATCTGAGCGCCAAGTTGATGCACGGCGTCAGCAAGACGCCCAAGAGCAGCGTCAGCTAGAGGTTGAATTAAAGCAGATCCAACAGCTGGCCGAGCGTGATAGAGAAGTGAGAACTCATGAGCAAGCACATAAAAGTGTGGGTGGGCAATACGCAGGTGCAATCAGCTTAAGCTATGAGCGAGGCCCTGATGGAAAAAACTATGCGGTTGCTGGTGAGGTTTCTATTGATACAGGCCCTGTGGTAGGTAACCCTCAAGCGACCTTAGATAAAGCAGAGACTATTCGAAGGGCGGCATTAGCACCTGCAGAACCCTCTAATCAAGATCGTCGAGTGGCGTCTGAAGCCGTTCTTATGTCTATAGAAGCTAGGGCCGATATTCAGAAAATTAAGAGCGAAGCGATAACAGAGAAAGCCGCAACTGATGACGGAGAAGAAGTAAAAGACCTCAGCAGTGAAGAGCGTTTGGCAGCTGATAAAAAGTCAGAGCAAGAACAGCAGGATAAATTAGAAAAACAAAAGCCTGGTGTCGATGTACAAGTATTAAACGAGAGGTTATCCCGTATTCAATCCCAAATATTGGAGATTAGTCAAATAGATGACAAAATAAATTCAAAGGTTAATTTATTGGACGTTGCTACCTAGAATCGACTATTCACTTTAATATAAACATTTAATTTTTTTGTATAAAGCCATGCTGCTATAGCATGGCTTTTTTTATGGAGGAGACTAATGTGAGGCAGATCATAGAAAATTAAATAAGACTAATTAAAAAGTTTAATCTTCACGCCAATATATGGTTGTTTTCATTATATTGTAATATAAATTTCGCCGTAAAAATGTATTTGCGAGTTTATAATGTTTAAATCAGCCTTGATTAAATTATATTTATTATTAACGTTCATTGTAGTTACTAACCCTTTGTCAGCTCAACGCATTGAAAGTATCGGCTGGCAGAGGGGGCTACTTGTTTATTTGTGTGTGTTTTTTCTGGCCATACTGGCTATGGTATTGCTCGCTTATAGTCGGTTTTCTAAGACAAAAGTTTTTTTGTCAATATTATTGGTGTTAGCCAGCGCGTTGTCATTTGGTTACTTCCAAGCAACGCATTTAAGTATGGAAATATTTGAACTTGAAATATTGCTAAATGCCACTGAAAATCTCTTAGATGCAGTGTTTGCTTTTTCGGGTATGTTAACCGTGTTATTAATTTCCATTGTTGGGCTTGTAGCATTATTAATGCCCAGTAACAGTCATGTTATTTTCTTTAGATCTCCATTTTTTAATCTATTTCCTTGTGGACTTGTTGTAGCGGTTATTATTAGCATATTGGTAAGCCGTGAAGGTGAAGGCACGCAAGCTATGCCAACCCAATTCACTCCCATAGCCTATTGGTTAACTTTAAAATCAGAGGAGTTGATGCTTGACGATCAAGTAACTTCCTCAGAGCTAACATTAGAGCCAGCTATTGAAGCCGATTCAGGAGACTTGGTTTTTGTTATGGACGAAAGTATGAGCGGGGATTTTTATGATATTAATTCCTCCAGTGGTGTTCCTACCAGTATTAGTAAATATCAGCCTATTAACTTTGGTATCGCATCTTCTTTTGCAAACTGTAGTGCCCCTAGTAACCGATCAATGCGTTATGGTGTTTCAAGATCGAGTTACCTTACTGATGTAATAGATAAGCCAACTATATGGCAATTTGCAAAGCGTGCAGGCTATCGTACGGTTTATATTGATACTCAGCATGGCAAAGGGGATTTTGGAAACCATATGACAAAATTGGAGGCGGATTTTATTGATGATTTCATTCAGGTGTTAGACAAGGATGTGATTCTTTATAACAAAGACTTGTACGCTGCAAGTTTGTTGCATGAACGTTTGAATAATAACAAAAAGGAATTTATTTATATTAATAAAACCGGTGCTCACTTTCCTTTTGAGGGTAAGTACCCTAAAGATGAAAAGCGTTATCATCCTAGTATGCCTCCATCCGGTTTCACACGGAGTTTTCATGAAGTTGATGAGGTCGAATACCCAGTGAGTGGCGACGCATTAACTCGTCTTAAATTTGTCAATTCTTATAGGAATGCAGTGAGTTGGAATTTGACTGCTTTTTTCTCTGAGTTATACAAAAATAAAATTGATCAGCCATATATTTTAATTTACACCTCAGACCACGGACAAACATTCCATGACGATGGCCGCAAAGGTTACGGCACTCATTGCTCAATAAAAGTCACAGATCCTGAAGAGGGACGAGTTCCTCTTGTAGTATTTACCAATATAAAACATCAAAGGATTAAGCTTCAGCAGGCCGCTAAAATGAATGTTAATAAAGTAAGCCATTTTAATTTACCTGCAACAATCTATGGGCTAATGGGTTACCAGTCTATGGATTTAGCATCGTATCATGAAGATTTGTTCGCACCATTGCAGAAAAAAGATCAGCGTTTTCTGTCTAAGTATTATGTACGTTTTGGTGCCGAGCCTATTTGGAACAGTATTTACAAAGCGGTCCCCGAGACCTCTCAAGTTGATAAAAGCAAGATGGTTTATCATCATTTTTAAAGACTGCTCAATATAGGCTGAACTCTGTTCTTTTTAGTCAGGTATAAACATTGTTCATCGTATAGCTTTGTGGAATGATCTAGATATCTAACTTAAGCAGAATAAATTTTATGACTGAAGCCAGAATACTCCTTGAAGTAAAAAATGCCATTGCCTATGTTAGTTTGAACCGTCCTGAAAAGCACAATGGTTTAGACCAAAAGATGTTTGTCGAGATGGTGGCCACTGCAAAAAAAATAAGAACAGACAGGTCTATTCGAGCCGTTATATTAGCCGGTAATGGACCGTCTTTTTGCTCTGGTTTAGATTTTGCTTCGGTGTCTAAAACCCCCACTATGATTCCGAAGTTTTTTGCCAAATTGCCTTGGTCTAAAGACAATATGTTTCAGCGAGTGGCCCATATTTGGCGTGACCTGCCGGTGCCAGTTATTGCGGCTATTCATGGGAATTGCTTTGGCGGCGGTATGCAAATTATATTGGCATGTGATTATCGGATAGCGACTCCAAGTTCAAATTTGTCCATTTTAGAAATGAAGTGGGGGCTAATTCCCGATATGAGCGGCATGGTTACCCTGTCGCGTTTAACACGATTGGATATCGCTCAAGAGTTAACCATGACAGGGCGCTTTTTCAGTGGTCTTGAAGGCGCTGAGTACGGGTTAATTAGCAAAATTAGCGAAAACCCTATGGCTGAAGCTGAGGCTCTTGCCAATAATATTGTGCAAAAAAGTCCAGATGCCATTACAGCCACTAAATATCTATTCAAGAAAACTTGGAAGAAAGACACCCGTGCCGTCTTATTTTGGGAGCGCATCACCCAATTACGCCTGCTTGGCCGTAAAAATCAGCGCATCGCTATGGCTAATGGCTTGTCTAAAGGAAAGGCGCTTAAGCCATTCCAAGACCGCACGAGTTTTAAATAAAGGCAAAACAGCGGGTTGTTTTGATTTGGTTCATGACTGGTCTAAATTCATGGTCTATTCTCAATAAGCCCTCGTGATTAAAGCCTATTGGTTTACAAATCAATTCTTAATTGGTCTTTTAAGCTCATCTATATGTCCTATACTTGCTGTTTATTTGAACGATTTCGAACAGGTTTAGGCTTGACAAACGGCAATTGCAAACGTATGTTTCAAACACTTGTTTGAAGTTTGTGTCGGAGCGCCTATTGGTTGACTGGTTGCGAATTCCGACAAATGAGAGAGAGCCCGTTTTTTTGGGTTTTAAATTGAACGACTTTTCGGCCTATATCAGCTCTATAAACCATGAGTCAGGCCTAAAACTGAGGTTACTATGCCAGATTATAAAGCTCCTTTACGTGAAATTAAATTCGTAACAGACGAACTGCTGGATATGCCAGCACATTACGCCAGCCTTCCAATATTCGCTGACGTTGCTACACCTGACATGGTAGACGCCATAGTTACTGAAGGCGCAAAATTTTGTGAGAACGTACTTGCTCCTATTAACCGTGCCGGTGACATAGAGGGTTGTACCCGTCACGAAGACGGTTCTGTAACCACACCTACAGGCTTTAAAGAAGCTTATAAGCAGTTTGTAGATGCCGGCTGGCCTTCTATGACTCATAAAGAAGAATTTGGTGGTCAAGGCCTACCTGAATCTTTGGGCATTATCATGTCTGAAATGGTAGGTACCGCAAACTGGTCTTGGGGCATGTATCCAGGTCTATCTCATGGTTGCATGAACACAATTTCTAGCTGGGGCAGCCAAGAACAAAAAGAAGCTTACTTGCCTAAATTAGTAAGTGGCGAATGGACAGGTACTATGTGTCTTACTGAATCTCATTGTGGTTCTGACCTTGGTACTCTTAAAACTAAAGCGGAATTAAATGCTGACGGCTCTTACGCTATCACAGGGACTAAAATCTTTATCTCTGCCGGCGAGCACGACATGTCTGGTAACATTGTGCATATCGTTCTAGCCCGTCTACCAGGTGCTCCAGAAGGCACTAAAGGTATTTCTTTGTTTATAGTGCCTAAATTCAACATTGCTGAAGATGGCGAAGCCGGCGATCGCAACACTGTATCTTGCGGTTCTATCGAACATAAAATGGGTATTCATGGTAATGCTACTTGCGTAATCAACTTTGATGGCGCTAAAGCATTCCTTATCGGACCTGAAAACAAAGGTCTAAACGCTATGTTCACTTTCATGAACACAGCGCGTATCGGTACAGCACTTCAAGGTGTTGCTGCCGCTGAAGGTTCTTTCCAAGGTGCATTGGCTTACGCTAAAGACCGTCTAGCAATGCGTTCATTGACTGGCGCAAAGGCTCCTGAAAAATCAGCAGACCCTATTATCGTTCACCCTGACGTTCGTAAAATGCTTCTTACTCAAAAAGCATTCGCTGAAGGCGGTCGTGCTCTTGTTTACCTTACATCCCAACAGAATGACATTGTTGAGCACGGTAACTCAGCAGAAGACAAGAAAGCTGCAGACGACTTGCTAGGTTTTTTAACACCAATCGCGAAAGCTTTCTTAACAGAAGTAGGCTACGAAGCTGCTAACCATGGCGTTCAAGTATTTGGTGGTCATGGGTTCATCGCAGAATGGGGCATGGAGCAAATCGTTCGTGATACTCGTATCTCAATGCTTTATGAAGGCACAACGGGTATTCAGGCACTGGACTTATTAGGTCGTAAAGTACTAATGACTCAGGGTGGCGCTCTTAAGAACTTCACCAAACTGGTTCATTCCTTCTGTAAAGAAGAAGCGGACAACGAAGAGCTAGCGCCTTTTGTAGCTCAGCTTACAGAGCTAAACAAAGAGTGGGGCGATATCACCATGAAAATTGGTATGTCAGCTATGAAGGATCGCAATGAAGTAGGTTCGGCTTCGGTTGATTACATCATGTACTCTGGTTATGTAACACTTGCTTACCTTTGGGCTAAAATGGCTAAAGCAGCACAAGTTGGTCTGGCTAACGGCACTACAGAAGAAGATTTCTACAAAGCTAAGCTAACAACAGCTCGCTTCTACTTTGCACGTATTTTGCCTCGTACTAAGATGCATGCTGCGTCTATGGTGGCTGGTGCAGACTCTCTAATGGATCTTGCTGAAGAACACTTCGCGTTCTAATTTATGCCTGTAAAGGCATAATCGATTAGTTAAATGAAACCGTATTCTTAACAGAATGCGGTTTTTTTATCTCTGCGTGTCACTAAGGTGGTTGATAATCACAATAAAGCGGTTCGAAAGCGCGAACGCGCCACTGTATTGGTGTACAATAGCCCCGCGAAAAACAAGGTCAGACGGATCAACAGACTATCTGCCGAATTGATAAAAGGACAAATAATGCCAGTATACAAAGCTCCTCTGCGTGATATGCGCTTCTTGTTAAATGAAGTATTCGAAGCCGATAAAATGTGGGCCGAAAACCCGCGTTTAGCTGAATCAGTTGATGCTGAAACCGCAGACGCTATTTTGGAAGAAGCCGGTAAAATTGCTGCAGACGTACTTGCGCCAATTAACCGTGAAGGAGATGAAATAGGCACTAAGCTAATTGATGGCAAGGTTGTAACGCCTCCAGGCTTTAAAGAAGCTTATAAAACCTTCACTGATGGCGGTTGGTTTGCCCTTGGTGGCAGTCCAGAATTTGGCGGCATGGGTATGCCTAAGATGCTGATTGGCCAAGTAGAAGAAATGATGCAAGGTTCAAATATGTCATTTGGCCTTATGCCAATGCTAACAGCCGGTGCATGTTTGTCAGTAGACGTTCATGGTAGCCAAGAATTAAAAGAGAAATACTTACCTAATATGTACGCAGGCCCTTGGTCTGGTGCAATGGATTTAACCGAGCCTCACGCCGGTACTGACCTTGGTATTATACGCACTAAAGCGATTCCAAATGCAGACGGCTCATACGATGTTTCAGGTACTAAAATATTTATTACTTGGGGCGACCACGACATGGCGGAGAACGTAATCCACCTAGTATTGGCAAAGCTTCCTGATGCGCCAGCTGGCCCTAAAGGGATTTCTTTGTTCCTAGTGCCTAAAATACTGGTAAACGAAGACGGTTCTTTAGGCGAAGCCAATAACGCAACGGTGGGTTCTTTAGAGCACAAAATGGGCATCAAAGCGTCAGCCACTTGTGTAATGAACTTTGACGAAGCCAAAGGCTGGCTGGTTGGCGAAGAAAACAAAGGCCTCGCATGCATGTTCACCATGATGAACTACGAGCGTGTGGGCGTGGGCATACAAGGTATTGGTGCAGCAGAAGCGTCATATCAAACAGCGGCTACTTACGCTAACGACCGCATTCAGAGTCGTGCACCAACGGGCAAAGTTGCTCCTGAAAAAGCAGCTGATCCAATTATCGTGCATCCAGATGTGCGTCGTATGTTATTAACTCAACGTGCATTAACAGAAGGCGGCCGTGCGTTCTCTACTTACGCTGCAAAATGGCTAGACATGGCTAAGTTTTCTGACAATCCAGAAGCCAAAAAACACGCCGATGCCATGATCTCTTTGCTAACACCTGTTGTTAAGTCGTTTTTAACAGATAACGCGTTAGAAACAACGGTTGCAGGTCAGCAAGTATTTGGTGGTCACGGTTTTATTCGCGAATGGGGCCAAGAGCAGCTAGTACGTGACGTGCGTATCACTCAAATATATGAAGGCACAAACGGCATTCAATCATTAGATTTGATCGGTCGTAAAATTGCTGGTAACGGTGGTGTGTTCTTTAATATGTACGCTGAAGAAATTAATCAGTTTATCGCTTCACAAGAAAGTAATGATAAAATGGCTGAATTTCTTAACCCATTGAAAGATGCTTTAGCCAACCTAACTGATTTGACTGAATGGGTAATGGACAAAGCTAAAGACAATGCCAACGAAATTGGTGCGTCTTCAGTTGAATACTTACAAGTGTTTGGTTACACATCATTTGCCTACATGTACGCAATGATGGCTGAAAAAGCCCTTGCAAAAGAAGGTTCTGAACCGTTCTATGCAAACAAGCTTGCAACGGCTCGTTTCTTTACTCAACGTTTATTACCAAGATACTTATCTTTAACCGCTTCGGTTAAAGGTGGTGCAGACTGTCTTTATGCAATGGAAGCTAGCCAGTTTTAACATAGGACTTAATCGCTAATTAATAGCGAATTAAACGTGATAATAAAAAGCCGAATCAGCAATGATTCGGCTTTTTAATTTCTAAAATTTTAAAAGGTAGCACAGTAATGAGTGATTGGTTTATGGTAAGTGCCTGGTTTGAAAATGGTGAAACCGAAGTGCACTTTGAAATATCCAATGAAGATGGCGAGCAATACTTTTTTGGTGCAAAGTCAAAGATGATTATTGAAAATATAATCAAGGCAGGTGGAAATGCATTAGAACGTTTCCGTTACGCAGAAGAGGATATGCTGGGTATGGCAGTGACAATAATCGACGAAGAGTGTTTAGAAGCAGAAGATCACTATATTATTTCAAATAGATTGTTCTCTTTATACTATAAGTAATAGACTTAATATTGATATATTTTAGTCAGTTTAAGGGATATCTCTTACTAGTCAAAGTCGTATATCTTTATGGGGCAGCTTTGTTAATCACATTTTTAATTTGTATGGCGTAATTAGGCGTGTAGTCTCAGTCATAGAGTAGGTAATATAGTTAAAAAATAATGATGAAGATTATGAAATTAGCAGTATTTTTTATGGGTTTTTTAATCCCAGCCTTTTGTTTAGCCTTACCTCAACAGCAAATATCATCAGATGATTTAGACCAAGGCACAGTAGCTTTGGATGGATTGTGGGCGTTTGATTGGCAACAGCTGCATACAGATATGAATAAGCCTATGCAGGACGGATTACAGCTGCCTGGCTTATGGCATAAACAAGGCCCGTATTCAGAGTTTGGTTTCGCAACCTTGCGGCTTAAGATATTAATGCCTGAAACCGCTCCTTATTATCTCCGAATCCCTGATATGCCAAGTGCTGTTAGTCTGTGGGTAAACGGAGAGCTGTTTTATCGCCGAGGATCTGTATCTGACCAGCTAGACTTAGAGCAGCCAAAGTTTGGCCCTGATGTGGTTTCCTTGCCACCTAGTAAAAGCTATGACCTTATTCTGCATATAAGTAACTTTCACCATAAGGAAGGGGGCATATGGCATAGCCTTTTAATTGCTAATCAATACCATCGGCATGAACTCCAAGATCAAAGTAAAATTATAGATGCGATGGTATTTGCATTCTTGACCCTAGTGAGTATCTATTTGCTCATCATCAGTGCATTTGGTCGTGGGCATATTAGCTATGTGATGTTTGCAGCATTTGTTTTGGTTGTAGCTATGCGCAGTATTATGGTGGGTGAGCGCATAGCTTATGATTTTTTTCCAAACTTAAATTGGGAATTATTACAGCGTATAGAACATATTTTGTTATTCATGTCGTTGTCATTTTTTGTTTATTTTTACCAGTTTTTTTTCAGGCTTAAAAAACTGTACTTTTCACATGTAGTTGCGTTACTTACCGTTGGACTGATATTAGTAACAGCCAACGTCCCAGCAAAAATTTTTACTCAGTTTGCAGGACTAAGCCAAGTCATGGTTTTTCTGTCAGTAGCTTATGTGCTGCTAAGCCTTGCACTACTTATAAAGCAAAAGCAAAGATATGCCATATTGTTTACTATTAGTTTTGTGGGCGCTGTGTTGTGTGTTATCCACGATTATCTATATACAAACCAATGGATTCAATCACGTCCACTAATACAATTTGGTCTAGTATTTTTTGTAGCTTTGCAGGTTTTTATTTTGTGGGTGCATAGAAAAGATGACGAGAGGTTGTTGATGTTTGTACAGGCTTCAATTGACCGCACTGGTGAAGATCTAAAGGCTAAGTATATAAATAATGATTTCTTTACGGAGTATTCGATCTCCAGTTTGGTTGCGTCGCTTAAAAATTATAGTAGTGTTCTCAATTTTACTATTAAAATAAATGGCGATGATTGTTTGGTCGAGGTGGATAGAAAAAAACTACAGAATAGTTTGTTAATTATTGCTCGCATGGCTGAGCGAGATGGTGTATCAGCCAGTTTAAATATAGATATGAAAAATACAGAGATTATATTTGAAACAGTATTGAGTAAGCCTATTCATCATAAAAGCATGTTCAGTGAAGATCTTAATGGAGTGCATCAGTTATTAAATGATATGGGTAGCAGTTTAAATATAGAGCGATTAGTCAAAGCAACTGTTTTTAAATTCACCATACCCATTTTTAATGCAGCTGAGGATACTAAGAAATTACAGGATAAGTTTTATGGTAGCGAATGGGCACCTGCTATTTTATGCTCAAAACCTATTTCATCGATGGTGAAAAATACATTGTTAGAAAATTATTATGTAGTTAATACCTCAATTACCAGTGCAAACATTAAAAAGTATCAACCTAAAGTTATTATTTGGGATGTGAAAAATTGGGACGTATATTTGTTAGAAGATATACAGTTTATTCTAAAGCAATTCCCCTCTATTCCTGTGTTGCTAATTGTAGAGCACTATTATAAAGCTCAATTAGCCCAATCAATTCGTTTCGGTATTGCTGACTACATCGTTTCTCCAGTATTACCTGAAGAACTATTATTGAAGGTCCAGAGAGTACAAGCTTTGCCTCAATCTTCACCTGCTGAAAAGTTAAAACAACAGCCTCAAGATATTCGTGAGGTTACGGTTAACTTAGTGCGTAATAGCATTGAATTATGGAAAAAAAGTAGCGGTAAAAGTAAAGTTGATCTAGCAGAAAATAGTGGTCTATGGACAGTCTACTTAGATGGTAGTACAGCAAAAACTAGAACGCTGGATAAGTACCTAACACTACAAACCTTACCTAAAAAACCACGCTGGGAAACTGTAGCAAGAACGGTTAATTATGTGCTTGAAGAGTGTGAGTTAAACGAACAAGACAAAGTAGCGCTTATTAAACAGCTTGATTTGTTCAATAGATTACAGGCTTCATAGCGTGTTCGAACATTCTTTTTTGCTGGTAAGGTGCAATAAAAAGCCCAGTATAAAACTGGGCTATTTTATCAATTGACAATTAGTGAACTAAGTTTAATGATTAACAATATCATCAATTATCTTTTTTTCTTGCTCTAACGTTTCTTCTTCGTTCTGAGTTTGAGGGATTACTGCATTCATTAAAATGGCTACCAAGCCACATAATGCGATGCCTTGAAGCGACCAGTCTGCATTACCTATAGCCATGCCACCAATACCAAATACTAACGTTGTTGCCACGATAACAAGGTTCCGTTGTTCGCTTAAATCAACTTGTGCTTTAATCAGTATGTTCATGCCAACCCCAGCAATTGAGCCAAATAATAAAACCAATATGCCTCCCATAACCGGTGCAGGTATGGTTTGCAGGCTTACACCAAACTTGCCAATAAAAGCCAAACTAATAGCAAAGCAAGCCGCAAAAGTCATAATTACTGGGTTAAACATTTTGGTTAGCATTACCGCGCCAGTTACTTCGCTGTAGGTTGTATTTGGTGGACCGCCAAATAAAGCGGCTGCCGAAGTTGCTACGCCGTCGCCCATTAATGTGCGATGCAAGCCTGGTTTTTTGGTGTAATCTTTTCCGGTCACATTACTAATCGCAAGTATGTCGCCAACGTGTTCAACCGCTGGGGCAATGGCAACAGGTAGCATGAATAAAATAGCCGCTAAATGAAATTCAGGAGCAACGAAGTTTGGAACAGCAAACCAATCGGCTTGTGAAACTACTTCGGTGTTAACCATTCCCATGAATGCTGCCATGATATAACCCACAATCACCCCAGATAAAATAGGCACTAACTTGAAAATGCCTTTTGCCAATGTTGCCATTAGCAGAGTAGTGATTAATGCCGACATAGAAACGATTAACGCATCCACATACGGGAATAATTCTGCTGCGCCGTCACCGGTTTTACCCATGGCCATGTTCACGGCAATAGGGGCTAAACCCAAACCAATTACCATAATTATCGGACCAGTGACCACTGGTGGCATTAGCTTGTGTAAAAAGCCTGGGCCTTTAAAAGCCACTACTGTGGCCAGAATCATATAAACCACACCTGCACAAAATAGTGCGCCCATGGTGGCGGGTATTCCCCACGTTTGCGCGCTGTAACTAATGGGCGCTATGAATACAAAAGAAGACGCCAAGAAAATTGGTACCTGTCTTTTAGTGATAAACTGAAAAATTAACGTACCAATACCTGCTGTGAATAACGCCACACTTGGGTCAAGGCCGGTGATTAATGGCATTAAAACCAGGGCGCCAAATGCTACGAAAAGCATTTGAAGTCCGGCCAGTGCCGTTTTTGCGGTTGAATCTTGCTGCATATTATTTTCCTAGAAAGGATTATTATTGAATTTAATTATTGAGTGCCAAAAATTTTGTCACCGGCATCGCCAAGACCAGGAATGATATAGCCGTTTTCATCTAAACGTTCGTCCACAGATGCAGTGTATATATCAACATCAGGATGCTTGTCTTGAAGGCGCTTAATGCCTTCGGGGGCAGCCACTAAAACCAGAGCGCGAATATCGTTACAGCCTGCTTTTTTTAACAGTTCGATAGTGGCCTCCATTGATCCGCCTGTGGCCAGCATTGGATCGATGATCAATGCCATGCGTTGGTCAATATCCAGTGCCAGTTTTTCAAAGTAAGTAACTGGCTCAAGGGTTTTTTCATCTCGATATAATCCCACAACACTTATTTTTGCACTGGGTATTAAATCTAAAACCCCATCCAGCATGCCAATACCCGCCCGAAGAATAGGCACAATAGTCGTTTTTTTACCCTTTATCTGCTTGCCTATCACGGGACCCTGCCAGCTTTCTAAAGTGTAGTCCTCTAATTCAAAATCTTTAGTGGCTTCATAGGTCAATAAACACCCTACTTCTGCGGCTAACTGGCGAAAGCTCCGTGTGCTGCGGTCGCGTTCTCGCATTAGGCTAATTTTGTGTTCAATTAAAGGATGCTTGATTTCATAAACTGACATAAGAGGGCGCCGTATTAGGAGAATTAATAATAGTTTGGATTGTGCCATTAAATAGACCAACCTGTCTAACTGGTCAGGCTACGCCATGGCGCTTTTTATAGTTAGATATGCCTTATTGCGATGCTATTTAACTGATATTTTCTATTTTAATGCCTGTGAATTAGGCCTTGGGCTAATTCATAGCTTTTATTTAATTAAAAACTAGATAATTTGAGTTTAGACGCTTAACCCTTTCATACCTGTAGTCTGTTTTTAACAAGAGTTTTACATATCATTAATTCAATATTTACAAGTCCTTGTTAAATATGATGGATCAGATTTGTATTTAAGCACTGGCGCTCGCCCCAAGCGCAAAATTTCAGGGTGCGCTAAAGCCCTTGTCTAAAGATCTGTTGAAGTGCGGCCAAATGCCAGTTTATTAAACGCATTTAAGCAACGTCATTAATTGGCCTTTGTGGCGCGCAATATTGTTGCCAAGCTCCCGATGTGATCTGAATTGGTGAAATACGCGATCGTGAAACCATGGAGCATGCATTGGCTTTTGCTGAAACAGGCCGTCTTGCTATAAGCTAAAC